>NZ_JBFAHF010000002.1:22885-340775 GCF_040654015.1 Nocardia sp. NPDC050799
TTGTTCTGCACCGTCGGCTCGTACGATCCGCACATTCCCCTTGAAATCACCGACGACCGCGGTCGAACCGTCCGCGCTGACCCCCACACCGGTGATCCAGCCGTCCAGCAGGAAGGTTTGTTCTGCACCGTCGGCTCGTACGATCCGCACATTCCCCTTGAAATCACCGACGACCGCGGTCGAACCGTCCGCGCTGACCCCCACACCGGTGATGTTGGCGGGCAGGAGCGAAGAGTGTCCGGAATCGTCGGCTCTCACAATCCGCACATTTCCCATGGCGTCACCGACCACAACAGTCGAACCGTCCGCACTGGCCTCGGCCTCCGCGACCTGGTTAGGCATGTGGAAGGACCGTTCGGGAGCACCGGTCCGTATGACTCGCACATTCCCTATCTTGTCGCCGATCACAACAGTCGAACCGTCTTCACTGACACTTCGAACAGTGATGTCGCCGGGCAGGAACGAAAATTGTTCGGGAGCGCCGGCTCGTACGATCCGCACGTTCCCGCCGTTCTCGGGGATCACAACTGCCGGATCGTGAATCCTGCTACCGAGTCGACCCGGCTGTGGGAGATCCGGACCCAACTCGATGATGTCACGAAGCCGGTACTGCGCGTTGAGCAGCGCGTGCTGGGTGGCCGGGCTGGAGCCCAGAGCATCAGCGGCGAGGATTTGCCGGACGCCACGCACGGTACCTCCAGGTCTGTCGCCGACGAGCATGGGTGTGCCCTCGGAGATGAGGCGGGTGGCGATCGCTTCGCGGGCACGGGCATCGGCCCGCCGGCCGGCCTCGGCCTGTAAGAGAAAGCCGGTCCCGGCGAGTACCGCGGCGAGTGCTGTCACCACCATGAGAACGACCAGGGCCCGGGCGCGGCGGCGTAGTGCCTCGGCGTGCTCGCGGGCGCGGGCGAGCTTGGATGCGGTTCGCTGGTTCTCGTGCCGGCGTGAGGCGGTGAGGTACTCGGTGACGCCGGCGAGGCGGTCGCGGTAGCCGGGGCGGCCGGCGAGGGCTTGCGCGCCGCTCAAGCGGGTCCCGGTCAGCAGCCAGGCGTCGGCTCGGTGGTGACGTTCCCAGTCGGCGGCAGCGTTTTCGAGGGTGTCGGCGGTGCGAAGGTCGTCGGCCTGTTCGCGTAGCCAGGCCGCGAGGTCGTCCCATCGGCGCAACAGACTTTCCAGCGCGACCTCGACGGTGACACTCCTGCCGTCGTGGCCCTTGACGAGCAGACGCCGGTCGACGAACCGGTCGATCAGCGGTCGCGCCGCGGCGGGCAGATCGTCGTAGCGGGCGATGCGGCGCAGCGGTTGGTCGGTATCGGGGGCAACGGTCGCCAACCAGGGGACGAATGCCGTCCGTAATAGATCCAGCTGTTGTTCGCGGGTGGCGGTATCGGGGTTGAGGATCTTGTCGATCTCGGTGGATACCACATCGGCGACGCCGCCGATACCACGGTAGTGCTCGAGGGTGAGCCGGCCGGTGTGGCCGTAGTCGCGGTGCAGGGTGGCCAGGGTCAATGCCAGCAGCGGAAGTGTGTCGGCCCCGTCGTGGCAGTCGGACAGCAGTCGGTCGATCAGCTCGTCGGTGAACTCGACGCGGTGGCCGGCGGCCGAGGCACGTGCGGCGGGTCCGGTGATGATGTCGCGGAACCGATGCCGCGGCATCGGTGTGAGCTCGTCGAACAGTTCGGTGCCGATGCCGGCCAGTTGCGGTGCCGACTGCAAAACCTCATAGCGGTCGGTGCGGATGGTAGCGGCCACGATCAGCGGCACCCGTTCGCCGATCGTCGCGGTGAGCACCGCCGACAGCAGATCCAGCAGCTGCCGTCCCTCCGGCCCTGCATCCGCGGCGAACAGTTCTTCGGCCTGATCGACCGGCAGCAGCAGAGTCGGTGCGGCGGAATTCGAGTCGGGTAGGCGCCGGGACGCCACGACGTGGATCTCGGCCAGCCACTCGCGCAAGACGTCGGCATCGCCCCGTAGCAGGACCTTCTTGATGTCACCGAGTGCTGGCAACGGAAGTCCCAGACCGGCACGGGTGGCGTGCACGGTGGCGGCAAGCCCTAGTGATCCGGTTATCGCGAATCGTTCCGGCCGGACGATGTCGAGCATTGTGAACTCGTGGTCCTCGCGCGCGAGACGTGGTATCAGCCCGGCCCGCAAGAACGACGATTTACCGGTGCCCGAAGGTCCGAGAACGACGAAAAGCCTGCGACTGCCGGTGACTCGTATCCCGCGCAGCCGATCCAACGCGTGGAGCAGTTCGGTGTCGCGGCCGAAGTACACGGCCGCGTCCACTGGATCCAGTGGACGCCAGCCCCGATACGGGGACCGGTCGAGGTTGTTCGGCGGTGGCCACGGGAAGTGGATCGCGGCGATTCCCGCTTGTTGTAACCCATCGAGCAGTCGGGTCAGTCCCGCTGTGCGCAGCACCACCGGTTCGAGGCGGCCCGGCAATCGGATCTTGGTCGACGGACCGGAGCCGTACAGGTCGCTGCGCTGCCATTCCCGAGTGATATCTCCCTCGCCCACCGGCCCCAGCCGCGCGACGAAGATCCGTTTTCCGAGCATTTCCGCGGTCCGGTACTCGACCTGGCATTCTCGCGAATTCAGCCAATGCGCCGATACGAGGCACAGTACGGCCTCGCAGCGGGTAACCGCCGCGCGCAATTCCGCTTTCCACTGCCGTCCCGCCGCTATCCCCGTCGTCGGGTCCACATCCAGGAACACTTCGCGGTCCAGCGCCGGAGCCTGCTCGGCCAGCCACTGTTTCAACGCGATCGCCACCGCACTGTCCTTGCTGGAATGACTCAGGAAAATACGCATCGATGCCGATCCCCTCCGATGTAGAATCACGCAGGAGCCCGGGAATTTCCGCCTGTCCTATTGCTCGGTCCGCAGCCGACGATTGCTGTGCGTGGCGGAATTGTCCGCGCTACGCCGGTAGTTGCTTCGCCTCCTCCATTGGTTGATCACTTTGGGTCGCCCAGGTGGCATTCTCCTCGGCCATGACCGACTCGATGCGTTCGGCCAGCCTGATATGACGATCCGGCGAACCATAGGGGCCGGCTTGGGCGAGGTACAGGAAGCTCTCGTGTTTGAGCTGCTCCGCGGCCGAACGATACAGCAGCCAGTTGCTGTGCCACTGGAACAGCTGTTGCGCTCCCTCGGCCACCAGCACTGCCGCGGCAGCACTCGCGGTCACCCAACCCGGCACGCCGACCCCGGCGATGACAGGCACGATCGCGCCCACCACGATCTGGCCCAGCTTCACCCGTTTGTACATGGTTTGCGCATGTCGGCTTTTCGTCCGATACCACCGCAGCTGGTCTTCCAACCGCTGCCAGACCAGATCGGCAGTACCGGGACTCCCCGGAGGCTCGCTTGCATCCGCCACGCCCCAGATGTATCACGGAAACCGTTCCGGCACAGGCTTTGCGGCGAATGCATCCCACTCGGGTGCGTTTATTGCCCAGCAGATGTTCCCGGGCCGGCGGTCGACCGCCGGCCCGGGAACATCTACGCGGGTACCGGACAGGCGCAGTAGAGCCGGTACCGGCGGTCAGGGACGCAGCACCGAGATCAAGAACTCGGTCTGGTCGTAGACGGTCTGTTCGAAGAGTTCGTCGAAGTACAGATCGAAATGACCTGCGGGATACCGCTTCACCACCGCGTGTTTGGTCTTCTCGGCGGCCCGCAGCGCGGGTTTCACCGGGGTGATCGAATCCTTGTCGCACAGCGCGTACAGCACCGGCATCTTCAATTCCTTCACATGCCGGGCGGGACGGGCGAACAGGATCGAGAAGGCCGCGCGGGCCGCGATCTTGGGCCGGTAGTTCGCGCTCTCCTCGGCCAACCGGCCGAATCCGGCGGGTACATCCGAACCGGTCATCATCGCCGTGGCACGTTTACGTCCGGCCAGCCGGATCTGCACCGGCTTGCGCAAGATCGTGCCGAACACCAGGTCCGACGCCGCCAGGAAGCCCACCTTTACGAAACTCAGCAGTCCCTTCGCCAGTGCGGAGGAGACTCCGCTGACGAAGGGGACCTGCGCCACCACCGCCGCGATATAGGCGTCGTCCGGGGCGACGGCCAGGGCGTGGCCGCCGCCCAGCGAGGTGCCCCACAGGGCGATGCGGGTGGCGTCGAAACCGCGCATCGTCCGGGCATAGGCCACCGCGGCGATCCAATCCTCGCGCTGCCGGGCGAGATTCACCACCTGCCGGGGATCGCCGTCGCTGGCCCCGAAATGCCGGTAATCAAAGACCAGCACCCCCATTCCCGCCGCGGCGAACCGCCGCGCGAACCGATCCAGTCCCATTTCCCGGTTGGCCCCCAACCCGTGCCCCATCACGACGATGGGGCGTGGTTTGGGTGGGCCGGCCGGTAGGTACAACCAGCCGGCACATTTCTGACCTCCCGACGGGAAGCCGACCTCGACACGCTCCATGATCATCGACCGTACCGAGTCATCGGTCCGGACGAGTCATCCAGCCTTGGCAGGAGCGCGCGGCGACCGGGGGCGGGCGGCGGTCGACTGCCACCGAGTATCCTGATGCGGCGGATGAGTCGGCCGGGCGGTCGCGGCGCCGGGAACGGACACCCAAGTGGTGTCACGCTCGGCGCCGAGGAAAGTCCGGACTCCACAGAGCAGGGCGGTTGCTAACGGCAACCCGGGGTGACCCGCGGGACAGTGCCACAGAAAACAGACCGCCCACGGCTCGTGAGGGCCGTGCGGTAAGGGTGAAACGGTGCGGTAAGAGCGCACCAGCGCCCCGGGTGACCGGGGCGGCTCGGTAAACCCCGCCCGGAGCAAGGTCGAAGATCGCACCTCGCGGTGCGGTTGCGCAGGTGTTCGAGGGCTGCTCGCCCGAGCCTGCGGGTGGACCGCTCGAGGTACCCGGCGACGGTGTGCCCAGATGGATGGCCGCCCCCCGGTGCGAACCGGGGACAGGATCCGGCTTACTGGCCGGCTCGTCCGCACCCGTCCGCCCCGCCCCGGCAGCGCGTGCCGGATTCGCGCGGTCGTTCCCGACGGTGGCAGCGGGGAACTGGACGGAGGGGGAACCGGGCGTACGATCTTTGTTTCACAGCGGGGGCCACCGAGTGCCCCGTGCCGGCACCAGGGAAACACGATGAGAGCCAGACAATTCGCCGCCGCCGCAGTCGGGGCCGCCGTGTGCGCACTGTCGGCCTGCGCAGCCGATGACGCATCGACCGGCCAGGCCCCGCCCATGACCATCGTCGCCAGCGAGGAGACCTCGGCGGCGAGCGTGCCCCCCGCAACGAAAACACGCGGGCTGTACGATCCGGCCGAAACCGCGGTCGGCCAGTCCGGTTTGGCGGCGTTCATCGTGTCGGTGGAGGAGGTGAACTCGCAGGAGGGGCCGGTGACCGTGTTCACCCTGCAGATCGAGAACATCACCGACGATGTGTGGAACGGCAAGAACTGGACGACGCCGACCGTGGTGTACGGCGACGCGGGCACCGCGGCTCCCCACGTCAAGTCACCGCCGGAAGGATTCGGTGACGGCGTGCAGGGCTTGATCCCGCCCGGCAGCCGCCAGACGGTGAAACATGCGTACAAAGTGACCAAGGCGCAGCTGAATCCGGCGGTGGTGACCGCGGGCAGTGTGCTGTGGGAGGGCGACTTCTCGAAGTTCCACCGGTGAGCCCGTCTCGGCGGACGCCGGGTCGATGATCACCCCAGGTTCAGAGCGGAGATGAGTATGGCGATTCTGGTGACCGGTGCCACCGGGAACATCGGCCGCAAGGTCGTCGATCAGCTGCTGATACGAGGTGCGACCGATATCCGCGCGCTCACCGTCGACCCGGCGAAGGCCGCATTGCCGCCCGGCGTCGAAGCGGTTCGTGGATACCTGCGCCGGCCCGAAACGCTGCCCGCCGCGTTCGATGGGGTGGATCGCATGTACCTGGCATCGATCCAGGACGGGGTGGACGAGGTGGTCGAAGTCGCCCGCGCCGCCGGGGTGCGCCATATCGTCGATCTATCCGGCGAACCGGACAGTTGGTGGGGGGCGATCGCGACGGCGGTCGAAGCGAGCGGGATCGCCTGGACCCATCTGTGGCCCGGTGATTTCATGGAGAACACGGGAATGTGGGCGCAGCAGATCCGGGAGACCGGCGCGGTGCGCGAACCCGACCCCGGGGCCGGTAGCACGCCGATCGCGATGGACGATATCGCGGCGGTCGCCGCGGTCGCGCTCACAGAGGACGGTCACCGTGGGCGGGCGTACGAGCTGACCGGCCCGGAGAAACTGAGCCGAGCCGAACTGGTGCGGGAGATCGCCGCAGCGCTGGGCCGCACGATCGATTTCGTGCGTGTCACTCCCGAGGAGACCGTGCGTGCGCTGGGCCCGGCGATGGGGGACAACGCGCAATGGTATGTCGAGAATGTCCTCATCGGGCTGGATGGGCACACGTTGCCGCCGAACCGGGTGGTCGAAGAAATAATCGGTCGTCCGGCGACGACCTTCGCACAATGGGCCGCGCGATATGCGACCGAATTGTTCGGCGAGGACAGCGCCCGCGGGCGCTGATCGGAAAAACCACCGTTTCGCCCGGGCCGCTCGATTCGTGCCACTCATCCTTTTCCGGTGAATTCCGCGGCGGGTCGCGACGACGAAATTCACCGGGGTGCGGATCGGCGTGTGGCTATCGCCCCGAGCACATGACGGCGACCATCTGATACACGGCCTGTGTCTCGGCGTCGGTCGCTTCGGTACCGCCGGCTGCGAGCCGGCCGGACAGCGCGGAGACCACCTCGTCCTGCGGTTCGCCGGAGCGGATCTCGGCGCAGGTTTCGGTGAAGATCGCGGTGATCGCCGTATCGTCGCGGCCTTCGGCGAGACCGGGGAAGGCACCGCGGAAGCTGATCGCGAAGGAACCGGCCTTGACCTGGTCTATCTGCGCGGTATCGGGAGTCGCGGCGGTCGTTGCAGGGGATGCCGTTGGGGTCGATTCGGCGCCGTCGTTTCCGCAGGCGGTGACGGCGGGCAGGACCGCGAAGAGGACGGCGGTGAGTAAGGACAGAGGTCTGTGCACGTGCCGGATGGTAACTCCGCGAGATGGACACCGTCCCCCGCCCGGCGGGGGACGACGTTCATCCAGCGGCTACTCAGGCCGAGGGACCGATCACGAACATCTGCGCGAGGGAGGCAGCCTGCTGCGGACCGACGAGGGGGAGCAGATAGTCATAGATGAGAGTGGACATACGTGAGGAAACTCCAGCTCGGATGTAGTCGGATGCTTACGGTTCGCCACAGTATCAGTTGCCAGGTGGGCACGATCTTTTCCGGCGGGATTCGTGCAGAACTGGCATAAATGGTGATCGCCGTCATAAAGTATGCGGGGTCGGCAGGCTCGCCCGGTGCCCTGGAGTTCGCGGAACGAGCCGATTCATACCTATCGGAAGACAGGTCACAACACATATGCGGGTAGCACGTACCTTGGCAACCGGAGCTTTGATGGCCGGGGCCGCATCTGTTCTCGCTACCGTGGGCGCCGGCTCGGCCGGTGCCGTCGCGGTGACACCGCTGCCCGGTGGAGTGCGGGTGGACCTCAGCCCGGCGGATACCCGCTGGGTGGATCAGAACAATATCGGGCAGATGGTGGCGGGTGTTCCGCATCCGTCGGCTCCGTCGTTCGGTCAGGCGCTGGACGCGGCCGCGGCCGTTTCCTCCACCTACCCGAACGGCCGGGTGACTTTCACGGTGTTCGGTCCGCTGCACGAACTGAGCGGCTCGATGCTGGCGTTGCAGTAGTCCGTACGGATTTCCGTACTGTCGGGCCGGTACCGGGGCAACCCGGTACCGGCCCGGCTCGTTTCCGGCCGGGGCGCGACGGTGGCCGGCTGAGCCACGCCCTCGAAACCCGCTCTGCCACTCCGCTGTCGGAACCGGGCCTCAGGCCGTGTCGATGGCTGCGGCCGCCGCGGGATACTGCGCCAGGTGGCGACCGGCCGCGGTGTCCTCGGCATCGGCCAGTGTCTCGAACAGGGCGGTGTCCTCGCCCGCGGCGCGGGCTTCGGCGGCGCGGGCGCGCAGCGCATCGTAGGATTCGACCGCGTCCCGGTGATCGCCCAGCACGGTCTGCAGGTGTTTGGCGCGTTTGCCCAGGTCCGCGGCGGTATCGCCGAGGACCGCGGTGGCGGCTTCGCAGGAATACCGTAAACGCTTGGCACTTTTACGGATATCGTGCAGCAGTTCGACCCGGTCGGCGGGTGCCACGGTCGGCTCGGACCGCACCAGGCCCCGCACCCGTTTCCGGTCCTTGCGCAGTACCGTCTCGAACATTTCGCCGGCCGGTATCGCGTCGACCGATTCGCGCAACGGCGGAGCGTCGCGCCATTTCTTCAGTTCCCGCCGCATGGCGCGGTAGCGGTCGCTGTCCAGTGCCGTCAGGACCTCGCCGTGCGCGGCGGCGTACCGGTCGCGTTCGGCGCGGACCAGGCGGTCGCGGGTGGGTTCGAGGGCGGCCGATCCGGGATCGGCGTAGCGGTCGAGCAGCGCGATGAAACGTTCGGCGCGGACCTCCGCGTCGCGCGCCACTCCCAGCAGCCCGGCCAGCCAGGCGAGTTCGGTGCGCATCCGGCTGTCGGCGTCCGGGTCGATCAGCTTCTTGTAGGAGCGCAGCACACTGCGCAACCGGCGGGTCGCGACCCGCATCTGATGGACCGAATCGTCGGCGTCGGCCCGCACCTCCGGTTCGGCGGTGAGCAGGCGTTCGATATCGGCGCGTAGCGCGTCGGTGAGGGCGTCGGCCGCCGAGACCTGTTCGTCATTCATGGTGTTCCACCGTTGCGAAGGTACCGGTCGCCTCGACCAGATGATGGGTGATACCGGGTTCTGCGGCGGAATGCGCGGCGTCGTCGACGATGTGCAGGCGCGACCCCGGCCAGGCGCGGTGCAGATCCCACGCGCTGACCGCGGGGCAGACGATATCGTGGCGGCCCTGCACGATGACCGCGGGAATATGGGTGATCGCGCCGATATCGCGGAGCAGCTGGGCCTCCTCGAGGAAGCCGCCGTGCCGGAAGTAGTGGTTCTCGATCCGGGCGAAGGCGAGGGCGAACCGGGTATCGGAGGTTTCGGCCATCCGCTCGGGGTCGGGGCGCAGCGTACTGGTGGCGCTCTCCCAGGCGGTCCACGCGAGAGCCGCCGTGGTGACGACCTCCGGATCCGCGGAAGCGAACAACCGGTGGTAGGCCTCCACCAGGTCGCCGCCGCGCTCGGCCGCCGGAACCGGGGCGAGGAATTTTGCCCACTCGTCCGGGTAGACGTAACCGGCGCTGCCGTTGTAGTACCAGTCGATTTCCTTGCGGCGCAGCAGGAAAATCCCCCGCAGCACCAGTTCGGTGACCCGCTGCGGATATCGCTGCGCGTAGGCGAGCGCCAGGGTCGAACCCCAGGAACCACCGAAGACCAGCCACCGCTCGATACCGAGTGCGGTGCGCAGCGCTTCGATATCGGCGATGAGATGGGCGGTGGTGTTGACCGAGAGGTCGGCCCCGTCGGCGATATGCGGGGTCGAGTGGCCGCAGCCGCGCTGATCGAACAGCACGATCCGGTAGCGGTCCGGGTCGAAGAACCGGCGGTTGTGCGGGATGGTGCCGCCGCCCGGACCGCCGTGCAGGAACACCGCGGGTTTCCCGACCGGGTTACCGCTGGTCTCCCAGTACACCGCCTGGCCGTCGCCGACCTCGAGCATGCCTCGTTCGTAGGGTTCGATCGGCGGGTACGGCGGACGCATCAGAATGCCAGGCCGGAGGCCAGGTCGGGGAGTTCGAGTGCCTGGACGGCCTCGTCGTGCACATCGGAGCAGGCCTTGACGGTCACCCGGTCCACCACCGCCTTGTCGGCCAGGACCTGGGCGTTGATGCCGCCGTTGGTGAGCGCCCATTCGTGCACCATGGCGTTGAGGCCGATCCGGCCCAGCGTCGGGCCCTGGACCCGCCAGTTGGACAGCTCAGGGCGCATCATGTCGCACAGGTTCTGGGCCGCCCTGTCGGAGACCTCGAGCGGGGTGGCGGGTGCGGCACTGCTCGTGGTCGCCGAGGGGGTGGCGGAAGAGGTGGAGGCGGCCGGAGAGGTGTCCTCCGAACCCGTCTGCACACCGCCGCACGCGGTGAGCAGCGCCGCCCCGCACACTCCCGCCACCGTGAGGGCACCCCGTGTTGTCCAAGCGCGTCGCCGCATCAGTACCTCAGAACTCGAGAGTCGAAACCGTCGACACCGAGTTTGCCATCCCGCGCCGGACTGGGGACCCGTCACGAGCCCGGACCGGGGTCAGAAACTGTGTTCCGGACCCGGGAACGTGCCGCGGCGTACCTCCTCGGCATAGGCGGCGGCCGCCCCGCGCAGTTCGTCGCCGACCGCGGCGAACCGTTTGACGAACTTCGCGGTCTTCCCGCTGGTGAACCCGGCCATGTCCTGCCAGACGAGCACCTGGGCGTCGCAGTCCGCGCCGGCGCCGATACCGACGGTCGGAATGGTGAGCTTGCGGGTGACCTGACCCGCCACCTCGGCCGGGACCATTTCCATCACCACCGAGAACGCGCCTGCGGCCTGGACCGCGATCGCGTCGGCCAGCAGTCCCTCGGCGCCCTCGCCGCGGCCCTGGACGCGATAGCCGCCCAGGGTGTTGACGCTCTGCGGGGTGAAACCGATATGCGCCATCACCGGGATACCGGCGGCGGTGAGCAACCTGATCTGGTCGGCGACGCGCTCGCCGCCTTCCAGCTTCACCGCGTGCGCGCCCCCCTCCTTCATGAACCGGGTGGCCGTGGCGAGGGCCTGCTCGGGGGAGCCCTCATAGGTACCGAACGGCAGGTCGGCCACCACCAGGGCGTGCGGGGCGCCGCGCGCCACGCCGCGCACCAGCGGGATCAATTCGTCGGTGGTGATGGGCACGGTGGTCTCGTATCCGTACACCACATTGGCGGCAGAATCGCCGATCAGCAGTACGGGGATGCCGGCCTCGTCGAAGAGGCGGGCGCTGGAATAGTCGTAGGCGGTGAGCATCGCCCAGCGTTCACCGGTCGCCTTCATCTGTTGCAGATGCTGGACGCGGGTGGGCCGCCGGGCCGGTTTCGCCACCGCGGTGGCACCGTAGGCGGGTGTTTCCGAGGTGGAATCGGGCGTGCCTGATGATTCGGACATCATCGTCCCTTTCGTCTCCTCGAGGCCCTGATCGGGTCCCCGGGTCTGGTTGACGTCCTCCAGTGTGCACCCGCGGCCGAGCCCGGATTAAGCCCGCGACCAGGTGCGGTTGGTCACATCCCCGGGACCGGGCCGGGTCCGGCTAGCATGGCGGCGGTGCGGAGCGGGTGTGGAGTGCCGGCGGGTGTGCTGGCGGTGCTGGCTGTAGCGACGGTGCTGGTCGCGGGATGCGCGGACGAGGCCCGGGAACAACCGGACCCGCCCGCGCCGATCCCCGCCGAGCTGAGTCGTTTCTACGGCCAGACCCCGGCCTGGGAGCCGTGTGCCGGCTACACCGACCCGGGGGAAGCGCTGCCGCCGGCGGCGCAGTGCGCCCGGATCGAGGTTCCCGTCGACTACGCCGACCCCGCCGGCCCGACCGCGCAGCTCGCGGTGTCCAGGATGCGCGCGAGCGGCGACAAGATCGGTTCGCTGCTGATCAACCCGGGCGGTCCGGGTATGTCCGGGCTGTCCACGGTGATGCTGGCCGGTGGGACCGAGCTGGCCGATCGGTTCGACCGGGTGGGGTTCGATCCGCGCGGGGTCGGCGCCTCCACGCCCGCGGTCGACTGCCTGACCCCGCAGGAAGCCGATGCCGAGCGGGCCGAACTGCCGGAGCCCAACACGCCGGAGGGGATCGCCGAGGCCGAGACCGAGAACCGGGAATACGCCGACCGCTGCGTGACCCGCACCGGTACGGAATTACTCGCCCATGTCGGCACCCGCGAGGTGGTCCAGGATATGGACATCATGCGGGCGGTGCTGGGTGATCGGAAGCTGACCTATCTCGGTTATTCCTACGGCACCCGGCTGGGGACCGCGTACGCGGAAAAGTTCCCGGGCAATGTCCGTGCCATGGTCCTCGACGGCGCCATCGATCCCTCGCAGGACCCGGTCGCCGAATCGCTACGCCAGGCAGCGGGATTCCAGAAGGCCTTCGACGCGTATGCCGCGGATTGCGCCCAATCACCGGACTGCCCGCTCGGTACCGATCCGGCGCGGGCGGTGCCGCGGTTCCGGGCCCTGGTGGATCCGCTGTGGAACGCGCCCGCCGCCACCACCGACCCCCGTGGCCTCGGCTACGACGACGCGATCACCGGGGTGCAGCAGACCCTGTACGGCGAGGATTTCTGGCCGGTGCTCACCATCGGGCTCACCGAGTTGGCCCAGGGCCGCGGCGATACGCTGCTACAGCTCGCCGATATGTACAACGGCCGCCGCGACGACGGCACCTACAGCAATCTCACCGACGCCTTCGACGCGATCCGCTGCGTGGACGACCCGCGGGTCACCGATCGCGCGGTCGCCGGCCGGCAGGACACCGAATACCGCCGGGCCGCCCCGTTCCTGGACGACGGCCGTGGCACCGGAGCGGCGCCGCTGGAACTGTGCGCGCAGTGGCCGGTGCCGAACACCAGCCGGCCGCACGATATCTCCGTCGAGGGACTGCCCCGGCTGGTGGTGGTGTCCACCACCGGCGATCCGGCCACGCCGTACCAGGCGGGCGTCGACCTCGCCGACCAGCTCGGTGCGGCACTGATCACCCACGAGGGCGACAGCCATACGGTGGTCTTCAACGGCGGCGCCACCTGCGTGGACGATGCGGTCGTGCGCTATCTGGTGGACCTCGAGCCCCCCGCCGAGGGCCTCCGCTGTTGATCCGACACACAGCGCGGCGCGTCATGTAACACGGATTTAACGCCGGGTGCCTACTCTCGCGGTCATGGATCGCCAGAAGGAATTCGTGCTGCGGACGCTCGAAGAGCGGGACATCCGCTTCGTGCGTCTCTGGTTCACCGACGTACTGGGCTATCTCAAGTCCGTCGCCATCGCGCCCGCCGAGCTCGAAGGAGCTTTCGAAGAGGGCATCGGATTCGACGGATCGGCGATCGAAGGGTTCGCCCGGATCTCCGAGGCCGATATGGTGGCCCGGCCCGATCCGTCGACCTTCCAGGTGCTGCCGTGGTCCTCCAGCAAAGGCCACCAGCATTCCGCCCGGATGTTCTGCGACATCACCATGCCCGACGGGTCGCCGTCGTGGGCCGATCCGCGCCATGTGCTGCGGCGTCAGCTCAACAAGGCGGGGGATGTCGGCTTCAGCTGCTATGTGCATCCGGAGATCGAATTCTTCCTGCTGAAGAACCAGCCCGACGGCGTCGACCCGGTCCCCGCCGACAGCGGCGGCTTCTTCGACCAGGCGGTTCACGATTCCGCGCCGAACTTCCGGCGCCACGCCATCGATGCGCTCGAATCCATGGGTATTTCGGTGGAGTTCAGCCACCACGAGGGCGCGCCCGGCCAGCAGGAGATCGACCTGCGCTACGCCGACGCCCTGTCGATGGCCGACAATGTGATGACCTTCCGCTATCTGATCAAGGAAGTGGCCATCGACGAGGGCGTGCGCGCCACGTTCATGCCCAAACCGTTCGCCCGGTACCCGGGCTCGGCCATGCACACGCATATGAGCCTGTTCGAGGGCGAGGCGAACGCGTTCTCCGATCCGGACGATCCGGACAACCTGTCCGCGACGGCGCGCGCGTTCATCGCGGGCATCCTCGAACACGCGCACGAGATCAGCGCCATCACCAACCAGTGGGTGAACTCCTACAAGCGGCTCATCCACGGCGGCGAGGCGCCGACCGCGGCCTCGTGGGGCCGGTCCAACCGTTCGGCGCTGGTCCGGGTGCCCATGTACACCCCGAACAAGTCGTCGTCGCGGCGCGTCGAGATCCGCAGCCCCGATTCCGCCTGCAACCCGTACCTGACCTTCGCGGTCCTGCTCGCGGCCGGCCTGCGCGGTGTCGAGAAGGGCTACACGCTGCCGCCGGAGGCCGAGGACGACGTCTGGTCGCTCACCGCCGCCGAACGGCGTGCCATGGGCTTCAAGGAACTGCCCGGGACCCTGGACGAGGCACTGCACGCGATGGAGCGTTCGGAGCTGGTCGCCGAAACGCTCGGTGAGCATGTATTCGACTTCTTCCTGCGCAACAAGCGGCGCGAATGGTCGGATTACCGTGCCCAGGTGACGCCGTTCGAGCTGCGCGAATACCTCGGTCTCTGATTTCGTCCCTCGTCCGCCCGGTGGCCCCCCGCGGTCGCCCGGCGGGCGGGAGACCCGCGATCCGCTCGGGGCCGCAGGGTGTCGACGCGGACGCCGGTGACGCCGCGGTTCGGCCGGCGACGGTCACGGCCGCATTCTCCGGTTCGGTAACGGGTCGGCCCACCGCCCGGACCGGCCGGTTCCGTGACTCCGCGCCGGTGTGGCCGGCGACCGCGCGCGACCGAGGGGTCCGGCACATTCCGGCCCCGGTTATCGGTACCTTGAGCTCATGGTCCGCCCACCGTCCGCCCGGTCCGCCGTCCCCGGCGTCGGCCGCCTGGGATTGCTCGAACCGTCGGCCGCCGATTCGCTGAAAACGCTCGGCTGGGACAATATCGAGAGCATTCCGGTGCTGTGGTCGCTGTCGCGGTCACCGGACGCCGACCTCGCGCTGAACACGCTGATCAGGTTGTCCGAGGCGCTCGGGAACGAGTGGGCCGAGCTGGATTCGGCGATCCGGGCCGAGACGATGCTGCGCGGCCGGCTGTTCGCGCTGCTGGGTTCCTCCACCGCGCTGGGCGATCATCTGGTGGCCGATCCGGGGGCCTGGGTGCTGTTGCGCCGGGAGGAGTTACCCGACCGCGACGAGCTGATCGCCGATCTGCTCGCGGTCGTCGGCGGCGAACCCGAGTCCGGGCCCAATGCCGCGCCGATGCTGTACCGGGCCACCGAATCCGGACCGGAAGTGGTCGCGGCGCTGCGCAAGCGGTACCGCGATCAGCTGATGCTGCTGGCCGCCGTCGATCTGGCCGCCACCGTCGAGGACGAGCCGGTGATCCCCTACGAGCTGGTGGGTCGCCAGCTCACCGCGCTCGCCGACGCCGCGCTCACCGCCGCGCTGGCGGTGGCGGTGGCCCGGGTGTGCCGGGACGAGCCGTGCCCGGTGCGGCTGGCCGTGATCGCCATGGGTAAGAGCGGCGCGTGCGAACTCAACTACGTCAGCGATGTCGATATCGTCTTCGTCGCCGAACCCGCCGATGCCGTCGCCACCCGCCTGGCCGCCGAACTGATGACCGTGGGTTCCTCGGCCTTCTTCGAGGTCGACGCCGCGCTGCGGCCCGAGGGCAAGGCCGGCGCCCTGGTGCGCACGCTCGATTCCCATCTGGCCTACTACCAGCGCTGGGCGCGGACCTGGGAGTTCCAGGCGCTGCTCAAGGCCCGGCCGATGACCGGCGATCTGGACCTCGGCGAACAGTACCGGTCGGCCACCGACGCGCTGGTGTGGACGGCCTCCGAGCGGCCGGACTTCGTCCCGGATGTGCAGGCGATGCGCCGCCGGGTGGAGGATCTGGTGCCCGCCGACCTGCGCGAGCGCGAACTCAAACTCGGCAGCGGCAGCCTGCGCGATGTGGAGTTCGCGGTGCAGCTGCTGCAACTCGTGCACGGCCGGGTCGATCCGAAACTGCACGTCCAGGGCACCGTGGAAGCCCTCGCGGCGCTCGCCGCGCGCGGATACGTGGGCCGCGAGGACGCCGCCAACCTCACGGCCTCCTATGAATTCCTGCGTCTGCTCGAACACCGGCTGCAGTTGCAGCGGCTCAAACGCACCCATACGTTGCCCGCCGCCGACGACGAGGAAGGTATGCGCTGGCTGGCCCGCGCCGCGCATATCCGCCCGGACGGTAGACGTGATGCCGCGGGAGTGTTGCAGGCCGAGCTGCGTCGGCAGACGGGCCGGATCCGCCGGTTGCACACCAAACTCTTCTACCGGCCGCTGCTGGAATCGGTGGCCCGGCTGGACTCCGACGCGCTGCGCCTGAGCCCGGACGCCGCCGTCCGGCAGCTCGCGGCGCTCGGGTACGCCTCGCCCGAGCACGCGCTCAGCCATCTGCGCGCATTGACCAGCGGTGTCTCGCGAAAGGGCCGGATCCAGGCGGTACTGCTGCCGACCCTGCTGGAGTGGCTCGGTGAGACTCCCGACCCCGACGCCGGACTGCTCGCCTACCGGCGGGTGTCGGAAGGGCTGGCGGACCAGGACTGGTATCTGCGGGTGCTCCGCGACGAGGGTGCGGTCGGGCAGCGGCTGATGATGGTGCTGGGTTCCTCGGCGTATCTGCCGGACCTGCTGATCAACGCCCCCGAAACCATCCGCATGTACGCCGACGGTCCGCACGGACCGCTACTGCTGCGCACCCAGCCGGTGGAGGTGGCAGGCGGCATCCTCACCGCCGCCGACCGCTACACCGACCCCAAGCGGGCCGTGGCCACCGCACGTTCCCTGCGCCGGCACGAACTCGCCCGGGTGGCGTCGGCGGACCTGCTGGGCCTGCTGGACGTGCCACAGGTCTGTGCCGCCCTGTCCGCGGTGTGGGTGGCGGTGCTCGAGGCTTCGTTGCGCGCGGTGATCCGGGCGAGCGTCGCCGAACGGGGCGCACCCGCGCCCGCCGATTTCGCGGTGATCGGGATGGGCCGGCTAGGCGGCCGGGAACTCGGCTACGGCTCCGATGCCGATGTGCTGTTCGTCTGTGATCCGCGGCCCGGCGAGGACGAGCACGTCGCCGTGAAATGGGCCAACAGTATCGCCGAGCAGGTACAGAAACTGCTCGGCGCCCCCAGCACCGATCCGCCGCTGCAGGTCGATGCGGGCCTGCGGCCGGAAGGGCGCAGCGGCGCGCTCGTGCGCACCCTCGCCGCCTACGACGCCTACTACCACCAGTGGGCGCAGCCGTGGGAGGTGCAGGCGCTGCTGCGCGCCCACCAGGTCGCCGGCGATCAGCAACTGGGCCTGCGTTTCCTGCACACGATCGACGGGGTGCGCTACCCGGCGGGCGGTGTGTCCGCCGACGCGGTCCGCGAGATCCGCCGCATCAAGGCCCGGGTCGATTCCGAACGGCTGCCCCGCGGCGCCGACCCGGCCACCCACACCAAACTGGGTCGCGGTGGCCTCGCCGATATCGAATGGACCGTCCAGCTGCTGCAATTGCGGCACGCGCACGAGATCCCGGCCCTGCACAACACCTCGACGCTGGAATCGCTCGATGTGATCGAACAGGCGGAGCTGCTGAGCCCGATGGACACCGACCTGTTGCGTCAGTCCTGGATCACCGCGACCGCGGCCCGCAACGCGCTGGTTCTGGTGCGCGGTAAACCCTCCGACCAGTTGCCCGGTCCGGGCACCACGCTGTCGGCGGTGGCCCGGGTCGCGGGCTGGCCTACCGACGACGGCGGTGAGTTCCTCGACAACTACCTGCGGATCACCCGCCGGGCCCGAGCTGTGGTGGAGCGGGTCTTCGGCGTCTGACCAGCGTCCGGAGCGGTCAGGGCCCGGAACCGGGTGACGAGTTCCGCCAGCGCCCGGCGGTCCTCCCGATCGGCCGGGCGGTAACCGCCCTGCGCGGTGATCGTCACCCGGGTGTCCTTTCCGATCCCGAGTTCGGACCAGCACCAGGGGAGCACCGGCAGGTTCACCGAGCGGTCGTTGGCGGCGACGGTGACCCGCGAGCTACCGCCCGGTAGGCAGAACGCCAGTTCCTCGGCGGCCGCGGCCGTCAACGGGCCGGGCGAGCGGAATTCCTCGATGTACACCGGGCCTCCTCGGGACGGGTGGAGTTCAGTGTAGGACCGGACCGGGTGCCAACGGCCCTCCCGACGACTCCTATACCGCAGAGTGACCGAGCCGCCCGTACTTCAGCGCTGTACGCCGTTGCCCGCCTTGTGATTCGATATTCCTCGGCGCGGTCGCGGCGGTATCGCGATCGGGCGGCGCCGGGCCCGCGGGTCCGGGGCAGGAACGGGGAGGCGGAAATGGCCAGGACACGGTGGTCACGGCTGGTCGTCGCGGTGGCGGCGGTATTGACGGTTTCGGCGTTGTCGGCGTGCTCGCAGGCGAATTCGACACAGCGGGAGGCCGAGAATCCGTGGCAGATCACGGGGGCTACGACCAGCACGGGGCCCAGCGGTCCCCGGGAGGGCGTACCCGACACCGACCGGCAGGCCGAAAACGGTGACGGCGGCGAAATGGACCGGCTCGCGCTCAACGCGGTCGCCGATATCGAGGAATTCTGGACGGAGAACTATTCGGCCACCTTCCCGGGCGAGTTCCGCCCGGTATCGGAACTCATCTCCTGGGATGCCACTGCCCCCGAACGCGATTCGGTCGAGTTCTGCACGGTCAGCACCCACGAACTGGTGAACGCCGCCTATTGCGGAACGGACGAGACCATCGGCTGGGACCGCGGTGTACTGCTGCCGGAACTGGTCGAGCAGTTCGGCGACATGGCCGTGGTGATGGTGCTCGCCCACGAATACGGGCACGCCCTGCAGATACCCGCCGGGATCGCGACCGAGGACTCCCCGGGGCTGGTCACCGAACAGCAGGCCGATTGCCTGGCCGGCGTCTTCCTGCGGCATGTGGCCGAGGGCGATTCCCGGCATTTCACGCTCAACACCACCGAGGGTCTCAACGGTGTCCTGGGCGCCACCGTCGCGGTCCGCGACCGGGATCCCGACGACCCGGACAATGTGCACGGCAGCGCCTTCGAGCGGGTCACGGCGGTCCAGATGGGCTATACGAACGGCGCCGAGGCGTGCGCGCAGATCGACGAGCAGGAGATCGAGGAGCGCCGGTCCGGCCTCCCGGTGACCTTCGAGGAACCCGGAGAGGAGTACCTGCAGCTGGAGGTCACCGAGGATTCCCTCGCGGATATGGCCGCCGCGCTCGCGGCGATCCTGCCGGTCACCGGTTCACCCGAATACGACTACGACGGAGTGCCGGCCCGCTGCTCCGATACCACCCGCACCGTACCCGTCGCGTACTGCCCGGTCACCGATGTGATCGGCACGGATGTCGATGCGCTCGCCGAGCGCGCAGGCGAAACCGGCGGCGAGGACGGACCGCTGTCGGCCATCGTCGCCGGCGACTACAACGCCTTCGTGGTGTTCGTCTCCCGCTACACCCTCGCCTACCAGAACGACAAACAGCTCTCCCTGGTCGGCGCCGAGACGGCGGGATTGCGTACCGCCTGTCTTTCGGGTGTGGTCACCACGGCGCTGAGTAGGGAGAACAGCAATCCGCGCCTGTCCGCGGGCGATCTGGACGAGGCGGTCTCGGGTCTGCTCGCCGACGGACTGGCCGCCAGTGATGTCAACGGCGATGTGGTCCCCGAGGGCTATCTACGGCTGGACGCGTTCCGGCTGGGTGTGCTCGGAGGCGAGAACGCCTGCCTCGCGGAATACGAGTAGACGCACCGGCGCTCACCCTCTGGCGACCCGCGCATCCAGCCAGGCGACCACATCGGCGAGTACCTGGTCGCGTTCGGGCTCGTTGAAGATCTCGTGGTAGAGCCCGTCGTAGCGGCGGACGGTGAGATCGGTGGTGCCCGCGCGCTGTTCGATCCGGTCCGTACTCGCCGGGGCGGCGATGGCGTCGCCGGTTCCGTGCAGCGCGAGCGTCGGAACCCGTAACTCAGGCAGACGGTCGAGCACGGCCCCGGCGGCCGTGAGGATCTCGGTCGCCGTGCGGGCGGGCAGTTTCCCGCGGAACACCAGCGCGTCGCTGTCGTAGGCCGCCACGACCGCCGGATCGCGGCTGATCTGGGACGAATCGAGTTTCAGCACGCCGAGATTCGGTGCCAGCCGGGTGAGCACCGGGGCCAGCAGCCGCTGCGCCGGATTCCCGGCGGCGATGAGCAACGGCGGCGCCGAGACCACCACCCCGGCCACATCCAGCGGCGCCCTGGTCGCCAGGTACAGGGTGATCAGGGCACCCATGGAATGGCCGATCACGAACGCCGGTACGCCGGGGTGTTCCGTGCGCGCCAGATCGAGGAGAGCCGCCACATTGTCGGCGGCGTTGCCGATCGACCCGATATTGGCGCGCGAGCCCGCGTCGGCGGATTCCCCGTGCCCCACATGGTCGAACGCGTACACCGCGAACCCGGCGGTCGCCAGGGTCCGCGCGACATACTCGTAGCGGCCCGAATGCTCGGCCACACCGTGCACGAGGACGATCACCCCGCGCGCCGCCGTCGCGGGCGCCCAGGAACGCCGGCTCAGCCGGTGCCCGGCGTGCTCGAACTCCCCACGCTCTACCCGTATGTCCTGGTCGCTGGTCACAAGGCCTCCCTCGAGGTCGGTACGTGCGGTCGGCGGCGGCCGTAGCGGAGGCGAAGGTATCGCCTCATGGGGTCTCCTTCGGAGTTGGTGCGTGTCGTCGGCGGCGGCCGTAGCGAAGGTGGAGGTGTCGCCCCCTCAGCCGGCCTGTTCCGGCTCGGCGAGCGCGGTGAGCAGGCGCCGGTTGAAGTCGATGAGGCGAGCGTAGTTCACCCGGGACAGCCGCTCGTCGTTTCCGTGTATCCGTTCCAGATCCGCGGCCGTGAGCCGGATCGGGGCGAAATTGCAGCGGGTGGCGGCCAGATCGTCGTAGTGGCGGGAGTCGGTGGCGCCGGGAACCAGGCCGGTGGTCACCGCGACGCCGGGCACCACCTGCTCGGTGAGGCGCGCGATCAGGTCGAACTGTGGACCGGGGCCGGTCGCGGGGGAGGGTTCCGACGCCGCCCCCACCAGTTCGATCCGCACCCGGGGGTCGCGGACGGTCCGGCGGCAGTGCGCGAGTACCGAGTCGACCGTATCGCCGGGCAGGATCCGGAAGTTGATCAGCGCTTCGGCCTGCTGCGGCAGTACATTCGCCTTCACTCCGCCGCGGATCACCGTCGGTGCCGTGGTGGTCCGCACCAGCGCCTCCGTCTGCGGTGCCGCGGCCATGATCCGGGTGATCACCGGCGCCGCCAGCGTCGCGAACCCGAGCAGCCGGCGTTTGGTGGCGGGGAGATGCGGGCGCAGGCGGGCGAGCATATCGGTGACCACGGGAGTCACCCGTAAGGGCATCGGATCGTCTTGGATCCGGCTCACGGCGCGGGCCAGCCGCCCGACCGCGGTCCGCCGGCCCGGCATGGACGAATGCCCGCCCGTCTCCGATACGGACAACCGGACCGTGGCATAGCCCTTCTCACCGACCATGATCGTGGCCACCGGGACGGTCACCTCGCCCACGATCCCCTCGGTGACCACCCCGCCCTCGTCCAGCAGCAGGTCGGCGTGGCCGCCCAGCTCCCGGAGCCGGGCGGCCATCCGCACGGCGCCCCGGTCGCCGAACACCTCTTCGTCGTGGCCGAACGCCAGATGAACGGTGTGCCGGGGCCGCACCCCGTCGGCGAGGGCGGATTCGACCGCCTCCAGGATGGCCAGCACCCGGCTCTTGTCGTCGATCGCGCCGCGGCCCCAGATGAACTCCGCGTCCACGACGCCCGCGAACGGTGGATGGGTCCAGGGGGCCGGATCGTCCGCGGGCACCACGTCCTGATGCGCGAGCAGGATCGCGGCCGTTCGTGAGGGATCCACGCCCGGCCAGGTGTAGAGCCGGCTGTGCCCGAAAAGCTCGAGGTCGAGTGCGGCGTGCACCCGGGGAAACGACCGCTCCAGGTGCTCGGCGAGGCGCCGGAATTCCGCATCGGCCGCCGGGCCGGAGCCGTCGAGGCCCGGCTCGGCCTCCTCCCGGGACACCGTGACGCAGCGCAGTGCGGCGGCCAGGCGCTCCGCCGTCGCGTCGTCGACCGGTGCGCCGGCCGCCGGATCGGCCTCCAGTTCGGTGGACATCCCTGCATTCTCCTCGCCCGCGCAACCCCCGGCCCGGACCGTCCGGCGGTGCGATGCCGGTTTCCGGGCGCGGCCGCCTGTGGCCGGAGTCCGTCCCGTGGCCGGAGGTCGCGGGCCGGGCATTATTCTGGGAGCCATGGCAGCAGGCAAGCCCGACAAAGAGGCGAAGGCCGCGGCGAAAGCGGCGCGCAAAGCACAGTCGAAGGAACGTCGTCAGCAGATCTGGCAGGCGTTCCAGATGCAGCGCAAAGAGGACAAGCTGCTGCTGCCGCTGATGATCGGCGCGGTGGTCGTCACCACACTGGTGCTGGTCGGGATCGGCTTCCTCTTCGGTGTGCAGTGGTTCCTGCTGCCCTTGGGTCTGCTGCTCGGGCTGCTGTTCGCCTTCATCATCTTCGGCCGTCGTGTGCAGAAATCCGTCTACGGAAAAGCTGAGGGCCAGGCCGGTGCCGCCGCGTGGGTGCTGGACAACCTGCAGGGCAAATGGCGGGTCAGCAACGGTATCGCCGCCACCACCCAGCTCGACGCCGTGCACCGGGTGATCGGTCTGCCCGGGGTGATCTTGGTCGGAGAGGGATCACCGCAACGGCTGCGGTCGCTGCTGGCCCAGGAGAAGAAGCGCACCGCCCGGCTCATCGGTGACACCCCGATCTACGACGTGGTGATCGGCAACGAGGAGGGGCAGGTCCCGCTGAAGGAACTCCAGCGTTACCTGACCAAACTCCCGCGCAATATCGACACCAAGCGGATGGATCAGATCGAGGGCCGGCTCAGTGCCCTCAGCTCGCGCAGCGGGGGTCCGGCCATGCCCAAGGGGCCGATGCCGACGAACGCCAAGATGCGGGGCATGCAGCGCACCATCCGCCGCCGCTGACCCGGTGCGGCCGGTGGCTCAGCGTCGCCACAGCCAGAGCACCCGGTCGTAGGCGAGCAGGTGGTAGGCCGGCACGGAGACCGAGCAGTACCGGATTCAGTGACGCCGCGCGGGGGCATAACCGGGCGTCACGTGGTAAGAGGTCAGCGAGAACGCACCACCGCGGTGCCGGTCGCGCGATCGTGCAT
Organism: Nocardia sp. NPDC050799; assembly: GCF_040654015.1. Lineage (NCBI taxonomy): Bacteria > Bacillati > Actinomycetota > Actinomycetes > Mycobacteriales > Nocardiaceae > Nocardia > Nocardia sp. NPDC050799. Next base: position 45,854 of record NZ_JBFAHF010000002.1, read on the forward strand.
CCCGCGTCCGTCCGCGTCGGTGAACAGCGCGGGGATCACGAACACCAGCAGCACCTGGCGGCCGAGCGCCCGCAGGAACCCGACCGGTGCCTCGGCATCGACCCGGGCCACGCGGATGCGCAGGAAATACTGCCCGGGGGTGAATCCGAACAGCGTCACCGCCGCCACCCCGATCACGAACCAGAGCCCCAGGTTCACCGATGAGGCCGGCATACCCTGCGCGATCAACGCCGAGATACCGACCGCGATGAGCCAGTCCACCAGCATCGCGACCACGCGGCGGAACATCCCCGGTAACGACCCGGCGCCCTCCCGCGGCAGACCCAGGCCCGACCCGGCGTAATCGTCGCTGCCGGTACCGGGGGCGACAGGAGGTCCGGAGAGCCAGGAACCGGTGATACGTGCCATGCAACCCAGAATAGGCGTACCTCCGCGTGCGCTCCGGCCTGCGCTCCTGCGTACCTCCGCGTGCGCTCCGGCCTGCGCTCCTGCGTACCTCCGCGTGCGCTCCGGCCTGCGCTCCTGCGTACCTCCGCGTGCGCTCCGGCCTGCGCTGCCGCGTACCTCCGCGTGCGCTTCGGGCGTGTGCTGTCGTCGTATACCTGGGCATCCACTCGCCGGGCGCGGATCGTGGATAGGCTTCGCCTCGACCGCGCCTGCGGCGGTGTGCGGCGCCCGAGTGACGGCGGCCTCCGTTACATGGGGTTCTCGCGGGATTCCGGGCATAAAGGGCAGCCCGGACCGAACCCGCAGTTCGTGGCGTGGCCGAGGACACGCCGCCGACCCGACGTGTAACACTGGCGAAACACACTCTTGACTGGCGGGAAACACCCTGTCCATAGCGTCGGGTCGCGACGCCCCGCACTCGATACTGGCTGGGAATCTATCCGTAAGGAGAACCAAGTGACGTTCAGCACGGCCGACGAGGTCATCAAGTACATCGCGGATTCGGAGGTCGAATATGTCGACATCCGCTTCAGCGATCTGCCCGGTGTGCAGCAGCACTTCTCCATCCCGGCGAAGGCCTTCACGACCGATCTCGCCGAAGAGGGCCTGGCCTTCGACGGTTCTTCGGTACGCGGTTTCCAGTCCATCGACGAGTCCGACATGCTGCTGCTGCCCGACTACAGCACCGCGCAGCTCGACCCGTTCCGTGCGGCGAAGACGCTCAATATGAACTTCTTCGTGCACGACCCCTTCACCCGTGAGGCGTACTCGCGCGACCCGCGCAATATCGCCCGCAAGGCGGAGGAGTACCTGCGCTCGACCGGTATCGCCGATACCGCGTTCTTCGGCGCCGAGGCCGAGTTCTACATCTTCGACTCGGTGCGCTACGACTCCGCCATGAACGGCGCCTTCTATCAGGTCGAGTCGATCTCCGGCTCTTGGAACACCGGTGCGGCGACCAACCCCGACGGCAGCCCGAACCGCGGATACAAGGTTCGTAACAAGGGCGGGTACTTCCCGGTCGCCCCCTACGACCACTATGTCGACCTGCGCGACAAGATCTCCACCAACCTGCAGAACGCCGGTTTCGAGCTGGAGCGTGGTCACCACGAGGTCGGCACCGCCGGTCAGGCCGAGATCAACTACAAGTTCAACACCCTGCTGAGCGCGGCCGACGACCTGCAGCTGTTCAAGTACATCGTCAAGAACACCGCGTGGGCCGAGGGCAAGACCGTCACCTTCATGCCGAAGCCGCTGTTCGGTGACAACGGCTCGGGTATGCACGCACACCAGTCGCTGTGGAAGGACGGCAAGCCGCTGTTCCACGACGAGGCCGGCTACGGCGGCCTGTCGGATCTGGCCCGCCACTACATCGGCGGCATCCTGCACCACGCGCCGTCGCTGCTGGCGTTCACCAACCCCACCGTGAACTCCTACCACCGCCTGGTCCCGGGCTACGAGGCCCCGATCAACCTGGTGTACTCGCAGCGCAACCGCTCCGCGGCGGTCCGCATCCCGGTCACCGGCAACAACCCGAAGGCCAAGCGCATCGAGTTCCGCGCGCCGGACTCTTCGGGCAACCCGTACCTGGCCTTCGCCGCCATGCTGATGGCCGGCCTGGACGGTATCAAGAAGAAGATCGAGCCGCTGGCCCCCGTCGACAAGGACCTCTACGAGCTCCCGCCGGAGGAGGCCAAGAACATCCCGCAGGCCCCCACCAGCCTGGCCTCGGTCATCGACCGCCTCGAGGCCGATCACGAATACCTCACCGAAGGCAATGTCTTCACCGAGGATCTGATCGACACCTGGATCAGCATCAAGCGTGAGCAGGAGATCGCCCCGGTGAACCTGCGGCCGCACCCGTACGAGTTCGAGCTCTACTTCGACGTGTAAGCCGCTATAGCGGTCCGACCTGCGGCGGAGCATTTACGAACCACCTTCCGTCCGCAATAGGTCCGCAACAGCTGTAGCCGAGTCCACCCCTCCGCGATCACTCCACCGATTGCGGTCCGGGTGGACTCGTCGGCGTCCGGCCACAAACCACACATGGAGGTCTCCGAGGTGGTCTCCGCGCCGGTATGACGCAGCCGGGTGTGCACCGTCTCGATATCGGCGCCCTTCACGATCAGCGGCGACGTGAAATCGGCCACTGGCTACAGTGCGGCCTTGCTGCACACGGCCGAGGTCCCCGCGACAACCACGACCCCACTGCTCAATCACTGGATGTCGACCACGATCGCGTCGGTCATCGCCGACTACGCCGAACAGATAGACAACGGCCGGTACCCCGGTGACGAGGAATGGCTCGAACTCGATGCGCCCCTCATGGACCACCTCATCCAAGTCGCCCGAGTGCGGGGTGTGAACACCGACTTGCCCCAACTCGTCAAATCGCTCACGGACAGAGGCATCGAGGCCGGCCACGGCAGAGACAGCTTCGCAAGCCTGATAGAGGTCATCACCGGCTCCTGAGCCGTCGCCCGGACGGGCACCTCGACAAAGGTCGGGTCGTCCTCGCCGGTGTTGCCGATCCGGTGTGCCGTCCGGAGCGTCACGTCGACGGTGCCACCGGCTCGTGGACCGGTTGTGCGATGCGGAAGTCGCTCACCGCTGTTCGCGTAACGACGCTCCGCCCGGTTTCACTACCGCGGACAGCTCGTCGGGTACGTCCCGCACCGGAAAGCGCGGTCGGTATCGACATTGTCGACCTGATCTCGGCGTGCGTGAGCGTGAGATACGCCCAGTGTGTGTAGATCCGGCCGGTAACGATCGGTGGGTGATGTGCGACACACAGTCGGCGCGGGCGATGAGATCTCGACGAGCCTCCCGTCTCACTACCGAGTTCGTAATCAGCAAGGAGATCGAAGATGGCGACCACTCCGAAGGGACCCGCGTCCTACTTCCCGTCCATCGAGGCCGAATACGGCCGCAGTATCGAGAAGTGGAAGACGGTCCTTCGTGCGGCGGGGTCGACTTCGCACAAGGAACTCGTCGAATTGCTGAAGTCCGAGCACGGTTTCGGGCACGGGCACGCGAACGCACTCGTCCAGCATCATCTCCATCCCGGGAAATGGGCCGCTGCCTGACCTGATTCGTTCAGGTCCCGGTAGGAGCACCGACACGCACGAGGGGTGCTGCGGATCGATCCGCATCGTCGTCGGATGCTCCTGCCGGAACGGCCTCGGTCTCGAATTCGCGTGCGCCCGCGACAGTCACGCCGCGCTCAGGACTCCGGCGGGAGTATCGGTGGGCTGAACACCTCTTCCAGCGGGATGGGGCCGGTGTAGCGGCGGCAGTTGCAGCCGACCCATTCGCGCATGCCGTGCATACCTCTGCGGGAGAATTCGGCGTGGCATTTCCCGGTCTCGCGGTCGTGCAACGCCAGGTCGTGCCCGCAGCCGCAGCGCGCCGTGAGTTTCGGTGTCGAGCCGGACCGTCGCCGTGGCCCCAATCGGCCGCCTATCCAGCCGATCGCGACGAGGCCGGCGCCGACCGCAAGGCTCAGTGGATCCATGCAAGAAGTATACGTATACGCATAGAGCGGTGTGCCGGAAGTTCGAGGGTTGGTCTACGACCTGCGCTCACTTCTCGCGGTCGGCACGAAGTTGTGTGACGGCGGGGGCCGTGGTGATCCCGGCCCGGGCTCCTGCGCGACTACCTTCCGTGCAAGTCACGTCGACCGAGATCGGCGTATATCACTGAGGCTCGGATAGGTTGCGAAGGCGCGGTGAATTCGGTCCCGGGCCTACACCCGCATATCTGACCCAGCGGGTGCTCCTGTGGGCGGCGGTTTGATGATTCCGAAAATATTGCCCGCACTGATCGAGCGTTCTTTTCGCAGGACCCCGTCCGGGCCGTTCGGGTTCGTGGTGTTGCCTTCGATGGTGTGGATGGTTCCGCCGCTGACCGATTCCACGATCCCGATGTGTTGAGGGGTGCCGTCGAAATCCCAGTCGAACACGATCAAATCCCCCGGCTGCGCCTGCGTGACGCTGTCCCTCTTCAGACCCATACCGATGGCGTCGTTCCAGATATCGGGCACGAAATTCTTATTGGTCCAGTTCACGTCATACCCCGCCTGGTCCCACACCCAGCTGGTGAATGACGCGCACCATAGGCTGTCGATGTTGTACGGGGCGTTCACCCGGTTCCCGGAGCCCTCGGTGAGCCCGAGCTGACTCCGCGCCACCTCGAGGGTGCTGCCTACCGGATCGTTCGGGTTGGTGATCGCGTAGCTGGCTTTGCTGGGTGAGGCCTGGAAGGCGGTGGCGGTCACGGAACCGACACCGCCGCCGTTGGTGCGATAGCCCGCCGGGACGGTCGGCGCCGACCCATCGATCTGGCGGGCGTGGGTGTCGATGGTGTTCGCCGCGTTGTCGACTTCCTCGTGCACCCGGTCGACCGAGTTCAGCAGGGAGCGCAGCAGTGCGAACTCCTCGCCCCGAGGTAGGCGGTAGACGCCGTCCTCGCCTTTTGTCGGGTCGGGTGTGTCGGCGAGGTCGGCGCGAAGCTCTCCGACGATCGACATGATGTTCTGATACGTATCGTTCGAGGTCGAGAACGCGGCCACCTGAGAGTCGTTGATGCTCGCGTTCTGCTGGTCGAGGGTCCTCCGCAACGTCCGCGCGTCCTCTTGCCGACCTTTGTACTTGTCGATCATGACGGACTCTTGCTTCGGATCGTCCAAGTCGTCCTCACCCGGGAGCCCTTTGTCGTCGAGCCATTTGGCGAAATCCGGTGCGCTGCCCGGATCTCCCGAAGCCAATAGCAGTATCGACCGATTGATGTTCTCCTCGACTGCGCCGATGAGGGGGTGCAGGCGCTCGGCGCCCGCGGGACGAGGCAGGGGGTCGATCTCGAGCTGTTCGACGGTGGTCGGACTCATCGGATACTTCTCTCTGCGCCGGCCGTACAGCCACGACAACGAATACACGGTGTGAACCGGCTCCGGACAACCCTGCCCGGCTCGGAGCCGCACCTCAGTGCGTTATAGCACGATTTACGGACATTCCCGGCACCGAGAAAGCCCCTCGCACACCCACGTGACGCCCGCGCACGCTACCCCAACTTCGAACAGCGGGCGGCGAATCCGATCGGCGGGTGAGCCGGACCGGCACATGGTCTTGGGCCTGGTGTCGGGCAATCCGGCCCGAGAGGTCTCGTGAAGCAGCAGGCACACTGGAAGCCATGGCCGGTGCGGGGGTGCCGTGCTCGAACAGCCGACAGGCGGCGAGTTCGGCGGGGTGTTCAACGGCCATGTCACCCGGCCCCACACGGTGTCGTCCGGGAAATCGCGTACAACCCCGCGTGGCGGATCGACCCGGACGGGTCTGTCGTATCGAGTTGACGCCGGTGACAGCCGGAGCATGCGGTCGTCCCGGGTCGGTAAGGTGATCCGGATCGACTCCGGCATATGCGTCCGCGCCGTAGTCTTCCGGGTACCGCGGCACCGGTCACGGTGCACATCGGCATGAGGAATCGGAGTGGTGCATATGGTGATTCGGGAACGATCGGGTGCGGCCGCGGTCGATACCGCGCCGGTCTACGGCGAACCGTTCGAGACTGCGGACGGTGCCATCGTCATCACCGTCTCGTGCCGCGGTAGCTTTCCCGGATCACCCATGCGACCTGCGGGAATCTTCGTGGTTCGCGACAGCGCCGCCACCTGGGTTCCCGCAGTGGACGTCAACCGGATCGCGCTGCTGGGTGAATGGATCGGGTTGCTCGCCGCCGTGATCGCCGCTCTCGCGGTGTTGCGGCGACCGCCGTGGCCGGACCTTTCCTACCGGCGCACCAACTGAATCGGCGCGGCGGCTCGGCTCCGCCGCCCGCGTGAGTCGCTGTAGATCGCCTCGGCACGGTCTGCTACAGCGGCCGGAACCCATCTACCGGAACAGACGACGACACCCGGCGGCAGCACCCGAACCCGTGCAGTGCGGACCCCGGTTACGCGACCGCACCGACCGGCTCGGCGTGTCGCGGTGAGCAGGGCTATCGCCCGCGGTCCGACGCCGTGCAGCGGAAGCAACTCGTCGAGGCGTTCGGGTAGATCGTCGATCGTCCGGTATCCCGCGCCGATCAACGCGCCTGTCGCCGGTCTGCCGATCTTCGCCCCGTCGAAGACAGCTCCACGATCCTCGGTCACGCGGGCGAATCTACGCCGCTGTGCCGGTGGCACGCCCGAATTACGCCACCGCATCGCGGGTGCGCCGTGACGAGCCGCGGGGATCGGGCTACCTGTGCCCGGTGTGGGACCGCGAGCGCAGAAGCCACCGTGCGATATACGCGATCGCCCCACTGTGCCTCCACCTCCGACTCCCGTCTTGCGGAGTACCTGTCGCAGGCTCTATGGTTCATTACATGAGTAATGAACCACTCAACCAGGGAAGGTGAGGATCCGTGCTCGCGGACGGTAAGCCGCTCTTCCTGCAGATCGCGGAGATGGTCGAGAACTCGATCATCGACGGGTCGCTTCCCGAGGAGGCGCAGGCGCCGTCGTCGAACGAGCTCGCGGCCTTCCATCGGATCAACCCGGCGACAGCGGCCAAAGGCCTGAACCAACTGGTGTCGGACGGGATTCTGTACAAGAAACGAGGGATCGGCATGTTCGTCACCGCGGGTGCGCGCGGTGCGTTGCGACTGCGGCGCACGGAGCGATTCGCCCAGCAGTACATCGACCCGCTCATCGCCGAAGCCGACAAGCTCGGTATGGGCATCGACGAACTCAAGACCCTGCTCGACCAACGGGAGGGGACCCGATGACCACCACCTTCATCGATCCGGCACTCGACAACGCGGTACTCGCCCGGGCCCGCGGGGTGACCATGCGCTTCGGTTCGGTCACCGCGCTCGACGATGTGACCTTCGATCTGCGCGAGAAAACCGTCTACGGTCTGCTCGGCCGCAACGGTGCCGGGAAGACGACGCTCATGCAGGTGCTCACCGGCCAGATATTCCAAACCTCGGGAGAGGTCCGGATCAACGGCGCGGTGCCGCACGAGAACGCCGAAGTGCTGCGCTCGGTGTCCTTCATCAAGGAGAGCCAGGCCTATCCGGCCGATTACAAGGTCAAGCATGTGCTGAGCGCGGCCCGGCACCTGCTCCCGAACTGGGACGAGGATTTCGCCCGCGAGCTGGTACGCGATTTCGATCTGCCGACCGACCGCAAAGTGAAGAAGCTCTCCCGCGGCATGACCTCCGCGCTCGGCGTGATCGTCGGTCTCGCCTCCCGCGCCCCGCTGACCTTCTTCGACGAACCGTACCTCGGCCTGGACGCCGTGGCCCGGCAGCTCTTCTACGACCGGCTGCTCGCCGACTACACCGAATACCCCCGCACGGTAGTGCTTTCCACACATCTGATCGACGAGGTCGCCGACCTGCTCGAGCACGTGCTGCTCATCGACCGCGGCCGGCTCATCGCCGACGCCTCCGCCGACGAAATGCGGGACGGCGCGCTCACGGTCTCCGGACCGACCTCCGATATCGATCGTTTCGTCGCGGGCAGATCGGAACTGCGCCGCGAATCACTGGGTACCCAGAGCCGGGTGCTGCTGCGCACCAGCGACAACGCCACCGACACCCGGAACGCGAAAATACTGGGTCTGCTGGTGGAACCGGTCTCGTTGCAGCAATTCATCGTCGAAACCACACCCTTGCACGGCAAGGAAAACTCATGATCGCCCGCGCTCTCGCTGTGTCCCGGATCCACACGGTGGCCTGGCCGCTGCTGATCGCCTGGCCGCTGGGAATCCTCCTCGCCGCCTTCGCGATCCCGTGGGTGATCTTCGCCCTCATCGACGCCACCGACGCGAACACGACCGGCAGTATCTACTCCATCCTCGGCGTGACCATGGCCTTCTACATGGGTGCGATGACGCAGACCTTCCCCTTCGCCCTCGGCCTCGGCGTCACCCGCCGTGACTTCTTCAACGCCACCGCCCTGGTCGGTGCCGTGCAGGTATTCGGAACTGCCCTGCTGCTGTGGGTGCTGGCCATTGTCGAGGACCACACCGACGGGTGGGGTGTGCGGATGGAAATGTTCGGTCTGCCAGGTAATTTCACCGACAACCGGCTGACCCAGTTCGCCACCTACGCGGCATTCCTGGGGTTGGTCGCCTGTGTCAGTCTGTTCCTCGGCGCGGTCTACCAGCGCTGGCGGGTCACCGGCCTCTACACGGCCGGTGCGGGTTTCCTGCTCCTCGGTGGGCTCGCCGCCATCCTGGTGACCTGGCAGCGGTGGTGGCCCGCGGTAGGCGCCTGGTTCGTCGACACGCCCCGGGCGGTGCCGATGGTAGCGCTGCCGACCGCGGTCGCCCTGGCCGCGCTGATCGGTGCCCGGGTCACGATCCGCCGCGCCACGGCCTGACCGAGACGGGGATGAGGCGGGCGCGGTCGGCTCGGGAGCGTGGAGGAGCCGACCGGACCCTGCCCTGGTGATCCCCTCGCCGGAACGGGTCCCGACCGCCACTGCGGCCCGGACCCGTTTCTTGTTGCCGGCCCGATCACGAAAGCGAGCCCGGCGGCCGATTCAGGTAGTGCGATTCGAAATGCCGCCACGCCGCATCGGGTGCGACGGGAGCCGCGGGATCGGTGACCGCGGTGAGCAACCCGACCAGGGCCCACGACAGGGTCGTCACGGCGAGATCGTCGACCTCCGCGCCGGGCCGCCCGGCGAAATGTTCCCGCAGGATCGTGGCGACACTGTGCCGATAGCCGCGCAGCGCGGTACTGGATGCCTTGGGGCCGATCAGCGGCTGATACACCTGCGGGTATCCGGCGGCGAGCGCCAGCATTACCCGGACCGGCGCCCACCGCCCCCGATCAGGTGAGCGGGCGATCTCCGCACGGAGATGCTCGGCGCAACTCACCACCAGCAGATCGTCCTTGTCGCGGTAGTGGGCGTAGAAAGTGGACCGCCCGACATCGGCCCGCGCGATCACGTCGCTGACGGTGATGCGGTCGTAGGGCTGTTCGATCATCAGTTCGATGAGCGCCCGGTGCAGAGCGTTACGGGTCCGGCGGACCCGGCGGTCCGGTTCCTCCACGGCCTCTCCTCTCTGCCCGGTACGGATCGGACAGTATTCGCGGATCTGTGCGGAAACGGACGGATCCCCCGGTTCTGATCCTGGTCGACGCCGGGGCGACCGCGGACGATGAAACCATGACTTCTTCCACTACACCGGCCCGCACACCCATGTTTGTCGACGACCCAGGGACCGGCCTGGTCATCGCGGGTATGCGCCGCTACAACCTGTTCACCGCAGTATGGTTTCTCGGTCGGCATCGCGGACTGCTCGCCGAACTGGCCCGGACGAGCGGAGCGGGTCCAGGAGACGACGCCGTCGATATCGGCTGTGGGCCGGGTAAACTCGTCCGCGCCCTCGGCGCCCGGGTGGGATCGCGGGGCAGCGTGGCCGGAATCGACCCGTCCGCCTCGGCCGTCACCTACAACCAGCGTCACGACGACCGTTCGAATCACCGGTATATCCAGGCCCCGGCGCAGGATCTACCGCTGCCGGATGCTTCGGTCGACGTGGTGACGTGTACCTTCGTCATGCATCACATTCCCGAGGAGCACCGTGCGGCAGCGATCTCCGAGATGTGGCGGGTTTTGCGGCCGGGGGGCCGCTTGCTGCTCGCCGACGCTCACCCGACCCGGTGGATGCGGTTCCTGTTCAGCCGATCCGCACGTCGGCACGGCGACGGCGACCCCTTCGACGCGATCGACATCCGCCGCTACACGCCACTATTGCGCTCGGTCGGGTTCGTGCATGTCGGTCATGTCTCCAGTGGTTATATGACCGGGATCACGACTGCGACCAGACCGGATTGACAACGGTTGTCGACTTCTTATCCGTGTGAACGGTTCGGCCGGACGAGTGGTGTGCGCAGGGATCGGATAGTGAGCGCTCATCGCGCAGTGACCCGACCACTACCTGCCATCGATGGGTGAGATGTGGCCATGGGACACACGGAAGACCTCCCAGTGGTGAGAATCCTGGGTGGAATATGAAAGGTTTGATCTCCGACTGGTCGATGCGGGAGGAGGCGTTGTGTCGAACGGCTGGGGTCGCGCGCATATGCTGCATCCCGACACTGCCGCTGCGCTCGATTCTGCCAGGATCTTCGTCCATGCCGTCGATGACATGTTCGACGAAGTCGGCAAGATCCGCGCACGCCGCCCATCGCCCAGCGGGCGAGTGATCCCCGAGGTGGACGGGGAGGGTCGGTTGGTCGGCCTCTATATTGCTCCCGGTACTATTGCCGCCTCCGACCGGGGCGGGTTGATCTCGGAGATCATGTCGGCAGTCGAGGACAGCACGGTGGACGCTTTCCGGCAGCGGCAGAACGTGGTTCAGGAAACAACATGGCCGATGCCGCCCCGCCGGCCCTGACATGGCGCGGCGTGTGGTGGTGTCGATCACGAGGTCGTGAGAGGTCCGTGCATGTCGAGGCATGGTGAGTCCGAGCCGGTCCCGGTCCGGCATCCCGCCAGCTACGAAGTTTTCAATCCCGACTACTCCGTCGGCGTCGCGTGTGACCGGAGCGGTCTGATCGTCGGCTTGCACCTGGATGACGAGGTGTGGGAGAACACCGATGAGTGGCTGGCTCGCGAAATCGTCAGGGTCGCCAGGCTGGCCCACCTGAAATCACAGGTCGGCCGCCGCTCGGAGTTGATGGCCACTGCTGTCGGTGCACGCCTTGCCGATAGGATGAGTCTCCCTACTCAGATGGATTACGAACTGCTGGAGAAGTCCGAGTTCGATGTCGAGCCCTGAGCCCTCGCCATGTATGGGAATGGCCGAAAATGGGAGACAACCAGTCGGCATCGGAGAGGGTTCGTCGCTATGGCCAAGAAAGTTGCTCAAGACACCGACACGATGCGTCGGCAGGGCGGGGGCAACCACGCAGTCGGTGATGTCAACTACCAGCGCGCGCCGGGCGACCCCGAGTGGGAAGGTGGCCTCGAGTCCCGATACGGCAAGGCGGCCAATGCGTTCAATGTGTATGCGCGTGAGCATGTACGGGGGCGGGAAGCGGGCTTCAATACGGCGGGTGACAAGCGCTACGGTATCGGTGATGTGTCCATCTCGGGGGCCGGACACTTCGAAGCGTCTGATGCAGCGGGCGGTTCCGGGGTCGACTCTGCTTCGGCCTGACTGCGGATCTGAGATATGAAAATGGGCGGCTCATCCGTGCCGAAACACGGTTTCGACCATGTCTTATGTGATCGAGGTGAGGCCTGATGAGTGAGCCCAAGAGTGTTCTCAATCCAGGCGACAGCCTGGAAGAAGGCCAGTGGCTGACCTCTGTCAACGGTCAGTACAAGATGGGTGTCCAGGACGGCAAAATGGTCGTGTTGGACACCACGACGAACAGCGTCGTCTCAACGATTTCGAGCGGTAACTCGACTGGTAACCGGATCGAATTCGAGGAGGAGCACGGTTCTTGGTACACGCTCGGGGCCGGCCAGGCGGGTAACCACACGCTGGAGTTGCAGGACGGCGAAGATCGTGTTTGGGGAGCCGGCACCGATAACGGAACTCAGGGTAGTACCGCCGGCCGGGATTGGGATGACGACGATGATGAGAAGCCGGCCCAGTTCGTTCTAACGAACGACGGTCGCCTGGTTGCCGTCAAAAATCCGGTTGCCGATGGTTGGGACGGCAACCTCTCACTAACGGGCGATAATGTCGTTTGGTCCGACGGGGCCAATCAGGAGGAAATCGATCGGAGAACTTTCCTCGGTGACTCGGACTTCCAATCGAAGGAGCCTGGCAAGGGGGATAAGTTCACCAAATTCCCGTTGGAGTTCAGGGATATACCCGGGGATGTCTCCGATGAGCTGAAGGGCTGCATAGACACAGCGAACTTTCAGCTCCGCTATCTCATGGACCAGATGGGTTCGGTGGATTCCGACGATACCGATAACCCGAAGTTTCTCCAGTATCTGCGTAACCCGGATCAAAAGAAGCCGGATGGAAACGATGTTAAGCTGGATGACAATCTGGCCTCGGATTTCTTCGGTCCTCTGGCCAATGGTGTAGATGCGTCCGGGGAGGCTTCCGATGCGTACGATAACGCATCGATCGCGGCTGCTGCGCTGGAAGAGCAATGGATGGGCCTGGATTCCAAGCTCGAGGAGTTGACCGGGACGGTGACCAGGCTCAACGGTAACGTGTACCGGGACATGTACGACCATATCCAGACTGCACACGAAGATATTTGGGAACAGACCACCAAAGGCGTGACGGCCTATTTCGGCAGCTCTCTGGAAACGCAGTATGCAAAAGGCGGAATTCAGAATCTCGCAGAGGAAGGGCCGATCTACAAGATCGTTCGAGACGCTGTCGTCTACTGTGCGAAGAAAGTGTGGGATTTCGCTGAGACGGTGGCGGATCTCGATTATCCTATCGCTCCTGTCCAGTCGCAATATGAAGGGTTTGCCAACACCCCGGCGAATACGCCCGCCAATACTCCGGCGAATACTCCTGCCAACACGCCGGCGAATACTCCCGCCAACACTCCCGCCAACACGCCGGCGAATACTCCCGCCAACACACCCGCCAACACGCCGGTGAACACTCCGGTCAATACGCCGGTGAACACTCCGGTCAATACGCCGGTGAACACTCCCGCCAATACGCCCGCGAATACTCCGGTCAATACCGAGGATGCGCTGAAGGATTTGAACAACCAGTACGACAAGATCCTGGGCGACTCGACCAAGGACAAAACGGACGGTTCCGATACCACCGGTACCGATGGGGAGCAGTCACCGTCCGGTGTGACCGGGCAAAACGTGTCCGGCGGCCAGAACACCGGTGGCGCCACCCAGGCCCAGCCCGCTGTCCAGGCCCCCCCGCCGACCGCCGCTCCGGATATGAGCGGGCTCTTGATGGCGACCATGATGCCGAAAGTGTTCGAGAGCATGGGCGCGGACCAGCAGGGCAAAGACGGCAAGGACAAGGACGGCAAGGACAAGGACAAGGACGATCCCCGCGGCCAGGGTCGCGAGGTTCCCGCTCCCGGCCAGCCGTCGCCGGGTGTTGCTCCCGGAGCGACCGATCAGGGGCCCGGTGTGCAGCAGGTCATCGCGCCCACCGATACCGGTGCTCCGCCGGTGGTGACCACGCCCGGCGCGATGGTCGACTACAAGATGCCCGACGGTAAGACCACGATTCAGGTGCCACAGGCGGTTTCCGACGCGCTGACCCGACAGCAGGGGAACCCGGCGCTCAACGCGTTCACCGCTTACGAGGGCACGCAGGCCTCGCAGGACATGGGCGGTACCTGGGAAGCCGTTCAGGGAGATTTGAAGACGGGTGACGTGATCAGGTGGGAGAACCACAGTGCCGTCGTGATCAACGACGGGACGGGTCCGCAGTACTGGAAGGACGGGGTTCTCACCCGGCTGGACCAGAACGGCGATCTCGACAACCTGGGTCACGGCAAGTTCGTGCAGTTCCTCCGCCCACAAGGCCTGGGAGAGGCGGACGTGCAGGCTCCCGGCACGCCGACGGAGTTGCCGGAACCGAAGGTCACCCTCGAGACGCCGCAGGCGCCACCCGCGGTCCAGGCACCGCAGGAGCCCAAGCAGGCGTGATCCGATCGGCCGAGCGCGTCATTCGCGCTCGGCCGACCGCAACGCCGCGGTGGCGGGTGTTAGTCTCCGCTGAAATCATCAGAGGGAGGCCGCCATCAACGCGCTGTTGCTCGTCCTGCTCGTCGTCGCGCTAGTCGTGGCGGGGATCGCGTTGTTCCTGTTGGTACGGAAGAAGAACGAGCCTGCCGTCGCGGCCGGTCCCGTGGATCCGTTCGCCGACAAGGATTCCGATGCGTTGCGCGGTGATCCGCGGGCGCTGAAGGCGGGAGATATTGTCGACATCTTCGGCGAGACCTACACCGTCCGTGGCTCGCTACGCCTGAAAGAGGGCGGCTACCAGTGGAGTGAGCATCTGCTGGATACCGCGAGTGGTACCCGCAAATGGTTGTCGGTGGAAGAGGACCCCGATCTCGAGCTGGTGCTGTGGACCGAGACACCGGGAGTCCCGGCGGCGGGCGGGGAAGAGATCGAGCACGACGGGAAGACGTTCCGGCTCGACGAGTCGGGGCGCGCCCAGTACGTCGGCGAGGCGACCACCGGCCTCACCCCTTCGGGCACTGTCGCCTATCACGACTACGCCGCCGCGGACGGCACCCGGCTCTCGTTCGAGGATTTCGGCGAATCGGGCAAAAAGGAAGCCGCGATCGGACAGGTGCTGTATCGGAGTGCGATTATGATCTACCCGCAGTCGCCGAACTGAGCGATAGCTGCGGCACCGGAGGGACTGTGCGCCGGACGGGGGAAGGTTTGCTGTGAGTCGTAAGTCCTGGGTGGTCGCGGTGCTCTGCGCCGTCCTCGTCGTCGTGCTGTCCGGATGCGGATCCGATGACGATGACGACGACAACGGTGTCCGGGCCTACATCACGTCACACTATGCGCGTGCCCCGAAACTCGACGAAGCGAACAACGGGCTGGCGTACACGGCGGGCAAATCGCCGACGGCGATTGCCGACGAGATCACCAAAGCCGCGCGACCGCTGGACCGGCGTACTGCGGGCGCTACCACCTACCTGCAGTATCGCAACGATATCGTCGCGATCTCGCCGAACGGGTCCGGCGCGAAGATCCTGCTCGACGACTACCGGACCGGGCACCGCCGCCACCACAGCGCGATCGCCGTCTTCGGCTGGCCCAGCGACAACACCGGCTTCCGTGGCGGCGGCTCCGGCGACGGAAAGTAACCGCCGCCCGCCCGTCCGGATCCATTCCCAGGAGGAAACAATGCTCGAAGACCTGCCCGCGAACGCCGGCGCCGCGGCCGCCTACTCCGGCCTCGGGATCGTCCTGATGGTGCTGGGGTTCGTCCTGGTGGATGTGCTCACCCCCGGTAACCTGCGTCACCAGATCTGGGTGGAGCGCAACCGTAACGCCGCGCTGCTGGTCGCCGCGAATATGCTGGGTGTGGGCATTATCGTCGCCACCGCCATCTGGACCTCCGACGGCGCGATCGGGCAGGCGCTGGTCACCAGCGCGGTGTACGGGGTCATCGGGCTGGTGGCGATGGCGCTGGCGTTTCTGCTGCTGGAGTTCACCACGCCGGGCGAGTTCCGGGGCGTGGTGAACGAGCACGAACTGCACCCGGGTGTGTGGGTGAGTGCGGCGGTGCACATCGCGGTGGCCGCGGTGGTCGCGTCCGCGCTGACCTGAGTTGCCACCGAACGAATCCCCGGCCGACACCGTAGCGCCGGGACTCCCGCCGGTCGAGGACGCGTTCCGCGCCCGGCCGGCGGAACCGGCGGCGGGTGCGCCGCCCGTCCCCGGACGGTTCGCGCGATCAGCCCTGCTCACCACGGTTTTCGTCTGCGCCGCGTGCGGACTGGTGTACGAACTGTCCCTGGTGACGCTGGGCAGCTATCTGATCGGCGATACCGCCACTCAGGCATCGATCACGCTCAGCGTGATGGTCTGCGCGATGGGGGTCGGCGCCCTGGCCGCGAAACCGTTGCGACAGCGGGCCGCCGCTGCCTTCGTAGTCGTGGAGCTGGCGCTCGCGCTGGTGGGCGGCCTCTCGGTGCTGGGCCTGTACGCCGCCTACGCCTGGCTCGACCTGTACACGGCGGCGCTGGTGGCGGCGTCGTGTTTGATCGGGGCCCTGGTGGGTGCCGAGATCCCGCTGCTGATGGAGATGCTGCAGCGGATCCGCAAACAGGAGGCGGGCAGCGCGGTCGCCGACCTGTTCGCCGCCGACTATGTGGGCGCCCTCCTCGGCGGTTTGGCGTTCCCGTTCCTGCTACTGCCGGTGTTCGGGCAGATCCGCGGCAGTCTCATCGTCGGAGTGGTGAACGCGGTGGCCGGGCTGGTGCTGGTGCTCATCTGGTTCCGCGCCGATCTGTCCCGGCCGGTGCAGGCGGCTCTCGGCGCGGTGACCCTGCTGGTGGCGGCGGTACTGGTCGGCA
This sequence comes from Nocardia sp. NPDC050799, assembly GCF_040654015.1. Classification (NCBI taxonomy): domain Bacteria; kingdom Bacillati; phylum Actinomycetota; class Actinomycetes; order Mycobacteriales; family Nocardiaceae; genus Nocardia; species Nocardia sp. NPDC050799. The sequence goes on from NZ_JBFAHF010000002.1 coordinate 62,303, forward strand.
GCTATGTCTACGCCGATCGATTCGAGGCCACCGCCCAGCAGGCCCTGTTCGCGTATCCGATCGTCTGGCAGCGGCAGACCGAATACCAGAAGATCGTGCTCACCGAATCGGTGTCGCCGTTCGGAACCCGGGACACTCGGTTGTTCCTCAACGGTGATCTGCAGTTCTCGTCGGTGGACGAGTACCGGTACCACGAGGCGATGGTGCATCCGACCCTGGCCGGGCCGCGCCGCGAGGTGCTGGTGATCGGCGGCGGCGACGGGCTGGCACTGCGGGAGATCCTCGAATATCCCGACGTGGAGTCGGTGACGCTGGTCGAACTGGATCCGGCCGTGATCGAGCTCGCCCGAACCGATCGGCGGCTCACCGAACTCAACCGCAATTCTTTCGCCGATCCGCGGGTGCGGGTGGTCACGGCGGACGCGTTCTCCTGGTTGCGGACCGCCGGCGCCGACTACGACGCGGTGATCGTCGATCTGCCCGATCCGGATCAGACCTCTATCGCCAAGCTCTATTCCACCGAGTTCTACGCGATGACGGCCCGGGTGCTGGCCCCCGGCGGCACCATGGTGGTGCAGGCGGGTTCGCCGTTCTTCGCCCCGCATTCGTACTGGTGTATCGCGGCCACTGTCCGCACCTCGGGTCTGAACATCCTGCCGTACCACGTGGACGTCCCGAGTTTCGGTGACTGGGGTTTCGTCCAGGCCACCCGTGACCCCGAGCCGCGGCTCGCGCTGGACCCCCCGGCGCCGCTGCGGTCGATGGACGAGCTGAGTCTGCGGGCCGCGACGATCTTCGCGCCGGATCGCCGGGACACCGGCGAGCAGCCGTCGACACTCATGCATCCGACAATTCTCGAACTGGCGCGTAAGGAATGGGTCTGACGTCCTCCTTTGTCTGAAGGAGAGGATTCTTACCAGCGCTCTGTCGGGGGCTCCCAGCCGGGCGGTGCCCAGGACAGCACCGGTCCCAGCGCCCGCAGCGCGGCGGCGTCCGGGGCCAGGCGCAGCACGGTGTTGCGTACCGGCGTCACCGCCGGCAGCGCCAGTTGCAGCGCGGCGCCCAGCCGGTGCGACAGCCGGGCCAGCGGTTGCACGCGGGCCCGGCGGATCCGGTCGTATTCGGTGAGGGCCCCGGGGATATCGGGGGTCCGGTCGAGCACGGCCGCCAGGGTGACTGCGTCCTCGACGGCGAGATTCGCGCCCTGGCCCAGGTTCGGGGTCATGGCGTGGGCGGCGTCGCCCAGCAACGCCACCCGTTCCCGCACGTAGGTCTCCAGCGGCGGCAGTTCGTAGATATCGTGCCGCAGGATCGCCGCCGGGTCGGCCGCTGCCAGCAGCGCCGGAATCGGGTCGTGCCAGCTGCCGAACCGGCGGCGCAGTTCGTCGAGTTCCCGGCCGGGTTCACGCTGCCCGGCCGGCAGGTTCGCGGTGCCGAACATGTAGACACGTCCGTCGCGCAGCGGCGCGATACCGAAACGCTGCCCGCGGCCCAGGGTCTCGCCACCGGCGAGTACCGGTTCGGCCGGGGTGACAATGGTCCGCCAAGCGGTGTACCCGGCATACGCCGGGCGCCGGGCGCGCGGCCACAGGGTGGCGCGGAGCGTGCTGTTGATCCCGTCGGCACCGAGTACGAGGTCGGCCTCGGCGGTCCCGTCGCTGTGCCGCACCCGCACGCCACGACCGGTGAACTCGACGGCCTCCACCGCACACCCGAACCGCAGGAGGCCGGTGTACAGCGCGGTGCGCAGGATATCCGACAGCTGGTTCCGGTGGATCACCACCAGGTCCCCGTAACGGTCGCGGAGGGCGGCGATATCGGTGCGGGACAACCAGCGCCCGGCGGTATCGCGCATCCCGCCCTCGGTCGCCGCCAGTGACTGTTCGCGGATCGCGGCGCCGACACCGAGCACATCGAGACCACGCAGACCGTTGGGCCACAGGCTCAGTCCTGAACCGGCCGGTTCCGCCCCGGCGGCCCGTTCCAGGACCTCGACTTGCCAGCCGCGCTGCCGCAACGCGATGGCGGCCGTGAGCCCCGCGACGCCGGCACCGACGACCACCGCCCGGCGCTCGGCACTTACCGGTTCCGCGCTCATCGCTACCTCCGGTTTCGAACTCCGCTGCTCGCGACGATTATTGCCGGGGCCCGGTGGCGGCCGGGCCGGGGGTGGAGGTGGCGGGAGGCGAGGCGGGGGCGGTGGCGGGAACGTGGCCGGAGGAAGTGGAGATCGCGCTGCCCCGGGTCCGGGGCTGCTCGGTGGTGGCGCTGCTCGCGGCGGCGCTCGTCTCGTCGCCGGTACCGGTGGTTTCCGGCGGGGTCGCCGTCGTGGTCTCGCCGGCGGAGGGAGTGGTGGTGCTGGTCCCGGGGCCGGTGGTCGTGGTGGGGGAGGTCGACGTGCCGGTCGGTTCGGCGGTGGTGGTGGTCGGCGGCGCGGCGACACTCGTGGTCGGCAGCGGAGGTTCGGGAGGTGTGGGCTGTTGCTGGTCCACCGGGTCGCCCGCGGGTGCGGTGGGTGCCGGCTCCGCGACCGTGGTTCCCGGCCCGGCCGGGGGGTCGGACGGAACCACCGGCATCGAATGAGTTGCCGAAGGAGGCGGCTCTTGTCCGGGGAGCCCCGGCGCGGGGGTGGGCGTGATCTCGGCTGCCCGATTGCCGGGCACCGCGGTGGCCGGCACGTCAGACGGTGCCGTGGGTACCGGTGCGTCGGTGACCGTGGTGGTGTCCTCCCTGGTCAACGCCAGTGCCGACACGCTCACGACCGCTGTCACGAGCGCGGCCACCGCGGCCGCGGTCCTGGCCCGGGCATGAGATCGCGTCGCGGGCGGGATGTCGTTCGGCGTACCGAGGGTGGATGGGCGGTCGGGGGGTGGGGATGCGGCGGGTGAGAAACCGGGGGCGGGTGGGTGGTTGCCCGGTGAGAAACCGGTGCCGGGAGGGTTTTTACCGGGCGAGAAACCGGCCCCGGGAGGGTTGTTGCCCGGCGCGAAGTCGGCGAGTGGGTCGTCACCCGGCGAGCGGCCGGCGAGTGGGGTGGCGGCGGGCGGGAAGAGAGCGGGTGGCGTGGCAGCGGGGGCGGTGGCCGGTCCGCTGTCCAGCGACCAGAGGGGACTCGGTGGGTCGTCGACCGGCGAATTGTCCCTTCGCGAATCGACGCCCGGTGAATCGCTGTCCACCGCATTGTCGTCCGGCGGGTCGTCCCCCGCCGGGATGACGGCGGCCGGCGTGCCCGTTCGCGGGGCGTCGACCGGTACCAGTGCCTGCTGCGCCGCTGCCGCCAATTCCCCGGCCGACCCGTAGCGTTGGTCCGGATCCTTCGCCAACCCGCGCGCGACCACCACGTCGAAGGCGGGCGGCAGACCGGCGGCCGAGGGCAGCGGCGGACGTTCGGTGAGATGGGCGGTGATCTGCCGTTCCACGCTCTCGCCGGTATACGGTTTCGTGCCGGCCAGGCATTCGTAGAGGACGCAGGCCAGGGAGTACACATCCGAGCGCGCGTCGACCTGGTCCAGGGTGAGCCGTTCCGGCGCCATATAGGCGAGCGTGCCGATCATCGTGCCGGCGCGGGTGAGGGTGGTGTCCTGACTGCCGCGGGCGATTCCGAAATCGATGAGGTAGGCGAAACCTTCCGCGGTGATCAGGATGTTCGACGGTTTCACGTCCCGGTGTACCACCCCGCTCGAGTGTGCGGCATCGAGGGCCGCGGCGATCTGGGCGACCACGGCGACGGCTTCGGCGGCGGGCAGCGCTCCCTTGTCCGCGAGTAGTGAGGCCAGATTGGGGGCCTCCACCAGGCGCATCTCCAGGAACAGGCGGCCGTCGATCTCGCCGAAATCGTGGATGGGCACGATATGCGGTTCGTGCAGCCGGGCCACCAGCTGGGCTTCGCGCTGGAACCGCCGGCGATAGACGGTGTCCTGCGCGAATTCCCGCGACAGCACCTTTACCGCCACCATGCGCTCGGTCCCGGTGTCGTAGGCGCGGTGTACTTCCCCCATGGCGCCCGCCCCCAGTGGATCGAGCAGTCGGTAGCGACCGAACTCTGTACCTTCCACACCTTCCACGAGCTACGGATACCACATCCGGTGACCGATCACCGCACCCCGGCACCGGGGATGAGGCTGGAATCACGCTGGGACCAGGGGTTTTGGGTCAACGGCCCGGTTCGTCGCGTCCCATGGACCCGGCATCGTCCAGCGGTTCGACGGGCGGGTCCGCGAAGACCGTGGCCGCGCTACCGGTGGCCAGCCGCGCGGCCGCATTCGCGGCCACCCGGAGCGCGAACCGGCCGGTATCCGGATCGACCGCGATCAAACCGTATTCGCGGTCGACCTCGTCCTCGGCCAGGCCCAGCTCCCGCAGGGCGTCGGCCAGTACCGAGCCAGGGGGCAGCGAGACGGTCAGCAGCGGCATTTCCCCAGGTTACGCGCGGGCCGCGGCTTTCTGTAGCTCCGCGAGCAGGGCTCGGGGCTCGACGATGCCGTAACCGTAGTCGTAGTCGAATCCGGCGCCCGCCCGGTCGCCCGCGGTGCTGCGCAACAGTTCCCGCAAGCGGGCCGGCGGCACCTCGGCCGCCGTCCACCGGGTGCGGAAGGCGGCGACGACGCCGGCGAGAACCGGGCAGGCGGTGGAGGTGCCGGTATCGGGTGCGTCGGCGCCGAAGGCGGTGGAACCCAGGAAATGAGAGTAGGCGCAGAGATCGGGTTTGCGATCGGCGAGCCGGCCGGGACCCTGCGACGAATACCCGATCCGGTGACCGCCGGTGTCGACGCCACCGACCGACAGCACGTTCGGATGCGAATTCGCTCCGGTGATGGGCCGCTCGGGGTAGGCGCAGCGTCCGTCGGGGCAGTCCCGGCCGCAGTTTCCGGCAGCGAAGAGAATATCGGCGCCCGCCGCGTCCAACGAGGCGACGATGACGTTGAACGGGTGGGCGGGATTGTCGGAGTAGTTGCCCGGGTCGCCGACCGGAAAATCCCACTGCGGCGCGAACGAACCCCAGCTGTTGCTGATCACCAGGGCACGGCGGTCCTCTGGTTGCGCGGTCAGCACGGTACGCAGATGGGCGAACGCGGCGAGTGCGTCGGAGAGCAGACCGTCCATCCGGCTGCCGCCGGAGCGCGTGCTCTGCAACAGCGGGATATCGAGGAAGGTGGCCTGCGGCGCCGCGATGAGCGCGTCGAAGGCGCACATGGTGCCGTGGTCGACCGGGAATTCACCGGCGGCGCCGCGGACCCCGGCGGGATTCCAGCTCCGGGCGGCGTCGATCGCTATCGCGGCACCGGCGGCCCGCTGGACCGCCGCCGCATTGATCCCGGTGTCCAGTACGGCCACGGCTACGCCCGTACCCGTCAGCCCGGCGCCGGTGAGTTCGGCGCGGCCGAGCCGGTCGGCGACATCCGTCCAGGTGCCGACCGGGCCGGTGTCGCCGCAGGTGAGCACCGGTTCGATCACCGGGTCCGCGAAGATACCGGTCACGCCGGGGGCACCCGCCACCGCGGCCCGGGCGGCCGGGTCGTCATCGGGGATCTCACCGCGCACCAGGTACGAGCCGCCGTCCCCCCGTGAATCGCTGGCCGCCGTGGCAACGGGGACGGACACGGCGCCGTAGCCGGTGTCGACGGTGAAACCGGGGACCTCACCGGTGAGCGCGGTGGCGGAGATTCCGGCCGCGGAATCCGTTGCGGCGGAGATGAGTTCAGGGGAGGGGCGGAGCTCGATGAGGACTCGCATCCCGCCATAGTGCCCCGGTTACCGGCGGACGGCAATCGCTGCGCAACCGGATGCCCGGCAATGCGGTGTGCCGGACCGGCGCTTCCCGCGGGGCGGGCGCCGACCGCATGTGTCACCTTCTCACCGGCGCGAGCCGCATCGGACGAGTCGGCCCCTCCCGGGGCGACCGGGCCGGCGGGACCGTGGTCACCGGGTCGGCGCGGGCCCGCCGGTTCTACCGGTGTCGCGAGTCGTGGCCTCGCTCACCGGGCGTGGACGGGCGCGGCGATGCGATGCTCGGCCAGTCTGCCCAGCACGGCCTGGTTGGCCTCCCAGCCGTCGGGGAATTTCACCGGCACCCCGAGATAGACCGGTTCCGCGGAGGGGTGCGCGTCGAGGAGTTCGCCGATTCCGGCGCGGCCCACGACGATACAGGCGTGCCGGTGCCGGGACGCCAGCACGCACAACCGGCCGGCCTCCAGATGGAACGCACCCGCGTCGCGGCGGCCGGAGAGCGGGTGCAGGATGACGGTGACGTCGTATTCGCGGCCCTGCAGCCGGTTGGCGGTATCGACGGTGACCGTCTCCGCCACCGTTCCCGCCAGTGCGTCGCGTACCGCCTGGGCCTGGTCGCGGTGCGCGGTACCGACCGCGATACGGGTCGCGTCGATCTCGCGGCTACCGTGTTCGGAATGTGCGACGCCGCCGCGTTCCAGCAGCCGGCAGGTGAGATCGGCGATGGCGGTTACCGCTTCTCCGTCGGTCCGCAGCGTATGACGGGCGGGCAGTTCGTAGTACGCCCAGCCGTGCGCGGCGGCTTCGTCCAGGACGTCGTCCACCGGGCCACGCAGGCCGCGAGTGGTGAATTCGAGCCGGCGCTGTTCGGGGCGGGTTCCGGCGGCGAACGGCGCGAACGGATAGAAGGCCGAGGACACCACCGAGGCCGCCGAGGGCGGCAGCCGCCACGACACCGGCAGTGTGTGCACCGGGATACCGGCGTTGTGATTGAGCATCACCGCCACCGCGCTCATGGTCGGATCCCAGGACAGGCCCGCCCAGCGGTCGCCGTCGACGGTGGCGAACGGGTCCAGCTGGCCGGGGTCGCCGACGAAGAGCCCGCGTTCGAACCGGTTGGCGATCCGCAGCAACATATCCGAGCGCATCTGGTAGGCCTCGTCGACGATCGCATACGACCAGCGCCCCTCGTCCAAGGTCGCCCATTTCGCGGCGGTGCCGATTACGATCGCGCATTTCTCCAGATCGGCGGGCCGGTTGGCCACCTCGACATTGTCGCGGTCGATCCGGGCGCTGCGGCGGTAGTCGCCGGCGGACAACCGCCCGATCAGCAGGGCGGGGTCGGCGGTGGCGAGCCGATCGATGAGGTCGTCGACCTGTTCGTTGGTCTGCGCCACGATCATCCGCTGTTCGTCGTCGGCCGCGGCCAGCTGCCGGGCCGCGCGCACCACCAGGGTGGATTTACCGGCGCCCGGCGGGGAATCCACGACCAGGGCGCGATGGGCGGCGTTGTCGAGGTCGGCGAGGATCCGGCCGACCACCTCGTCCGCGGTGCTCATGACCAATCCTCCGCGAGTTCGAGGGAGGGTTCCGGCGGCGGGCCGCCGTGGGTCCACGGGGTCTCCTCCCGGGGCGGGAGTTTGGCGGGCGGCCCGCCGAAACCGCTGGGGGAGAAGCGGGCGAAGCCGATCGCGTCGCCCTCCTCGGGGACACTGCCGGCGGCGGGGTTCTTGCCCTGCCCCATCCCGCTGACCAGTTCCAGCTGGATCATATCTTCCTCCACCGCGACCACCTCGGCCTTCTGCGCGGGCCGGTCGATCCGGATCAGGGTTTCCCCGACGCGGGCCCGGAACGGGTCGGCGGTATGTACCCACAGATAGGGGCGCGGTACCTCGCGGGATTTCGGTTTTGCCCGCCGCTCCGGTTCGCATCCGCTGACCGTGCCCTGGAACGCTTCCCCGACGAGCCGGTATTCGATCAGGACCCGGGGGTCGTCGAAGGCGCGCTGTGCCTGGAAGGTGTCCAGTGCCTGTTCCTGTTTGAGCAGCCGGCGGGTCGCCGATACCGCCGAATCGCGGCGGGCCTGCGGATATCCCTCCGGGATATCGGCCACGAACCAGGAGAACGCGCCGCGGTCGTCGGTCCACCGTTTGGCCACGCTCGCGCCTTCCGGCAGGGCACGCAGCAGTTCCACCGCCCGCCACATCAACTGCCAGGTCGGCTCCAGTTGTCCGCGCAATGCCTGTTCGAGCCGTTCGGCGGCCACGACCTTCGCCCATTCGTGCTCGGCGCCGTCGTAGGCGGCGATCAGGGGTGCCAGCTCCTCGTTGTCGAAACCGGGGTCGGTGGCCGGGCCGGCGGGCGGATAGGCCAGCGGATCCTCGGCCAGCGCGGCGGCCTCCGGCCCCGTCATCCCGGCGGGCGGGTCGATCCAGCCGAGCAGGGCGGCGAGGTTACCGTCCTCGAGCGCGGACTGCCCGGAGGCCCAGTGGGTGGTGAGTACGGAGGTCATCGCCAGGCACACACTGGATCCCGGGAAATCGGACCGGTCACCGAACCAGGTGAGCCAGCGGCCGAGCAGCGGAAGAGATTCCGGGACCGCGTTCTCCCCCTCGGTGCGATGAAATCGCACCGACCGGCCCAGCAGACGCAGGAATTCGGCGCCACCGGGATTGGGCACCAGCAGCTGCGGTGCGTCCAGGTAACGCAGGTAGGCCTCGCCGGTCGATTTCACCGTCAGTTCCTCGGCGTCCTCGCAGAACGACGAGATATAGGGCAGCACCCGGTCGGCGAAGTGTTCGATGAACCGCAGGCGCAGCACCCGGTCGCGGGGCTGGGCCACGATCAGCACGGTCATCTCGTGCGGGGACGAGCCGAGCGCGACCGCCAGTGGCGCCGCGGCCTCACCGGCCAGCCGTAGCGGCACGAGTACGAGGGGACGGTCCGAGAGGTGGTAGTGCCGCCGGTCGGCGATGGGTTCGGCGCGACCGCTGCGTACCGCGGTCACTTTCGCCAGCGCGCTGAGCACGCTCATCGGGCAACCTCCAGGCGCAGTGCCCGCGCCCGGCGGAGCATCTCCGCGATATCGGCGTGTTCGGGGGCCGGGTCCAGGGTGCCGTCGGCCAGGGCGAGCACCGTATCGAGGTTGTCGATACCGCCGAGGTCGTCGCATACGCCGCGGCCGAGAGTGTCCACCGAGCCCTGGGTCCGGGCCTCGGAGCGGCAGGCGAAAGCCAGTTCACAGCTGGACATGCATTCCGGGGCATAGCGCGACGGTATCGCCGCGACGGCGCCCGGCAGCCCGTCGCCGGGTGTGAACGAGGCGCCGGGCGGGACCAGATCGAGCAGGGTGTCGATCGAGGTGAGCCGGGACAGCTGGCGTCCGATCACCGCGAGCTGTTTACGCAGATCCACCAGTGCGGCGGTCGGGCGGTTGGTGAAGTCCCGGGCACACACCAGGATCGAATTGTGCGCAACCAGCTCCGGGGACTGCCCGAGTTCGCGCAACAGCTCCCGCATGGCCAGGACGTAGACCGCCGACTGCCGGGCCGCCGAGGCCACCTGCGCGGGATCGGCCTGTCCGTCGACGACGGCGAACGATTTGATCTCCACCACGTGGAACAGCCCACCGATCTGCAGGGCCACCACATCCGGTTCCAGATAGGCGGTGGCGCCGGCGATCTCCAAGCGCAGCATCGGGTGATCGAACAGGGTGCCCTGGCCGGAGCTCAGCGCTTGGCCGAGGAGCTGTTTGGTGCGCTGGTAGCGCACCGAATTACTCGCGTTGTCGCCGACGGTCTCCAGATCGTGGTAGCCGACCTCCGGGATGGTCAGCCCGAGTTCTTCGCGCAGCAGCCGCAGCAGTTCGGCGCAGCCGTGCGCCTTCACCATGGCCTCGAAGCTGTTGCCGCGAGTGATCGCGAACGGCGACTGACCGAATTTCGGCGGGAAGCCCAGTTCCCGGGCGATCACGGTTTTGTCCACCGCCGCGGCGTCCAGCAGCGCCCGGCGCGCGCAGCCCGGATTGGCGGTGAGCGCGGCGATGGTCCGGGCATTGTGCCGGGTGACCGGGGCGTCGCCGCGCAATTCGTCGAGCCGGTTGGTCAGTGTCTTCTCGGCTAGCGTCATCTCAGGCCCCGTTCCGTCGCCGGTCGGCTACCGCGAGCCGAACGCCGAACAATTGCGCCGCGGGATCCGCCAGTTGCCGCACCGCCCGCTCCGCGGCGTCGGCCCGCTGCTGTGTGTCGTCGTCTCTGTGCACCTCTAGTTCCCGTTCCGCGGCCGCCCGTACGATCTCCGGGTCGATGCTCTTCCCGTCGGTCGCGCCGGGGATGGACACCGCCAGCTGCCACAGCACGCGTTGCCCCGCGGGTGTGCTCCCGTGGTCGATCATGTGCCGGGCCAAGCGGATGGCTCCGCTGAGCAGGTCCACCCGTGGACTCAACGGCCCGACCATACGCTGGGCCGGCGACCATGTGCTCACGGCCAGCAGGCCGCGGGCCGGGGCCAGTAGGTCGGTGGTCATGGCGGCGCAGATGTAATACGGGCGGGCGTAGGGCGCCGCCCGGAAGGACCGCTCCTCGTCGCGGCGCAGGCTGGTGAGCCGTGCCGGGACCAGTTCCCCGGAGAAGAACGCGTCGTGCACGGCGAGTACCAGTTTGGGGGCGGCGGGCACCGACAGCAGGGTGAGCGCGCGATGTACGTGCTCACGGACCGGTACCGCCGCCGTCGACTGCCGGGCCGGCGCGGGTGTTTCCGGGGCCCCGAGAACCGCGGCGTCCCATTCCGTTTCGGCGGCCCGGAGTTGGGCGCGTAACCGGCGGGCCGCGGTCCGGTCGCCGGATCCGGCGGCCCGGCGCACCTGCGCGCGTAACTCGGCTATGCGCGCTTCGAGCGCCTCGGCGGTGGGCATGGGGTGAAATGTAGGGGGCAATTCCAGGGAAGTCCAGTGAATGCCAGTATTTGCCGGTATATGTCGCTGCGCGGGCGGGTTCTCCGGGCTCCCCGCGAAATACTTTTGGGTGTGGGCTTCGACTATGACACCGCCCGCGAACTCGCCGGGGCGGCCGCGATCGGGCTGAAGGTCCCGCGCGCCGCCATGCTCTGACCGGCCCGACGAGGTCGCTCGGCGGCGGGCCGCGCCGCACCCGTAGGTTCCGGGCGGACCCGGGCGGGCCTTCGCGCGGCCATGTGCCCGGCTGCCCGGTAGCGGACCAGAAGAACCGGCTCACGCGCTTCTCAGGCCGGTGCCGCGGGCGTGGTCCGGCCTTCGCTCGGTGGTGTTTCGGGGCGTTCCCGGCCGAGCTCCGGCGGTGGGGGCCGCCGTACGCCGAACACGGTCAGCAACGGTCCCGTCATCGCCGTGGTGACGAGGGCCATCAGCACCAGGACGGAATACAGCTGGGTGTCGATGACGCCCAGCGTCAACCCGACATTGAGGATGACCAGTTCGGTCAGGCCGCGCGTGTTCATGAGCGCCGCCAGCGCACCCGCGGTGCGGCGGTCCAGACGACACAGCCGGGCGGCGAGATACGTTCCGCCGATCTTGCCCGCGACGGCCGCGGCCACGATCACCACGGCCTCGCCGATCGCGGCCCGGTCCAGGCCGCTCAGATCGACGCGCAGCCCCGCGACCACGAAGAACGCCGGCAGGAAAAGGCTGCTCACCAGCTGGGCGCCCGGTTCGGCCCGGGGGCGTTGCGAGCGGGGGAAGATCACACCGAAGAGGAAGGCGCCGAAGATCAGGTGCAGCCCCATCCATTCGGTGACGGCGGCGGCGGTCATGGCCCCGCAGACCGCGAACAGGACCGTCGCCGTCTCACCGCGTTCGGCGGTGACGGCGCGCGCCAGCACCGGGCGCACGACCCCCCACAGCACGGCCACCAGCGGAACGACCAGCAGCAGCCGCCAGTGATCGTCGAACTCCGGCCGGGCGGACGCGAAGACCAGGGCCAGCGCACACCACGCGAAGATATCCACCACGGCGGCGCCGGCCAGTCCGAGCTGGCCGAGGCGCGTGGTGAACAGCCCGCGGTCCTGCAGTATCCGCGCCAGGACCGGGAAGGCGGTGACCGCCAGCGCGCATCCGAGGAAGAGGGGGAACGCGAGCCGGTTGCCGTCGTGGTGGCGTGCGAGCGGCCCGAGCGCGAGTACGCACCCGAGCAGGAACGGCGTGGCGAACGCGGCGACGGCGATTCCCAGGATCGACCGGCCGCTCCCGGCCAACCGGTCGCGGTCGATTTCCAGGCCGGCCAGGAACATGAAGATCACCACGCCGATATCGGCCAGCGCGGTCAGCTGCGGCTGCACCTCTACCGGGAAGATCGCCTCCGACAGGCCGGCGCCGAGGATGGTGGGCCCGGCCAGGATGCCGGCCGCGATCTCGCCGATGACAGCGGGCTGACCGAGCCGCCGGGCCAACCCGCCGAGCAGGCGGGCGGCCACGATGATGAGGACGAGATCGGCCAGCAGGAAGATCATGGGAGCGGCTCGGCAATCCTGGCAGTGCTACATCGCGGGCAGCGGGGGAGCGGGCTCGAAGACCACGGGCAACCCGGCCAGTGCCCGGTGGAACGGACCCGGCCGCCACACCAGTTCCTGCCGGGTATCCAGGCCCAGATCGGGGATGGCGTTGAGCACGACATCGATCGCGCTGCGTACGGCGGTGCGGGCCAGTGATTGCGCCGGGCAGGCGTGCGGTCCGACACTCCAGGCGAGGTGGGACCGGTTACCGACGAAACTGCCACCGGGGGTGTCCAGGTCGTTGCGGATCTCGGGGTCGTTGTTACAGGCGGAGAGGCTGATGACCACCGGCTGGTGGGCGGGCAGCCAGGTATCGGCGACCGGGATGGGCTGGCGCGGGTAGGTCGTGCAGAAGTTGGCCATCGGCGGGTCGTTGAAAAGGACGTTGTCGATGGCGTCGTCGGTCGACAGGTTGCCCCCGAAGGTGTCCCCGGGCCCATACTGCGGCTCGGTGATCATCAGCAGCAGCGCGTTGGTGATGAGGTTGCGCTGCGCCTCGAAACCGGCCCCGTAGAAGCTCATCAGTTGCGCGAAGACCTCGACGTCGTCGAGCGCGGTGGTGTGTTCGGCGAGCCGCGAGGTGGCATCGTTGCCCGGCCGATCGCGCTTGAGTTGGATCAGTTCCATCAGCGCGGATTTGAGGATCCCCATACCCTCCTCGGCCCGCACGGTGTCGAACCGCGCGGCCATACCCGCCGCGATCCGCCTGCCGATATCGTCGGGGCAGCCGCAGATGTGATTGATGATCTCCAGCGCCAAGGGGAAGGCGTACTGATTCATCAGATCGGCGGTGCCGTTCTCGCAGAAGTCGTTGATCAACGGCGTGGCGATACGCTCGACCGTATACGGCAACGCGTTGAGGTCCACGCCGTCGATGCTGTCGGCGGATGCCTGCCGATAGCGGGCGTGGACGTCACCGACGTTGTACCGGGCGGCCGGGAACCATTTCATCATCGGCAGCACCGGAGAATCCTGCGGCACCGTTTCCTGCCAGTACCGGGGGTCTGCCGGGAAGTGGTCGGGGTCGTTGAGGATACGCACGGCGATCTTGTGGTTGATCACCAGTGTGGCCGGCACACCGGGGGCCAGATCCACCGGAACCAACGACCCGAACTGTTCCCGCATCGCGCGGTACGCACGATGCGGGTCCGTGGCGAATTCTTGCGTGTACATCGGGTAGCGCGGGCTCGGGGGTTCGGCGACCGGTCCGGGAGTTGCGGGATACGCCCCTGTCGTCATCGACGACTGCGACAGGGGGATATGGCGTGGTGTGGACAAGGGTATGACTCCAGTTACGAGACTCGAACGAGATGTGATTCGGCGCGAGCTCGTCGTGCGGACTCGTGCGCCCTGGCTGTTTGTTCCCCCACAAATTTCACTGACTACAGCACGGGCAAACGTGTCGCACGGCCGCGGCAGTTTTCGGTGAGGTCGAGTCGTTCGCCATCCCGTTCATGCACCGGTCGATCGGTGGTCGGGTATCGCTGTTCGGGGCAATTCGCCATGGTTTGCGGCCGTCGGGCACGGCCGGGCCCATGGAATTGTCACAGCGACAGCGTGTTTCATGCGTGCCTCTCGTCAGTTCGGGCAAAACTATAGTCCGTGCAGGCGATATCGCAATCGCTGGGTGGATGCTGGGCGCGGGTCCGATCACTCCGCGCCGGGGCGCACGGAATCGGGTTCGTCATTCCAGTCCAGACCTTCGCCGAGGTCGGAGTCGTGCTCGGGGGATACGATCCCAGGGTTGAATGTTTCGCGGATATAGCAGAGCGGCTGATCGAGGAGCAGGACGTAGGCCCGTGCCGCGCACAGGCGCCCATCCGGCCACCGCGCCAGGCCGACCCGCAGGATGCGGCGCCGCTGTGCGACGCCCCGCGACATCAGACTGCGTCCGATGGGACTGCCGAGATCGTCCACGCCGTAGATATTCGCCCGCCCCCGCGCGGCGACGACATAGTTCACGGAGACGGTCAGCTCCCCGTGTACCAGCCGGGATCTGCGGACGAGGACCCGGTCCTGCCCCGACAGGCGGAGCGCGTCGAGCACCGTGCCGGGTAGCCCGGCGGCGCTCGCGTCGTGCTGGCACACGACCCGGACGCTGAGGTCGGCGTCGACTATCGCCTCCAGCGCCGGAGTGGTGTAGCCGTCGTGGGCGAGCAACGCCCGGGTGAGTGGATTTCGGAAGCCCGGACCACCGGGCGGGACGGCCCCCGGTGGTCCGGGAAGCAGGGGCGCAGCGGTCACTGCGGCCCCCGCACTCGGGTACTCATGAGATCGTTCCGAGCCTTCGATCAGTCGGCCGCGCCCGCGGCGGTGAGGGGTGGCAGGACCGGACGGGTGACGGCGTCCTTCTCGGCGGCGCTGCGGGCACCGCTGGTGAGACCCAGGACCGGCGCGGTGGTGATACGGATATCGCCCATCGTGGTGTCCGCGCCGAGCGGATCGCGCCAGATGTTCCAGACCGGAGACATATCGAGATGGCCCATGTACTCGATATTGGCGCCCTCGGCGTACTCACCGTCGCGGAAGCCCTCGGCTTCACCGACGATGGTGCTGGTCGCCGTGCGGGTCTGCGTGCCGGAAGTCTCCTCCACGTCGGTCAGGCCGGCCATGATCCTGGTGAAGGACTGCTCGTTGGTATCGCTTTCGTGTTCCTCGGTGAGGGTGCTCGCGTGCGCGAAGTATTCCTTGGATCCGATGTAGTCCTTGTACATACGGGAGACCAGGGTCAGGAACCGCTCGTAGGCCCGTCGATAGGTGTATTCGTGGAAGGCCAGGGCGTCGGCTTCGCTCATCTCGCCACGCAGGTAGGTCGCGATGGACGCGGCCGCGGTGAGCCCGCCGTAGGTGGCCAGGTGCACACCCGTGGACAGCAGCGGATCGAGGAACAGCGCGGAGTCGCCGACCAGCGCGTAGCCGGGACCCCAGAGCCGGTCCGAGACATAGGAGTAGTCCTGCTCGGCGCGCACCTCGGCGATCTGTTCCGCACCGTCGACCAATTTCTGCATCGCCGGAGTGTCGCGGATGATGGCGTGGTAGTAGGCCTCCCGTGAGCCGTATTCGCGGACCCGTTCGGCGGCGATCTTGGTGGAGATCACGTAGCCGACGCTGTGTTTCCCGCTCGCGAGCGGAATGTTCCAGAACCAGCCGCCCTCCGGGGTGGATACGACGTTGATCGCGCCTTCCGGACTGTCCGGATGCAGCCGGGCGCCCGTCCAGTACGACCAGATCCCGATATTGCGGAACCCGTTGTGCACGCGACGCATCTTGAAATGTTTCGCCAGCAGCCCGGCGCGGCCCGACGCGTCGACCAGGAAGTCGAACTCGGTGGTCCGGACCGTGTCTTCGCCGGCGAGTACCCATTCGACCGCGGTGGGGCGTTCGTCGTCGTCGAAGACAACGCGCTTCACCGTGGCGCCCTCGATCACCTCGGTGCCCTGGTCGGCGGCGTTGCGTAGCAGAATCTCGTCGAATTCGGCACGGTCGACCTGCCACGACCAGGCCTCGGCATCCACCAGTGCGGCCCAGTTCAGCAACCAGGTGTCGTCCTGCCACTGGAAATACCCGCCGCGTTTCACCTGGAACCCGTGCGCCGCCACCTTGTCGTAGGCGCCCGAGAGGCGAAGCGTCGACAGTACGGAAGCCAGCAGCGACTCTCCGATGTGATAGCGGGGGAACGTATCCCGCTCCAGGAGGGTCACCCGAATTCCCGCCCGGGCGAGCAGTGCTGCCGTGGTCGACCCGGCCGGGCCTCCGCCGATGATCAGAACATGCGGATTGTGCGCCATAGCTGACTCCTGGATCAACTGAACGAACCATGAGGTCCGCCACCGGCGGCCGGACCGACCGGGGTCCATGGCCCGGAATCGCGATGCCGCAAGTGGTTTGAACAGAATGGCGCCTAGGAGAGTGTATCAGCGCACGCACAATTGTGCGTGCATCCGCACCACGTATCTGCACGAACAATAAAGAGCTTTAAGCCCCGTCGGCCCACCGCAGGACCCCGGCCGAGTCGCCTGCACAGCCTGTCCCTGCGGCCGCCGCAGGCCGCGGCTGCACACGCGGTCCGGTGGGGGCTGCGGCGAGGGTCGGAGTCCGAATGTGCGGTCCGGCGGAGGCTGCGGCGAGGGTCGGAGTCCGTACATGCGACCCGGCGGAGGCCGAAGCGAAGGCGAAGGTATCGCCCCACCTGGCGGTATGAACACCCGCCGGGTGGGGCGTGTCGGGATCGAACGGCGCTCGGCCGGCGGATCAGCCCCGGCTGCTGCCCTCCGGTGCCCGGACGAGCGACGCGATGGTCGCGGCACCCTGTTCGGCCTCCTCGGCCTTGTTGCGGCCGAAACCGCACGCGGCGGCCACCCCGTAGGCGGTGGTTTCGCGGGCCTGCTCGAATAGCGACAGTGCCTGCGCGCTCCGGTCGGGGTCGTCGGTGGAGACCACACCCGCGATCACTCGCCATTCGGGCCCGAGTGCGCGCAGCGGCGCGTAGAACTCGGGGTCGACCGGCGCGGGGTGGGCGCCGTACGCGCACGGGATGTGCACCCGGGGAACAGGCACTCCGCGTTCGGTGAGGCGGCGTCCGGTACGGCTGAGCAGGGCGACGGCGGGTGCCAGGTTCTTCGGGCTGAGCAGGCTCTCGTGCTGATAATCGCCGTAGCACAGGTGCACGATGGTCTCGGTCTCGATACCGTGCTCACGATCGACCTCGTGCACCTTCTCCAGAAACCCGGCGAGTTGTCCCGCGACCGCCGGCGCCAGTGCCCACAGCGCCCCCAGTTGCTGCGCCTTGACCATGCTCAGCAGCGAGATCGGGGTTTCCACCTGCCAGACGATCAGATCGCCGTGCCGGCGGCGTACCTCACGCATCTCCTGCAGCACCGACTCGGTGAACACCGGGAGATTCCGCAATGCGGTGAGTGCCAGATTCGACCGGCGCAACGCCAGTCCGACCGGCAGGCCGGTGGCCACGGCGCCACCGGCGTGGACGAACATGGCGAGATCCAGCGGATGGGGCTGGCTGAGCTGCAGTTTGGTTCCGGCCAGTTCGGGCCGGTCGCGTAGGAACGACTCGAAGGCCGTCACCACTTCGCCGATCCGCTCGACCCGGTTCATCGAGACATCTCGCGGTTCGAGGGTCCGCCCGGCCCGGACGCCGTAGGTGGGGAAATCGGAGTAGCCGTCGAATCCCCCCGGGCGCAACACCTCCAGGGCGTCGGTGCGGTTCCCGAGGTCCTGGAGGTACGCCAGGATCCAGTCGGGATCCAGATCGCAGGGGATCGCGGTGACGGGACGGCCCTCGGTGTGCGCCGCGAACCAGTCCAGGACGCCACGATCACCTCCGGTCATCAGTTCAGCGGGGAGGCTACCTACAAAATGCGCGTACCTGGTCATGCGTCACTCTTCCGTCGCCCGGCAGGAAGACGACCGGCCCGGAGCCGATCGCCCGAGGCGGCCGACACGCATCCGGCCGATCGTCGACGACGACAATGTGCCGCATGGTGTCTCACGCCACTCTCCGATGATAGCCGCTGGGCATCGTCGAGCGGGCCGCTCTCGGGGACCGGGACCGGCGGATCGCCTCGCCTGCCGGACGGTCGCGCCGGATGCGCTGATCCTGGAGTGCGGCCTCCGAACGGCGCATCACCTCGGTGTCCAGTTCCTGGATCTGGATCGTGACCCCGTCGGGGTCGGTCAGCCGCAGGCCGCGCCCGAAATTCTCCGCCACCGGTTCCGGGGTGTATCCGGCACGCTAGACGATCCCCTGCGACCGCAGCGCCGCCACCTCGGCCGCGGATTTCCCGAGCAGACCGGAGTACACCTCGTCGTTGTGCTGCCCCGGACGCGCCGACCCGGCATTGCGGATGGTCCCCGGGGTCGCCGACAGCACGGGTACGACACCCGGGCCCTGCACATTCCGTTCGATGCGCTCGTCGTAGTGGTCGGCGATCATGCCGCGCGCGTTCAGTTGCGGGTCGGTGACCACCTCGGCGACGGTGTTGATGGGCCCGCTGATCACGCCGGCTTCGCCGAGCGTCGCGATGATCTCCCCGGGCTGTCGCCGTGCCGCCCATTCGCCGATGATCGCATCGAGTTCGTCCTGGTTGCGTCCGCGTGCGGTGTGGTTCGCGAACCGATCGTCGGTGGCCAGCTCCGGTTGGTCCATCGCCGCGCAGAGCCGGCGGAATACGGTGTCCTGGTTGGCCGCGATCACCACCCAGCTCCCGTCGGCGGTGCGGTAGATATTGGACGGCGCGATACCTTCCAGCCGGGTACCCGACGGACCGCGGACCACACCGCCGATGTCGTAGTCGGGGATGGTGGACTCCTGCACCGCCAGGCAGGCCTCGGTGAGCGCCGCGTCGACGATCTGCCCCTCCCCGGTGACGGTGCGCCGGTACAGCGCCGCCAGCGCTCCCTGGGCGGCGAACATCCCGGCCAGACTGTCGCCGAGGGAAAGGGCGAGCCGCGGCGGCGGGCCGCCCGGGAAACCGTTCATATGGCGCAGGCCGCTGGCTGCTTCGGCGACCGAGGCATATCCGGCCTTGCGGGCTTCCGGGCCGGTCTGCCCGTACCCGGATACCCGGACCAGGATGATGCCCCGATTGCGTTCCCGCAGTACGTCGTAGCCGAGACCCCATCGTTCCAGCGTGCCGGGGCGCAGGTTCTCCACGATGATGTCGGATTTCGCGGCGAGTTCGAGGAACAGGTCCCGGCCCGCGTCCTCCCGCAGGTTGAGCGTGACGGCTTTCTTGTTGCGCGCGTGCACGGTCCAGAAGAAATGATGTCCGTCGAGTTCGGCCTGACCCCAGGTGCGCAGCGGGTCCGGGGCGTCCGGGGGCTCGAGTTTGATGACCTCGGCGCCCATATCGCCCAGGAGGCGGCCGGCGAAGGGGCCGGAGATCAGCGTACCGATCTCGAGTACCCGGATACCGTCGAGAGCACCGGTTGTCGCGGAGTCCATCGCGGCATTATCTCCGGTGGCCACGGGAGCGGGACCGAGGGGTGGTGCGGAAGCGCCACGCGCTGCGCTCCCGCCGGGCCGGGGAGCGCGGCGGGGTCACGCGGCGGGCCCCAGGTCGCGGGCGCGCAGCCGGCCGTCGACGAGCGCGATCGCCTTCGCCAGCGGCTCACGCTGGTCGGGGCCCAGGTAGTAGTGGTTGGCGCCGGGGATCTCGTGCAATTCCTTGTCCGCGCAGCCGCCGGACGTGCGGTCGCACAAGTCGAATATGGAGACTGCGACCACCTGTGCTCCTTTCGGCATGGCGGCAGTGGCTATCAAGGAAGCCACCGCTTTCAATCTCGCGAGTTCTATCAAAGGAGCGCTGTCGGCCATCAGAGAGGCGGACAGTGAGGGGGCCGAGAGTTTCGCGCGCCTGTTGGAAGATCTCTCCGAGACGGTCAAGACGCAACTGGTCGCCACGCCGGACGACCCCTACCTTGCATGGATTCTCAGCGAATACCAAACCGACTCCTCGGAGGGCGAACCCCGGCTCTGGCCCGAAGGATGGATGCTGACGGCGATGCGCGCATACGATTCGAAGTTCGAGCCGAACATGATGACAGCGGAGGAGATCGAGGCGCTGGAAGACCTTTTCACCGAGCAGGGGCCGCTCGCGGCCTACCGGCAGGCGAACATGGTCGACGAGGCGAGGGCCGCCGCGACGGAGAGTTTCCCCGAATCGCTCGATGACGGTCACGGCGATGCATTCCGGCATATCTATTGGAATGCGCGGATGACCCAGGAGTTCGGTGAGGACTGGACTCAGACCTACGCGACAGCCCATGAGAAAAGTGGCGGCAATCCGCCCAATCGTGAGGCGTGGACCTGTTCAACAATCAGGTCGGCCGCGAGCTCGGCGCCCAATATCCGGACGCGTCACCCGAAGAGTTGCAGGAGATCATCAAGAGCAGGATCGAGACCGGAGGCGTACTGGTCATGGCACCGAACGGTCAGGGTAGTCCGGTGATCACCTGGAGTAATACGGTGTCGGAGTCCGAGACGGCGATCGCGCCGGGCGTCGACGTACCCCTTCCTGGACAGCGGTGAGGACGATGCGGAAATTGTCAGCGGTGTCGGTGGCCTCCGTGGTCTTTGCGATCTCCGGATGCGGCGTAGCCGACAGGGTGGCCGGGAGTGAGGAAGACGGCCGGTCCTGTGTCTCCAGTTTCAATGTTTCGCTGAGCACTCAGAATCTGGGCCCGGAGGCCCGGTTCGAAGAGGCGCTGGAGACCGCGGCCACAGGCGCGAACCCGACGACACTGCGTCAAGTGGCCGACGTGGCCGGGTGGGCCGGCTCCTGGGACACAGTGGTGGATCTCTACCCGGGCATCACCCAGCAGGATCTGGACCGGATCACCGGCTTGCTCGAAACCTGCTGGCGGGAATTGCCGCTGGACGACGATGCGGAGGGCCGGTCCGGCCTCTACCTGTTCTTGGATCGGGGCAAGCCGGTGGAAACCGTTTCGTGGCTCGGATACCGCAAATACCTGGTGTTTCCTGATAGCGGTTCCCTTCATGACGACACCGAACTAGTTCCCCGGCGGGGCCGGACCACAATCGGACGGGTGCTGGCGCCCGCCGGGGCGTAAGCGATCCGGGAGCCGTATCGGTCACTCCGAGCACGGCCGACTCGTAGGGGGCGATGACTGTTGTGGAGTGCGATGACTCCGGCGGCCGGGGCCGCTCGGTGTCCGGGGAATCGGCTCGCCGCGTTGAGCTGACCCGATGGCGCGGGCGCGTGGTGCCGTTCAGTTGACGGTCGACGACTGGTTACAGGCCGGCTACACCGTGCTGGCGGAGGAGGGTTTCCGGGCGCTCGAACTGGACGAGATCTGCCGGCGTCTCGGGGTCACCAAAGGCAGTTTCTACCATCACTTCTCCGATAAAGGCCCGCCCGGCCGAGCTGACGGTATTGCACTGTCCACCCCCGTTCCGGATCCGTGATCTCCGACCAGGCTACGCGCGGTCGCCGGGTGCGCTGCGGCTCCGATCGCGAGATCCGCCGATCTCCGTGGTGCCCGGCCCATTGCTACCGGGCTCGGGGCCGGTGGGCGAGCGTATCGGCGAATCCTTGTGACGGAGAACCGGTTCAGTGCCCGCCGGTCAGATGACCCGACAACCGCCGGTGCCGCGCCACCGAGGCCGGATTCAGGCCCCGGATCGTCACTCGTTTGCCCTTCGCGGCGTACTTCGTGGTGATGGCGTCGAGCGCGGCCACGGTGGAAGCGTCCCAGATATGCGCTTCGGACAGATCGAGCACGATCTCGGCGGGGTCTCCGCTGTAGTCGAATCGGTGGACGAGATCGTTGCTGGAGGCGAAGAACAGTTCGCCGCGCACCGTGTAGACGCGGGTGGTGTCGTCGGAAACCGCGGTCGCGACGGGTACGACCTCGGTGAAACTCGCGACCCGGTGTGTGAAGGCGACCATCGCGGCGACGACACCGGTGACCACGCCGTAGGCCAGGTTGTGGGTGAGGACGGTGACGGCGACGGTCAGCAGCATGACCGTGGTCTCGGCGATCGGCATCCGCCGCAGTGTCGCCGGAGCCAGCGAATGCCAGTCCATCGCGGTGATCGACACCATGATCATGACCGCCACCAGGGCCGCCATCGGGATCCGCGCGACCAGCCCGCCGAGCCCGACCACCAGGATCAGCAGGAACACCCCGGCCAGGAAGGTGGAGATGCGGGTGCGGGCGCCGGCGATTTTCACGTTCATCACGGTCTGTCCGATCACCGCGCAGCCGCCCAGGCCGCCGAAGAATCCGGTGACGATATTGGCGAGGCCCTGGCCCCAGCTCTCGCGTGTCTTGTTCGACGGGGTATCGGTGATGCCGTCGACGAGTTCGGCGGTCATCAGCGATTCCAGCAGTCCGACCACTGCCATCGCGAAGGCGTAGGGGGCGACGATCCGCAGGGTTTCGAGGTTCCACGGCACCTCGGGCAGCAGCGGGAGCGGCAGGGCAGACGGCAGGTCGCCCTGCCCGCCGACATCGGGCACGTGCA
Source organism: Nocardia sp. NPDC050799 (assembly GCF_040654015.1). Taxonomy (NCBI): domain Bacteria; kingdom Bacillati; phylum Actinomycetota; class Actinomycetes; order Mycobacteriales; family Nocardiaceae; genus Nocardia; species Nocardia sp. NPDC050799. The sequence continues at coordinate 84,558 of NZ_JBFAHF010000002.1, forward strand.
GCCCGAAGGCCACGGTGACCGCGGTGAGCGCGACGACCGCCACCAGGGGCGCGGGCACCGCGGTGGTGAGCCTGGGGAGCACTGCGATGATGAGGACCCCCACCCCTACCAGCGGATACACCAGCCACGGCACCCCGATCAACTGGGGGAGCTGGGCGAGGAAGACCAGCATCGCCAGCGAGTTGACCACGCCGACCATCACACTGCGCGGTATGAACCGCATCAGTTTCGCGACCCCCGCCACACTGAGCGCGATCTGCAGGACACCGGCCAGGATCACCGTGGCCAACAGATAGTCGAGCCCGTGCTCGCGCACGACCGGCGCGACCACGAACGCCACGGCGCCGGTCGCCGCGGAGATCATGGCCCGGCGGCCACCGGTGAACGCGATGGTGACCGCCATGGTGAACGACGCGAACAACCCCACCCGCGGGTCCACGCCCGCGATGACGGAGAAGGCGATCGCCTCCGGAATCAAGGCCAGCGCCACGACGAGCCCGGCCAGCACTTCGGTACGCAGCAGTTTCGGGCTGCGCAGCGCCGCCGCCACCGAGGTATCGGAGTGGTCGGTGCGCATTGCCGTGGCCACGGTGGCTGTCTCCGTTCACTGAGCGCGGCCGCGGCCGCACGGCCGGGGCGGACCGGCACGGGTATCGGGGAATCCGAGGGGGGTGAAGGAATCGTTGGAGGACGAAGTCCGAAACCGGCCCTGCCGCCGGACAGCGGTGGGCGGCGAACACTCGGCGCGGTGACTCTACCTTCCCGTCCGGGTCGGGTCTCGCAAGGGCCGCCGATCCGTCAGCGGGTCGACCGGTCCGGTACCACCGGGCCGACGCGTCCTGGCCTCGACAAGACCGCCGACGCCTTTTCCGCGACCGGGCCCACTCGCGGAATTGGTTGCATGTCGTGTTCAGCGATCCGGCACCCGCGTTTCTATGTCGGGAGTCCTGAGGGTCCGGACTCCGGGGCTCGGATCGCCGCCGCCCGGCCACAGCGCGGACGGCGGCGCTTTCATCTCCTCGCGACCTGCGCGGACCTGATCAGCCGATCAGGTCCGCCAGGCGATCGACCTGGTCCGGGTCGGTGCCGTAGCAGTACAGCATGATCTCGTCTGCGCCCAGGTCGGTGAATTGCCGTATCGCCGCGTGGATCTCGTCCGGCGTCGTGCGCATCCCCGACACCACGTTCTCGGCCCAGTCGGTGAAGGCGTAGTAGGCGCCGATGGCCGCCCGGGCCTCGTCGACGACCGATTGCGGTCCGAGCGCGACATTGACCTGGGCGACGATCCGCGGTGCCCCCTGCCGTCCGTGCTCGTGCCAGGATCGGCGGACCGAATCGAACAGCCCTGCACACCACTGTGCCGGTGCCGCGGACAGGAATCCGTCGCCCCAGCGGGCGACACGTTCCAGCGCGACGGGCCGGAACCCGCCGAAGAGGATCGGCGGTCCGCTGCGGCGAACCGGTGCGGGCCCGATCGGCCCGCAGTCGCCGCCGAACGGTTCGCCGGACCACAATCCGCGCAGTTGCGCGAGTTGCTCGTCCATCCGGCGGCCGCGGGTGTGCAGGTCCACTCCCGCCGCCAGGTGGTCGTCGGCGCGGCCGCCGACGCCGAGCCCGAGCACCAGCCTGCCGCCGGACATACGGTCCAGCGTGGCGACCTGTTTCGCCAGCAGAGCGGTATCGCGCAGCGGGGCGAGCAGGACCTCGGTCTGTACCTTGATCCGGCTGGTGGCACCGGCGAGCACCGACAGCGCCACCAGCGGTTCGGGGTTGTCGTAGACGAGGCGGTCGAGCAGGCCGAGGGTCGAGAACGGCCCCGCGTCGGCACGGCGTGCCCAATCGAGCAGGACGGCGGGGTCGGCGATGGGGAGTCCGAGTCCGATGTGCATGGAATTCCTCCGGAAAAATGGGTGGGCAAAATACGCCGCCCACTCCATCGCCCGGTTCGTTCGGGCGCGGGCTCCCACTCTGCGGCTGTACTTCCGGGGAGCTCCGATCGGATCACGCCGACTATAGGCGCGAATACGACCGTCCACAAAAGAAATCCGCCGGCGGCCTTCTCGGCCTGCGGGCCCCGGCCCGGAGACCGGGTGCACGATGCGTCCGCGACGACGGTGGTCATCCCACTTCCAGCACCGCCTTCCCGTGCAGGCGGCGCGACAGCAGCGCCTCGGCCGCCTCGCCGACCCGGGTCCAATCGCCCTGCCAGGCGATACTCGGCCGCAGTGTCCGGATCGCGACCTGCCGGGCCAGCCAGCTCAGATCTGGTCCGAGGTCGCGACACGCCAGGAGGAAGAAGGAGGTGACCGACCGGTCGTGCCGGCCCTGATCGCCGAAGAACGCCCCATAGGGGAACGTCTCGTCCGTGCCGGCCGAATGCCCGACCGCGACCACCGTGCCGCCCTCGGCGAGACGCTGGTAGGCATCGACCAGCTGGCTGCCACCCACCAGATCAATGGCGCCGTGGACCGGAGCGTCCAGGTCACGGGCGCCGGTGACGACCTCGGCCGCTCCGAGTTCGCGCAGACCCGCGCCGTGCGCGGCGGGGTCGCCGGTCGCCGCGACGATATGCGCGCCACCGAGCCGGGCGAGCTGGACCGTGTACCGGCCGGTGCCGCCGGTCGCTCCGGTGATCAATACCCGCCGCCCCAGCACGGGGCCGAGCCGGTGCAGGGCCCGCAGCGCGGTGGTCGCGGCGACCGGCACGGTGCTGAGCGCCGCCGGTTCCGCGTCGGCCGGGGCCGTACCGATCAGGTCGGTGTCCACCGCGCGGAACTCCGCCCAGGCGCCGGACCAGCCGAGGGTGACCACCGATGTCCCGGCCGGTGGGCCCGAGCCGTCGGCGGCGGCCTGTTCCACGATTCCCGCCGCGTCCCAGCCCAGTACCGCATCCTGCGGTGCGTCCTCGCGCGCGAACCGGACCTCACCGTAGTTGAGCGATGTCGCCGTCACCCGTATCAGCGCCTGATGCGGTGCCGGGTCCGGATCGGGTGCCTCGCCGATACGTAATCCGGCCGGAACGGAACGGTCGACCATCAATGCGCGCATGACACAGCGCCTTTCGAGTGCGGAGAGCTTCGATGTGACACCGGGTGCGGTGCCATCACCTCAAAATGCCACTTAGTGGCAAATGGCGTCAAGGGGCGATAGGAATCGAGGGGCGGCCGGACGCTATCCTGTCCCTATGGCCGACGCTGCGCTGGACCGGCCGCCGCTGCGCGAGCGCAAGAAACTACGCACGCGCCAGGCGCTGGTCGACACCGCTCTGGAACTGTTCACGGAGAACGGGTTCGACAGCACCACTCTCGATGAACTCTGCGACGCGGTCGAGGTCTCCAAACGCACCTTCTTCCGTACCTTCACCAGCAAAGAAGACGTCGCCATGGCCCCGCTGCGGGACCTGTGGGCCGCCTTCCTCGGCGAGCTGGAAACCCGCGAGCCCGGTACCGGATCGCTCTACGGAATCCTGCAGGACAGTGTGCTCGCGGCATTGGAACGAATGCCCGCGCAAGGCTGGGCCGACCGCGCCGCCCGCAGCCACCGTCTCGCGCAGTCCACGCCCTCCATGGGCGCGAACAACCTCCAATTCTGTGACCGCACCATCCGCGAAGCACTGGAGATCCTGCACCACCGTTTCGGCGCCGGACTTCCCGCCGACCAGCGCACTCGTCTGGCCCTGGATATCGTGGTCGCCGCATTCCACTGCGGTATGGAAGCGTGGAGCAGCAGCTCCGGTGAGCGAGATATCGACCACCTCGCGAACCACCTCCGGGAATCTTTCACCGCCGCACCCGAAGCGCTCGTTCTGGTGCCGGATCCACGAGCCGCCGGCTGAACCGGCGTTCGGCTCTGGATGGTCGAATAGCCCGTCTCTCGTCTCGTTCCGCCGCGCTGGGATGGCATCAAGGCCAGGTGCCCTCGTAGTCGTGGTCGTACCGGCGACAACCGCGTCTCATTCGCGCCCGAACCGCCACCGAATCGATGCCGAGCGGGCGCCGGGACACCGCCCGACCTGGCTAATGTCGGAATCCGTGCCGAGCGAACCCGAGCAGCCCGTACGGCCGCCGTCGTTCCATCTCGATGACATCGCGACCGCGCGCACCGACGATGCGACGTCCGGCGGTGACCCGATGGCCTTGCTCGTCGCTGCCCTCGATCTGCAGGCCGCCCTCCCCGGGATCAGGCGTATGCGCCACTGGGCCCACGCGGCGCTGGCCGTCGGCGCCGGGGAGCGAGCTCTCGATATCGGCTCGGGGACCGGCTCGGAAGTGCTGGAGTTCGCCCGCCGGGTCGGGCCCGAGGGGCAGGCTGTCGGTATCGAACCGAACCCGGCGATGCTCGCCGTGGCACGCGAGCGGGCCGCCGAGGCGGGGGCGCGGTGCCGGTTCGTCGAAGCCGACGCCTACAGGCTGCCGTTCGACGACGACTACTTCGACGCGGTGCGCAGCGAGCGCGTCTACCAGCACCTCGACGATCCGGCCGCCGCCACCGCGGAGATCGCCCGAGTCCTGCGGCCGGGCGGCCGGGTGGTACTGGTGGACAGCGACTGGCAGACCGCCATCCTGCACCCCGGCGACACCGGAGTGGTCGCGCGGATGATCGCCGCCATGCTCGAGTCCACCCCCAATTCCAGATCCGGCCGGTCCCTGCGCGGCCGGCTGGTGGCGGCCGGGTTCGAGATCGACGATATGGGTTCGGAAGCGGTGATCTGGGATCCGGCTGCCGCGCGCCCCATGTTCGACGAGGTGGGCGGTGCCGCGCTGGCTCGGGAGGTGATCACCGAACAGGAACGTGACGATCTCCTCGCCGCCATCGAAGCGGGTGTCGCGGTCGGTGACTATCACCTGTCGGTCACCATGTTCGCCGTCCTCGGCCACCTCCCGCTTCGCTGATCCGCGGTTCCCGGCGCCCCTACCCGCCGTGCGGTGGGCAGATATCGAAGGCGGGCTTCGCTGCCACCCGGGCGATTTCGGCCGCGAGCTCCGCGTGGTCGACCGGTCTCGTGGTGTCGACCGGCAGCACCGGCCCGAACCCCAGCGGCGTTGCCCGCGCCGCCCAGATATCCCAATCCGCGGCGAGGCGCTGTTCGTCCCGATACAGCGCGGTGCGCCGCCGGGCCGCATAGCGAGCCCGGGCGACCTCGATTGTTGCATCGCACCAGATTTCGGCGAACCGACCGGGCGCCACCAACTCGACCCCGGTCTGCGCGAACCGGAAATCGCGCGGGCGGAACCACCAGGAGTCGACGACCACATCGCGCGGCGCCGCACGGGCCAGGGCCCAGATGGTATCCATCGCGATACCACCGAGATCGGGTGCGGTGTCGCTCTCGATGAGGCAGCCGGCAAGGGCCTCCTTGACGGCGTCCTTCGACAGGAACTCCGCTCGCAATATCGGGGCGAGGGTCGCACCGAGAGTCGACTTGCCCGATCCCGGCAGACCGTTCACCAGTACCAACATTTTGTTCACGGGACCATTGTCACCGCCGGGCACCCGGACCCGCGAACCCCGCCGGTCCAGCCACCCTGTGGACGTTGCGGCGGGCGTCCTGCTCCCGTACTACATTCCGGTGGACTCGTTGGGGAGTCATCGGCCACCACCGTCGCCGATTCAGCCGGCCGGACAGTGGGGACGATAGGCTCGTGGTACTGCGACGGGGCTCATTCCAGGCGAACAGCCAGGGAGTGTGGGTTTCGGTCCCGGGAGCCGTCCACGGCAGGCAGCCGAAATCACTGGCAGCTCGTTGTTGACGAAAATCGGCTGTAGTTTCCGTCGGTACTCGACGGTCAACGGCGAAAAAATGCCCACCATGTCGCTCAACATCACCACGAGTACGGAATCGCTTACCGAAATCGGCGGCGACAAGGACCACGAGGTTCTCGACTCGGCGCCGATCAACGGCCGGCCTGCCGTCGTCTACCGGGTGGCAGGGACGACACCGCCGGCGTGCGAAGCCGCTGTCGAAGTGCCCGACGGGACGTTCGGTGTCACGTTGACGGTAGCTCCCGGGGCGGCGGACGCTCCGGACCCCTGCGGTGAGATCCGCAAGGTCGCCAGTGTATTGGCGAGCGTGCTCGACAAGTGAGACGACAGCCGGCCCGAGCACAGGTGGATCGGTAAGGCCGACACGGTGGTCAGGGCGATTTCCACCGGCCGCGGTAGATCTCGCCAACCAGGTTCGCCGACCGTGCAGACGCCCAGGTACACCGCGCTACGCTGCGGGCAGCGCCGAAATGGCAGTGGAGTACCCCGTACCCGCCCTCACCGTGACGGATCCGCACCCGGTTGTGTGTTGTGCGCTGTGCGCGCTCACCTGTGCGCGTTGCTGGGCTGCGATGTGAGAACGGGGAGTCGAACCCCTCGCACTGCCCTTCGTGCGCCAGGAGGTGACCGATTACCCGTCGGTCCAGCGGGTCGGTGCGCGCCTCCGTACCGGCTACCTGCTCCACTGCTGTGATCAATCCAGTAGGTCGACCTCCCAGTTGGCGCGCTGGATCCGCACATCCAGTTCACGCAGCTGCGCGGCGAGCCCATCGGCCCGCGCGCGGAGTTCGGCGACCGGCAGCGCGGACAGGATCTTCAACTCCGACCGGAGCTGCCGGGCGTAGCCGCCCCGGTTCTTCCCCGCGGCGGCGTCGGCGGCGTCGGTGATCACCGAATGCCGCAACCGCAGCGCGTCCCGGCGGGCGAGCGCGTCGGTCAAAGTACCGTCCGCGCCGAGATTCGTGGTGGCGTTGGTGCGATTGATCCGTCGGATCAGCGCTTCGTACTCCTCGAGCACCTCGCCGGCTTCGCCGAGCAGCGCCGCGGCATCCTCGGCGGGCTCCTCGCCCTCCTGGAACCGGGCATTGCCCACGATCCGGGCGCGCAGTTGTTCGATACGGCGCACCGCGTCCGCACGCAACGACAGGGCCTCTGCTAGCTTCACATCCCTACTTTCGGTCACGACCACGAAGGTTCGAGTATGTCGTATACGGACGGGGTGGTCCTGTTCGGTACGACTCCGCCTCGATCACGGATCCTCTACGACCCGCGCGGCGCCCTGTCGAATATCACCCACTCCGTGGCGCACTGAATTGAGCCGGGTCAGGTCAACTCCGACTCGCTCGGAAGGACGTTCCTGTTGCAGGGGCACGCGTCAGACGAGCCAAGATCGCCCATCTGGATAGTCGTCGAAATCGTCGGGCCAATCAGAGGGGCCGACAGTGCCGGGCTCGGGCCGTGGACGCATCAGCGGAACCTCCGGCGGGCGAGGCGCCGCGCGCCAATTCCAGATGAACCGGTCCGACGACTTGATCTCGGCCACCTCCGGCGGAAGCGGTCGAGCCCAGATCTCGATTTCGGACCACTGGCACTCACCACGCTGCACCCGCATCCAGTAGGCGGTGAGTTCCGGCGAGGCGCCGGGTCGTATGGCCAGCGCCTGCATGAATTCCTCGGTGACCTCGGTCGGCTCGTCGAGGAAGGCCTGCATATCGAACTCGTCCATGCGGATACGCGCGGTGCGGAGGTCGTCGACGGCGCTCAGCAGCTTGCGGTACGCGGCTTCGACAGCCGGATCGACATCCGGATCGCGGTCGGAGAAGTTATGCGGTTTCATCCGTTCGCCCAAGGTTGTTGGCCCGTGCCCACGTCATAGGATCGGTTCGGGCGGTTGTTGGTCTGCGACAGATCGGCCGCGAGTCTCGCGTCGTTCATGATGTCCACTGCCTTGACCCCCTTGGCGAACGGCTCCACCAATTGCTCGAATTTCTGGTTGGCCTGGTCGCGGGCGAATTGCGCGGGATCGCGAAGCACCTCCAAGAACTTCTGGACCGCCTCGACCAGCTTCCTGATCTGATCGACCAAATTCACCGCGCGCTCGATAATATCCTTGATCTTGAACGCCAGTTCGGTGATCTGGGCGGTCCAGCCCACGACCGGAATCTTCTTGAAGGCGAACTTGAATGCGTCCGTTACGCCGTCGATCTTGACCTGGCTTTCGAGCATTTCCCACAGCCAAGTGAGCACACTGCGAATCGCGTCGCGGATTTCATCCGAGACCGTGCCCAAGCCCTCGGAGATGATTCGCCCCGTAGGGCCTTCCCACTTCATCGCGGCGATCTGACGGGCGGACCAGTCGCTGAACGCGAGTGCCGCCTGTCCGTCCCAATATGCGTCGACGCGCTTGGCGCCCGATTCCAGGTTCTTTCCACATGCTTCGAGCGCCTGGCCGGCGATCTTGTACGCCTCGCCGATCCGGCGGATCTCGGTCCAGTTGCCCGGGATCGGCTTCAAGGCTTCGCCCAGCGGATCGAACTCCTTGCCGGCAGCCTTGGTCAGGCGTTTCACCGTGTCGTTGACCGCCCCGAGAGGTGGTGCGACGTCCCCGATGAGACCGATCAACTCTTCTTTGTTCGCCGTGGGTGGGTCGAGCTGCACATTCTCCGGTTTCGGGTACGCAACCGCGCCCTCGAAAGCGTTGGTCGCCCCCACCGCCTCCTGATCGGAGAGCACCGGAACCTCCTGGCCCGGGGCGAGCAGATTGACCTTTTGCCGGTTCAGTGCTTCATAGGTCCGGTTGTCCTGGTCCACGTAGAGCCATGCGGCACCCTTACGTGTTCTCTCGAATCGTTCGAATGATGTCGTCGACTGCGCTCACACTGAGTGCCCCCTCCAGACCGATATGTCGGCGCAACACGAAGACCGCGACTTCCGCGGTCGCGGGTGCAGGTGTGGCCACGACCGTGAACTCCGACTCGGCAGGATCACACGAGGCGACTTGCGGCAGTTCGGAAACCGACGCTGTGTAACGGACCGCGGGGCGGCCGTCGAGGCCGAACTCCGTGGGCGGACTTATTTCCACGCGGGGCGGGCGGGTCCCGGGGATCGCGAAGAGAGCGGGTGTTTTCTCGATCTCCTGACGTGCGGCGGTGGCCACGTCTACGCCGTTTCGTCCCCGGACCCCGATGAACGCGAGGGAAGAGGTGTCCGTCTCCGGGCAGTAGTGCGCGCCGTAGTCGCTGACGGCCCCGTAGGTGGCGAGCGTCCCGTGCCCGGACGGACCGGAATAGCCCACGACTGTCTGATTGCTCGGTCGCCACCCATTTCCGGACGGCACCGTATAAGTAAGCCCGTACTTGGTCGGTACCGGCTGCGGCTCACCCTCTGGGACCGAAGTCATCGATGGCGGTTCGAGGCGCGGATGATTCGGTGGCGGGGGCGGATCGGTCGGGCCGATCGGTCGCGGGGGGTTCCAGACAGTCGAATCGCCTGCGGCCGCTCCCTCGTCTTGTACGAAGGGGTTTCCGACCTGGGAGACGAATACCATGATTCCCGCTGCGACAGCGATCGCCGCCACGAGGCGGAGTGCCTGGATACGCCCACTTCTTGCCGGACCGCGGCGGAGGAAGTCACGCAGGAAGGCATCGATGCGGGCACGTCGGTCACGGCTTTTCATGATGCTTCGAAGGGGTTGCCGGGGACGAGACTGTCTACACCGAACCTCGCAGCCGGCTCGCTCAGCCGACGCCGACATATGTAGTTCGAGACCACGACCCCCCTTGGATCTGCGTTCAGTACGCTCTCGGACGATAACACCTGCGGCTGCGGGCGGTGTATATCGGTCGCCGGGCTCCCGTACTACACTCCGGTTGACTCGCAGGTGGGAGTCGCCGGCCACCGTCGTCGATTCAACCGGCCGGACAGTGGGGACGATAGTTCGTGGTGCTACATCGGTGCTCATTCAGGACGAACAGCCAGGGCCACCGTGCTCCGCGCCGATACCTTTCGTCTGCTGTTCCCGCTGCGGCCGTCGGCCTGGCAGCGGTAGTCGGCTTGGTAGCCGGGTGCGGGTCCTCCGAATCGGCGGAGTCTGCACCCATCACGCCATCGGAGGCGAGCACGTCCACTGCGGAATCGTCCGCCGCACCCGCTCCCGCTGCCGAGGGCATCGGCGTACCTGTACCGCCGGCTCCTGGAAATGCAGTGCCCGGTGAGGTCGCATTCGATCCGTGCTTCGAAGTCGAGGATGCACTGATCGACCGGGTGGGGTTCGACCCCGGAAGCCGTCAACGGCAGGCAGCCGAAATCACCGGCAGCTCATTGTTGACGAAGATCGGTTGTAGTTTCCGTCGCTACTCGACGGTCAACGGCGAGAAAATGCCCATCATGTCGCTCAACATCACCACGAGTACGGAATCGGTTACCGACGTCGGCGCCGACAAGGACCATGAGGTTTTCGATTCCGCGCCGATCAACGGCCGTCCTGCCGTTGTCTATCGGGTGGCGGGGACGACCTTGCCGGCGTGCGATGCCGTTGCCGAAGCTCCTGATGGGACGTTCGGTGTCACGTTGACGGCAGCTCCCGGGGCGGCCGATGCTCCGGACCCCTGCGGTGAGATCCGCGAGGCCGCCGCGGTATTGGCGAGCGCGCTCGACGAGTAAGACCGCGTTCACGCAGTACCACTTCTGTCGTGGCCGAGGACGGTAACGCCACGGCAGAAAGTATCACCTCCTAGCCCATCAGGTTCGGCCGCACACCGATTGGAAATGATGAGGATCGACACTGAGGTCGACCGCGCTCTGGTCGAGCACCCGGCGTAGCTGACCGGCTCGCCAGCTCAGCGATCCCAGGGAATCGTTTTGGGCCTGCGCTCCCATAAAAAGAATGGATTTGGATCCTCGACGTACCGAAGTGAATTGCGCCCCCCATCCTCACAATTCGAATTCTACTCATCTAGCACTGCCTTTCGGGATGATCCCGGCGGTGCTGGTAAGGATTCCCGCGGTGACCAAGATACCGTTGCGGACTGTAGTGGGGCTGCGGGGCCGTCCGCGCAATCGTCACAGGTCTCCTGTCGATCTCATGACCTCGCGAGCGGATTTGGCGGCATCGATCACGGACGGCCATCCCGGGTGGGAAAGGTATCCGGAATCGGGCGAATCGCCTAGCTCGTCGATGATCGGATCAAGGCGTTCGGCCAATCGACGGAACGTGTCCACCTCTGTCCGATTTGACAGAATTTGTCCCAGCGTGGCTGTCGGGTCAGGGAGAACCAATGTGTCGTCGTAGAGGATGTGTATGTTCAGGTCGAGGTCATCATAGTAGTTCTCATGAAGATAGATCTGATCGATCCAAACGCGCTGCTGGTACTTACGATCTGCCAATGCGCTCACAGCGCTGAATACCTGGGTACGCATTTCTGGATAACGCACACTCACGGCTGATTCCAGCTCCTCCACTTGAGCCACTCACTGAGCGGGATATGAGCTTCCGGGTGCTGCTGAATGGACTCACCTGGTGGAATAGGTTGCCCATCAGGGCCGAGAACCTTACCTTCCGTGCGCACGACGACATGGTCTACGCGCTGAGAGGGGTTCGGACTCGAGGGGTCGCCCTTATCTATTCGCACACCGTTGCCCTGAGGGTTGTCGGGATCGAGCCACCGCTCCCCTTCCTTCTTTCTGTTGGGCCGCCCGGGGCCCCATTCGTCCGGGACTTTATCGACTGCCTCCTGTGGAGGGAAGGCGGCGGTGGTCTCCTGGGACGAGTCGCTCTCAGTGCTGTCGTCCCCGTCGGTGGCTATGTGGACGCTCATTGCGGCGATGGAGGCCAGCGCGGCGTTGATGCCGTTGGTGGTGAGGTCGGGGATGGCGGTGAAGGCGCCGGAAGCGGTGCCGACTGCGACGACGGAACCGAAGATGATCAGGAGCCGGCTGATGGTGACGGCGTCTTTGATCACTCCGGCGGTGGTGGTGACGATTTCCGCGGTAACTACGACGCCGCCGCCGGCTGCTGCGGGGGCGGCGAGGCCGGCGGAGGCGAAGGCGGCAATTGCGACGATTCCGGCGGTGATGACGATGGCGACGGTGAGTTCTTCAGTGGCGGTGGTGACTGCGGCCTGGATGTCATCGCGCATGTCCGCGAGCGCGTCGCGGTGCTCACCTACCGGTGTGACCAGGGCTCTGGATGCTTGGGCCAGCATTTCCGCGGCTCGGGTCAGGGTGGTGAGCTTGGCTTCGATATCGACGATGTTGGGGTCGGTGCTGCCGGTGAAGGCGGTGTTGACGCCTTTGATCCGGTCGGCCGCGCCGGTGGTGGTGGGGTGTTCGGCGAAGGCCTGCCAGGCGTCTTCGGCTTTGCCGAGTTTGGTGACATCGCCGTTGGGGATGCGGCCGACCCGTGCGAGTAGCCCGGCGACCGCGCCCTCGTCCAGTCCAGGTCCGTTATCGCCTTTTGCGGTGGTAGGGAGCGCCATCCCGGAGTCGTAGAGCGGTTCGGAGGCGCTGGGCCGGTCGGGTTCGGGTCCGCTGGCCTTCGCGCGGTTGGCGTGCCACCAGTTGTAGCCGTTGGCGGCCAGCACATCGCCGAAGCGTTGCAGGGCGTTGGCCAGGGTCGCCGCGAGGGTGACGATATCGGCGGCGTGCTGGTCGTAGCCGGTGGTCCAGGCCGCGGATTTCTCGTGGTCACCGGACATACCACCGCATTCATGGACCAGGGTGCTGTGCAGCGGTCCCAACGCAAGTGAAATATCTCCGGCCAGCAGGTGGCATTTCTGGGCGGCGGCGAAATACATGCCGGAGTCGATGACCCATGCCATGGCTCACCGTCCTGCAGCATTTTCCGGTTGACTTCGGCCGCGGTGGTGTAACGGGTGTGGGCAGTGCGGGCCGCGTCGCTGATATCGGCCAAGCCAGTGGCGATTCACGGGCCCCGGCCGACCACAGCAGGTGGGCGTCGCCGTAGGCGTTGGCGGCTACCGTTTCCCAGGCCCCGTCCAGACCGGCGACTTTGTCGTCGATGAGGTCGAGTTGTTCGGTCAGGTATGCGGCCAGATTCGACAGGCGCGTCACGATGGCGTCGAGGCGTTCGACATCGACGGTGAATGCCGAGTTCATAGGTTCAAACTCGGGAACTACTGGGCGGTTCCGTCGTCGGTGGCCTCATAACTACCGGCCTGAACGCCCAGCTCGGCAGCCATCCCATCCAATGCCTGCATGATTTTGATCCCACCGTCACGAAGCTCGGTCCAGCCGCCGCTGAACTCGTCCGAGGCGTCACCCCGCCAGCCGTCGGCGAGCAGGGCGTCGACTTCTGTGCTCGCCGAATCCAGGCCGGCGCGTAGGTTGCGGGCGATATCGGCGACGAACTGCCCCACCGCTCGTACTTCGTCGGGTACGACGGTGACGGCATCGGTTGGGTTCGGAATCCCCCCAGGATCAGCCATGAGGACGAAGCTATCAGAGTTCGTATGGCAAGGGCCCCTTGTGAATAGTGGGATTGGCCGAGGTGATAGTCGTGGTGGGATCGTTCGGTTGTCCTTGTCGGTCTTTCTCGACGGCGAGCCCGAGGGCCGACGGCACTATGAGGGCCAGGTGTGTCCGGCGGGCATGACGATGCGGGTGATCTGCCGGACTGCCTACGCTCGGAGCGTGGACGATCAGGATCAGTACGCGCGGTACGCGGCGGATCGGCAGGTGCTCCGGACGATCGGTGCCCATCTCGGTAGCGAGGTCGGCCGGGTGGAAGTGCGGATACCCCGGGCAATGGCTGAATACGAACTCGTCGACGCGATGAACACCCGTCTCCGGCAGGTCCGCACCTCGTCGAATATGGCCGTGCAGCTGGTGTGACAGGTGGGTAAGGATCTCCCACCCGGGGCAAATGGTGCATATACGAGGAGCTGAGCGGTATCGCGATCCACCAGATCGTCGGTGGCGACGACGACGATGCGGTGACCACGGCGCGGTTCACCTGGAACGGCCGGGAACTGCACCCCGATCTGCCGCCCGGCACCCCCGAACGGTGACCGGTCATAGGTGATCGGCCACGGCACAAACCCACACGACGATTACGGCGCTCGGTCACATCGCTCGAATCCTCGGGCATATCGATGAGCGCGTTGTTCCTGAATCGCAGCGATCCTGACAGCGAAGTCGGCACAGATCGTACGACCGGTCCCGCCGGTGCGAAGCTCAGCGGATCGAGTCGCGTGGCACGATCCAGCGCTGACGCAGACCGGGGTATGCGGCGGAGATCAGTTCGAAGTGCTTGTCGTAGTGCAGGACCGTGGCGCCGTAGTGGACCGCTGTTGCCGCGATGAGGATATCGGTGGCCTGGGCGGAGCGCCCCTGCCCCGCGGCCCACAGCCGCTGCCGGACGGAGCGGACTATCGGGTCGACGGCCGGATCCATCGGCAGGTAGCGGAACACCTCGGTGTAGATGTGCAGGACCTGCTGGAGTTCGTCGGGGTTGCGGGCGCTGAATGCCGCTTCATCGGTGGTGACGGCGCAGGAGCAGATCACCGCCGCGGAGTCGTTGAGTTGGTCGAACGCCTCGCGGACCGATGCGTGACGCTGAATGCGGGAGACAGCGCTGTGGTCGGCCAGATAGAGGGCACGAACTGCGGGGGTCACCGTGGCGGCTGCTGAGTGCTTTCCTGGGCGATCTCGTGCTCGGATAGAAACGGTTCATTATCGGCGAACCACGCGATGGCGTCATGCTGCTGTTGCTGGCGGACGAGCAGTCGCAGAGCCGTGCGTACGGTCTCTGTCTTCGTCGCCCCGCCGGTGATCTTCCGGGCTTGCTCCATCAGTTCGTCCGGAATATCGATCAGTGTTTTGGTCATGGCTCTCCAATCGGATATATAAATTCCTTCTTCAGGATATCCCAGCGGGTCGGGTGGGTCCAGGCGCACTGCACCGGGGTGCCACCATCGCCGAGCGTAACGGAGGAAGAACACGATGATTGGACAGCTGTCTACCCTCTGGAGGAGTTCCTCGAGGAGCACAGCCAGGATGTGGCAGAGCTTGTTCGCACTTACCGAGCTGTGACCACATGAAAACGATTCAATCTTTGACCGGGTCCATTCATTCAAGTCATTCAAGGTGCATCCTGCTGCCCCGCCGAACTGGGGAAGCGCCGGCGCTCGACCCCGCGCGGTAACCAGTCGGCCAGAAGGTCCGGGTTGGCCGGCTACACCTTGCCCTTGCGCTTCCGGGCCGACTTCCGCAGGTCGTCGAGCAATCGGCCGTCCGTGGTGCGCCAGCAGATCCAGCCGTTGCTAGAGCGGCCCGCCGCGGCCACGGCGGCGCCGGACGGTGAGACATACCGGGTGTTCTGGAATCGCAATCCGCCGTCCGGCTCTACGAACGCTATGTGTCGGAGCCCTTTACGAGGCTGGTCGAATATCAACTGCTGCCCCGGGCGCAACATGCCGAGATCGAGCAGCAACAGCATGTCCTCGTCGTAGTGCGCCTTCCCGGCACTCCGGAACGATCCGGCCGGCGGGACGCGCTCGATCGACGTGTGCTTCGTTGGCGATGCCGATCCGTTCCGTGTTCCTATGCCGGCTTCCCCGGCCGGTGCCACCGGGGAGGCCGGCGCGGCCGGAGCCGATGCGGGTACAGCAGCAGCCGGTGTGCCGAAGACCGTCACCCCGCACAGCGCCAGGAAGATCAGCGCCTCGCGCGTGAACGTTTCCGCTTCGGCCCGAACGGTCGCGGGGACCTCCTTGGGCGCAGTGGAATAGGCGTCGACGACCTCCGCCAGTCCGGTGCGCCGAGCGGCCTCGGCCAGCGACAAGGCAATTCGGCGCGCGAGAACCTTCGGAAAGTCGCCCTCCCGGCCGAGTACGAACAGTTGAGTCCACCGCTGATCGGCACGGAACATCGGAAGATGGTCGACAGCGGAATCGGCATGGCCGACACGGACGCGAACCCGGTGGTCCGCAGTCGAACCGATCAGGACGACGGTTCCGCCCTTGCCGAACTCTTCTAGTTTTTGTGCGGCCTCCACGTCGGCGCGTGGAATGGCGAGAACATGCCCGTCCCATCCGGCGCGACTGAGAATCTTGATGCCGTGGGGATCGCCGTGCGGTAGTTGGACCTGCACAGTGCAACCACGGGAACTGCTCCTCATGAATCCGACCCTAATGCCGTGTCGTGAAGAGCCGGAGGGTATTCGAATCCGCGCCGGCGCAGGTCATCGAAATGGGCGCTGGATGGACGTCCGGTTCGTCGCGGGCACGTTTGGGGCATCAGGTGTGTCCGGTGGGGGTGCGTAGCCAGCCGCCGCGGGCGGCGCAGGCTCGGACGGAGTCGATCACGAGGCGGCCGGAGGGGCGGAAGGGGGAGCGTGGGGGTTGGATCCAGCGGCGGAATAGTTCGCCGCGGTCGGTGGGGGAGGGGAGCGCGATGGTGGCGCCGGTGCGGACGACGGAGACGTCGAGCCGGAACATTTCGGCGAACAGGGCGGTGTCGTCGGGTAGGTCGGGGCGAATGAGGAAGCTCCACCGGCCGGACCTGATATGGGAGATGATGGGTCCCGCGCCGGTGCCGGCGTCGCGGTCGTGGCAGCGTTGCAGGTCTTTCTTGACGGCGAAGCCGAGGGCCGAGGGCATCATGAGGGCCCAGGTGTGTCCGGCGGTCATGACGATGCGGCCGAGTTCGGGTGGGTCGATGTGGGCGGGGAGGTCGCAGACCTGGCGGTAGTAGTGGCAGCGGGTGAGCGGGGTGTCGCCGAGAAAGACGTGATCCATTGCGGGGCTTTCGGGTTGTGGGCGGTGTTCGGGGTGCGCCTGCTGTGCTGTCCGGAGTCGGTAGCGCGGTGGGAGCGCTGGTGATCTGCTCCCCGGCGCGCGACGGTGATGGCTAATTCCGGTCTTCCGGCAGCGTGATCGCCAGTACCAGCACGATCAGCGGCAGACCGATTGCGACGGCGAATCCCAGCGTGGTCACTGTTCGCGCCTCGGCGGGGAGGTGAGTGCGGACCACAGCGGATACACCTCTGTTCCGGTGATCAGGTCGGCGGCCGCGGTGATCGCCTGCCACGGGGTATCGGGTTCGAGTGTGCGGAGGTGGGGGATTATCACCGCGCCGGCGAGGTGTTCGAGTGCGTGCTGGACGGCGATGAGTGCGGCCAATACGGCGGGGGCATCCGTGTGCACCGTGTAGACGATTTTCAGTTTGTGCCTCCGGGTGAGCGCCTCGTATGCTGCCCGGTCGTGGTCGCTGTGCAGGACGGCAACCGCCCGCCTCGACCCGTCTTGATCCGCCACTGTGTAACCCCTCCTGAAGTTCGTGTGAGGCGCCCGGAACCGACGGGCATTGTCCTCACTCGAACCACGAGCGCTGACAGACGCTGGACGGGAGTTGCGGTGGAACTCGGAGTATCTCCCTGCCGGGCACAGACCAAGTTGACCACCGGCTATGGCCGTAGGGAATGTTCCCGAACGAGTTTTCGCGAACAGGAGGCGAAAGTTTCCCAGCGACGGCACAATCGGTTCCAGTACGAACCCGAATCGTCACTGCAACCCACTCCGGAGCACCCCGATGACCGTGAGTTCGACCTCGACCAACTCCACGCTTCCGCGCCGCATCCTCGCGCGTCTTCTCCGCGAAAAGCGTGAGGCAGCCGGTATCTCAGTGGAGGCCGCCCGCCGAGCGATCGGCGTATCCAAACAGACGTTTTGGCGAATGGAGACCGGGCAGCCGACCCGGATCAACCCGCTGTTCATCAGCCACCTTGCCCAGCTTTACCGGGTGGGTGACGAAGAGACTGAAGTGCTGCTCGGCCTCACCGCCGAGACTCAGTCGAAAGGGTGGTGGCATGCCTTCGGCGATGCGATACCCAAGCACTTCGACCTCTACGTCGGCCTGGAGCACGCGGCGAAGCGGTTCAGGTCGTACCACACAATGCTGCTGCCGGGCCTGCTCCAGACCGTCGACTATCGACGCGAGGTGATCTGGGCCGAGTTCCCGGGGATGTCGACCAACGAGGTAGAGCTCCGGCTCGAATTGCATCAGCGACGGCTCGAGCGGCTGCACAGTGAAACCAATCCGCTGGAACTGAACGTCATGGTGGACGAATCCGTTCTGCGTCGCCGGATCGGCTCTTCAGAGATCATGGCCGAGCAGTTGAGCCACCTGATTGCCATCGGTGAGCTCTCCAACGTCGCGGTGCGTGTGGTCCCGCTCGATGTACGCAGGCACAAGGGTGTCGTGACCGGGCACTTCGTCATCCTCGAATTCCCGAATCATCCAACGGCGAACCTCACTGACCCGCCAGTGGTGTACATCCAAGGCTTCACGGGGGCCCTGTACCTGGACAAGCACGACGAGTTCGAGCACTACCGGGACGCGTATGCTGATCTTCGGCGTGTCGCGTTGGATGGGGCCGATAGTCGGCAGCGCATCCGAGAGATTGCAGAGGAGTGGGCTCGTTGAGTGGCGATTTATCGGGGGCGCGTTGGTTCAAGAGCAGCCACAGCTCGGGGAGCCAAGAGTGTGTCGAGGTTGCGCACCTCGCACGGTCCGAGGTTGGTGTCCGGGACTCGAAGAATCCCATTGGACCGGCGCTCGTGTTCGGCCCGACCGCTTGGGACGACTTCACCTCAGCAGTGCGGCAAGGGCAGTTCGAGTCGAACTGACTCAGGTCGGCGTATCGCACGGCCATGCACGCGAATCCGATCGGGAAACACCTAACTGACTCGAACGAGTCGCACCAAGCGAACTGCAGATCGGCGCGAAGTGCGAAGTGTCCAAGCGCCGACCGCGCCGCGTTCGCCCGGGCATACGGCTACGACCTGCTCGAATGGTCCGACTGGACACTGCTGCGGGACAT
The DNA here is from genome assembly GCF_040654015.1 of Nocardia sp. NPDC050799. Classification (NCBI taxonomy): domain Bacteria; kingdom Bacillati; phylum Actinomycetota; class Actinomycetes; order Mycobacteriales; family Nocardiaceae; genus Nocardia; species Nocardia sp. NPDC050799. Next base: position 103,162 of record NZ_JBFAHF010000002.1, read on the forward strand.
CACCGAGTACCACACGCTTGGTTCCTACATTCGAATCGCCGCCGAGACACATAGAGCCGCACACGAACTCCGCGCCGTGTGAAATCACTGCGCACTGGTGACCGCGACGTCATCAGGCAGACGGTCGGTTGAACTGTCGTGGCCGGAGATCGCTACGTCGGCGGAAAGACAGCCCAACCCGCCGACTCCGGCTGCGGGTGTCCGAAGATGGGCTGCTTTCCGAGACACAGCAGCGCGGCCGGCACGGTTCATGAGATAGGGGCCCATTTGGATTGGCATCGTGTTCGAGCGGGATCGGCAGGCCGAGGCGGTCGGTGCGTCTTCGCCGGGCGGCTGCTCTCGGCACCTACACGCTGCCGTTTCGTCTCGGCGCCGGGCACGGTGACGCGCCGGTGCAGATCGTGATCACCGTGGATCTGCCGCACCACGGGTGTATCGACATCACCATCGACAATGTGCCCCGGGAAGCAACAGGCCCGCCGTCGATCGGGCCACGGTGCGGGACTACTCTTCGTCCGCATCCCATTCCGACTGGCCGGCGCAGGTGATCCAATGCAACGCATGAAATCGTTCCGCCGTCAGCATGGGATCCAGATCGCCGATTATTTCTCCGGTTTGCTCGTATACATCCTCCATGAAGTGATTCAGGAAGAAGTAGTAGTGCAGTTCCGTGAGTATTTCCTGGCTGGGGCGCAGGCCGGCTTCCCGGATGAACGGTTGCAAGGGTTGGCCCAGCGCCGGTAGCTGGTCGGCGACCAGCGAACCGTCCATTCTTTCGCCGGGATCCACCAGCCTCGGGATCCTGCCCGAGGCCCAGAGCAGGACATACAGGGACTCGGCTCGCCAGGTCAGGGAGTTCGACTGCATAGCCGACTGCTGCCACGACATCTCTTCTTCGGGCAGGTCGGTCAGCGCGAAAGCCCATTTCTCTCGCTCGGTCAATTCCTGCAGGAAATCTTCCGCTCTCATCCATTCCGAGATTTCCCTCGGATCCGGATGGAAGATGATGCCGAGCAGTGCGTGGAGGGCGAGTGTACGCCTGGCCAACTCGCTGGGATCGCGAAATCGGATGGGGAAGATCTCCGCTATCTCGGGGAGGGAGTCCACTTCCAGACCGTGCTGCTTCAATCGGTCCTGCGTCGATAGGGTCATCGAATTCCTCTCTGTCGCAGAATGTGTCACCGCGCCCGCGGTGGAATCGTACGTGCGGAGGGGCGGATGACATGGTCTTCGAAGGGCACGGCACGCCCGCCCAGGGGGGCGGCGCCGTGCTCGTGCGGATCGCGGAAAGTACTGTCGGTCAGCGATTTTCCTCTATATCTCTTCGCCTACGATCGAGCTGTCAGTTTTTCGCGCGTCGCTTCCGGATGCAAATGACAGGGGTCGCGAGGATCGGTCCATGGTCGATGGCCGGTCGAAACACCTTCATCACCGCATACGAACCGGGTCGCGGGGGCGTTACCGTGTACGCCGACCTGTCACGCGATCCCAGCCGCCCGCTGCGGAAACTTCGGAACGAGGAAGCCCATGTCGGGATATGTGTTCGATACCAGGCACGACCGCTACCCGGTGGCGGCCCACGTCTTTCTCGTCGAGCGCGGCCGAATCCTGTTGTTACGACGCGCCGGTCGCGGTTACGCCGACGGGCAGCTCGGGTTGCCGGCCGCCCACGTCGACCGCGGGCAGGCTCTTACCGTGTCGGTGGTTCGTGAGGTTGCCGAGGAACTCGGAATCGCGGTTGCTCCCGCCGATCTACGCCCGAGCGGCACCATGTTCCGCTGGGCCGGAGAACCTCGGGTCGATATCTTCTTCGCCGCGGAGTCGTGGCAGGGCACGCCGGAGATCCGCGAACCATACAAGTGCAGCGAACTCGTCTGGGCCGACCCCGACGACCTGCCCGGGGACACCCTCGATTTCGTGGCCACCGCGTGGGCGGATGCGAGAGAAGGGCGAATGCTGCGGGAATTCGGTTTTGCGTCGGTCCCGATGTGAACGTAGCCGGCCCGCTGCGGCGCTCCGCTACCGCACGGCTGACAGGCGAGCGTGGTCGGCAGTGCCTGTCACGACCCGTTCGGCTCGGGTGAACTGCGGCGATATCGAGTCCGACCCGTCGGCGGGGCAGTTGCGTATTGGTCTCGCTCCGGGGTGTGGTGGTGTGCTGCGGGGGTGAAACTCTCCGCACTCGTTCAGCTCGTCAGGTTCGATCGCCGCCGACTCGCCGCCGCCGCACTGGCGGTATCCGCGCTCTCGGCGGTTACCGGATGCGATGCAGGCCCCGGCGCCACGGTCGCGACCGCGCCGGTGAGCACTACCAGCCAGGTCGCGACGACACAGCAGTTCGCCGACCTGGAAGCGGCACACGGCGCGCGGCTGGGGGTGTTCGCGCTCGACACCGCCGACGGCCGCAGCGTTGCCTACCGCGACGGTGAGCGGTTCCCGATGGCGTCCACGTTCAAAGGGCTCGCCTGCGGTGCCCTACTGCACAAGCACCCGCTGTCCTCGGGCTTCTTCGACCAAGTGATCCGGTATCCGCACGCCGATCTCGTCGAGTACTCGCCGGTCACCGAGCAGCATGTCGATACCGGCATGACGGTGGCCGCCCTGTGCGAGGCGGCCATCACGGTGTCCGACAACACGGCCGGCAATCAGCTCCTGAAACTGCTCGGCGGACCCGCGGGCTTCACCGCGTTCCTCCGCACCCTCGGTGACAACACCTCACGACTGGACCGCTGGGAAACCGAGCTGAATACCGCGATCCCCGGCGACGAACGCGACACCACCACTCCCGCCGCGCTGGCCGCCGACTATCGCGCACTGGTCGTCGGCGACAGCCTCGCCGAACCCGAACGCGCGCAACTGTCCGCGTGGCTCGTCGCCAGCGCGACCGGCGGTAACCGCATCCGAGCGGGGCTGCCCGCCGACTGGAAAGCCGGCAACAAGACCGGGTCCCCGGCCTACGGTTCAGCCCTCGACGTCGCCGTGGCCTGGCCGCCGGGACGGGCCCCGCTGGTCATCGCGGTGCTCACCACCAAATCCGAGCAGGATGCCGAACCGGACAATGCTCTGGTAGCCGCCGCCGCCCGGGCCGCTGTGGAAGCACTCGGGACACAACCCGTCGGCTGACGCGGTCGCGGCGTAGCCGGCTGCCACCCTGGTGCCCCGCTGCCGAAGCATTCCACCTTCCGACGGTGGCCGAATGGGTGCGGAGTTCGCTGCCTGCCCCGGTTCCGACTCCCGGGGCGAGCAGCGGCGAACGAATCCGACTTCGGTGTTCAGCCGCGGCCGGCCCTGCGACGTGGATGGTCGAGAACTGCACGCCAGGCGGCTTCCCAGGGAAACAGATCCCGGTAGTTCTCGCCCGTCCTCGGTTCGTGCTGCTCGTCGCCGGCCAGCACCGTAACCCCCCAATCGGACAGGCTTCTTCTCGCCGCCTGCACTGCCGGAAAGCTCATCTGCGCTCGGTTGGAGAACGGTACCGCCACCACCGGCAACCCCTTGCCCACCGCTTCGACCAGCAACCCGAGCGGCAGCGTATCCGAGATCCCGGCAGCCCATTTCGCCATGGAATTACAGGTGAGGGGTGCGGCGATCATGGCGTCGGCCGGTGGTAGGACATCGGGTGTGCCGGGCTTCTTGTAGTGACTGCGGATCGGGTGTCCGGTCCGCTCTTCTAGCATGTCGATATCGATGAAACCTCGGCCGGCCGGTGAGGCGATGACGCATACGTCCCAACCGCCGGCCTGCGCCAGATCGACGACCCGGGTGACGTCGCGGGCGGGCGGCGAGCCGGTGACAATGGCGTACAGGACCGGTTCTTTCCGCTCGTTCACAACACCCATGATGTCAGTCCAGAGCATGGGAGGTCGCACGCCGTGATGCCCGCGACAACGTCGCGATGAAGACGGTTCGAGATGCGGTCGCTGGTGGTAAGGGCGGTCTGGGGTGTGTCGGTACTGTCGGCTGTGTCGAGCACGACACAGCGAAAGGGTCAGTTGATATGAATTCGGGTTCCGCAGCGGCTATGGAAAATATTCGTCAGGGCTACCTCAATGGCGACCCTGTCGCCACCGCCCTCTTCATTCCCCTGTTCTTCATCGCGGGCGCGTTCGCGCTACTGCAGGGCCAGCCGTTCTGAGCGCACTTCTCCAGAAGTAGCCGAGAACACCAGAGGTGGGCACGGGAGCTGCGCCTCGCGCGATGTCACGTGAGGCGCCGTTCACCGCCGAAACCCCGGCGCTCACCAGGGAAGGGGTTCTACTGTCTCGCCGACGCCCGCGCCGGTAGGAGACAAATCTCCAAGTCGGTGAGTGGCGGCTCCGCACATACTCCATTCATGAGCATCGAGCAGATCACCCCGAAACTGATCGTCGAGGGCGCCGACACGGCGATTCGCTACTACAGCGACGTATTCGGCGCTGACCTCCGGCAGCGGCACGAGGCGGACGGCCGGGTGGTCTTCGCCGCGCTCGGACTTCCGTGCGGAGCCGTATTCGAGGTGAAGGACGCCGACGAGTTCGATCACGACCCGCTGCGGCTCGGCGGGCGCGGGCTACTTCTCTCTGTGGTGTCGGCCGATCCGGACCGCCTCGCCCAGCGGATGGCGGAGGCGGGCGGCGAGATCGTGTTCGAGGTGGCGGATCAGCCGTACGGCGCGCGTCAAGGGCGGGTGCGGGATCCGTTCGGTCACGAGTGGATCGTCGGGACGCCGATCCCGTAGGGCCGGGGGTGTGCGCAGGGCTATGAAATCAGGGAAGTAGCAAGCCTCAGTAGATCGCCCAGCACACGAACCCTGCCCCGCCGATAACCGATACCGCCCATCGGGTCCACGCACCTTTCGACATTCCGGCCGGTGAGCGGGGCGTGCGCATAACGAGGTAGCCCAGCGCGACCACCGCGCACACGGCAACGATCTGCAGTGCCAGCCACGGCAGGGTACGTCCGAACAACAGCGGGCCGAAGGTAGTCGCCCGGCTGGTGAGGATATAGCCGAGCTGGATGACCGCGCCGACGATACCGATCACGGCCGTCGATATGAGTATTCGCGCGGGTCGCCGGTCCGGTAGCTGCCAGGCCCGGACCGTGCCGGTCAGCGCGTAGCCGCCGAACGCGAGCGCGATTACGGCCAGCAGCAGTAGGTTTGCGGGAGCGGATTCCCACCAGGCCACCGCTTCGAGGGCGCGTACCGGATGTCCCTGCACCGCGGGTTGATCCACTCGCGGGACGGAAGCCGAGCGGGGCAGCTCGTTGACCCACTCACCCAAGAGTTCGCCGTATCCCGGCGCCAGCCCGGGCAGCTTGTCGAACCCGTCGGTGGTCGGTTGCCCACCGTGCTGGGCGGCCGGCGGGCCCGAATTCGCGCCGATCGTGATCAGGCATGCCGCGTCGGCCGACCGCGAAGCGGCGAGCGGCGCGACCCAGCCGCCCTCGGATAATCCCCACAGACCCACCCGGGCGGGGTCGACTTCGGGCCGGCTCCGCAATGCGGCAAGACCTGCCAACGCGTCGTCGGCCAGTAGCGAATAGTCGCGGTGCGCCGGCGTGTATCCCTCGGTGCGCTTGCCGTAGCTGAGCGCCACGATGCCCGCGCGGGCGAAGGCGTCGGCGGTGAGGTCGTAGTGGGCACTGCGGCCGTCGCCCGACCCGTGGACGAGGACGACGCCCGGCCGTCCGGTGGCGCCGGCCGGTGCGTGGACGGTGCCGGTCGTCGTGGTGCCGTCGTTCGGGCGCACCCCGGGCGGCCGGCTCCGGACCGGTCAGGCCGGTACTCGGTCCCTGGTGAGGAAATCGTCGACGAAGCGCCACGCCCGGTCTTCCAAAGCCGCGTAGTGGGCGTCGCGAATCGGGCCGGTGAGCGCCTCGTCGAGCAGCAGATTGCCGTCTGCGTCCACCCGCTGTCGTTTCTCCTCCGCGCCGGGCAGTAGTCCCACCGACGACTCGGCCAGGCCGCAGTAGTACGCGATACCGTCGTTGAGTTGCATGCCGAGGGACTGCTGCATGATGTCGACGACGCCGTCGTCGTCCGCCGCGCCGGCCAGGCCGAGCCACAGCATCCGTTTGCCCGCGAGCCGGGGTTTGCTGCGGCCGTAGGCGAATCCGTAGTTCCACACGCGGTCGATCCAGCCTTTCAGGATCGCCGGGACCTGTACCCAGTACACCGGGAACACCGCGACGATGACGTCGGCGGCGAGGACGCGCCGCATATGGTTCTCGACCTCCGGTGAGTAGGTCTTCTCCCGGTTTCCCCATTCCGGAAGGTCCGCGGCGTTCATCCGGGGATCGAAGTTCTCGGCGTGCAGGTCGAGCAGGTCGATGCGGTAGCCCGCCGCGGTGAGCCGCTGGGCGGCGAGGTCGGCGATATGGGCGGTGAGCGAGTCGCGGCGCGGGTGGGCGACGACGACGAGGGCGGTGCGGGTGGTCGTGACGTCGTCGTTCGTGGTGTGCGGCACGGGATCCTCCATCTCGATCCGGCTCTCCGGATGCTCGGTTGTGCGGTCGGATCTCATTCCACACGGCATCTGGTGGACGATCTATGGGTGAAGGTCTACATCTGATAGGAGTTCGTCTACCCTTGCTGGGGTGGATCCATTGAGCACGCTGCTGAGCGGTATCCGTGCCGAAGGTGCCGTACTCACCAACGCGGTGCTGGAAGCCCCATGGAGTATCCGGTTCGCCGATCGCGCGCCGCTCACCATGATCACCGTGCTGCGCGGCGGGGGCACCCTGCTGCTGCCCGGTGGGATCGAGCGCCGGATCGTGGCCGGGGACACGGCGGTCGTGCGCGGCCCGGAACCGTTTCTCTTCGCCGACCACGCGGGCACGGTCGGCCTGCCCCATGAGCAATACGAGATCGCCTGTTTCGCGCCGGACGTGAAATGCGATGCCGCGTTGGACGACGGCCGGTGGGGCGACGACCCGGCCGGTGAGACCGCGCTGATCGTCGGCGCCTACCGGGCCTCGGGCCGGCGCCACGAACGCCTGCTGCGCGCGGTGCCGCCGGTTCTGGTGGTGTCCGACGATGTGGAGGTGTGCGCGTGGATGGAGTCGGTGGCCACGGACGCGGTCCGCCGGCCGGCCGGTGCGCAGGCGTTGATGGACCGGCTGCTCGACTGGAGTCTGGTGTGCACGCTGCGTGATTGGTTCGACGGGCAGGACGCGGGCGCGCCGGGCTGGTATCGCGGGCCGGCCGATCCGGTGGTGGGGCCGGCGTTGGAGGCCATGCACGGAAAGCCCGCCGCCGGGTGGACGGTCGCGTCGCTGGCCTCGGAAGCGGGTGTTTCGCGGGCACTGTTCGCACGGCGGTTCGCCGAGGTCATGGGGCAGTCGCCGCTGGCGTATCTCACCGAGTGCCGGATGGACGAGGCGGAGGAACTGCTCGCCGATCGCAGTCTGACGGTGGCGCAGGTGGCGAAGGCCGTGGGCTATGCGGACGCGTTCGGTTTCAGCGCCGCGTTCAAACGGCATCGGGGTATCCGGCCGAGTGATTTTCGGGCCACCTCCGATCTCGGAGCGTGAGCCGCGCGTCCAGCGCCCGATCGCGCGCGCCGGCCGGGTGTGGGAGGGTCGGAGGGTCCGATCGAATATCGCGAAAGGTTCGATATGCACAGCAATATCCGACATTTCGGCTTCGCCGCCATGCTGGGCGCTCTGGGCGTTGCGGCGGCATACGCGGCACCGGGTGCGGGAGCGGCCGTGACGGGAGTGGATGTCGCCGCCGGGCCGGAGGGGCTGCGGATCGGTTGCGCCTATACGGTCACGGCGACAGTCGACGCGCCGCCGTCCGAGGCCGGTGAGGTCACCATCATCAACAGCGGTGGCTCGGTTCCGGGTAACGGAGAGCGGCTGGGCCAGGCCGTCTATCACCCGGAGAACGGGACGGCGACCTTCCAATGGACGCCGAAATACACCGGGCGGCAGCACATCACCGCCCAGCAGTTCACCCCGGGGCAGTACACATCGTCGAAGTACATCGAAGTCGACGTGCGAGGGCAGGGGCTGAACACCGGCAGTTCGTGTGTGCCGCTGCCGTAAGCCGGCCTGCGCTCCGTCGCCGGTAGGTACGCCTCGGATCGAGTACGCCGATATGCGGTCGATTCGACCGGCCTGCCGCGGGTGCGATCATCTACTCGTCGTCGGCCGAGGGCTGAGACCTCGGCAGCTGGAACGGCATCGAGCGAAGGTTCGGTGTGGGTCGTGCGTGCGGTGTGGTCCACGTCCGGACTTTCTCCGGGTACGAGCGCGATCACGGTCGAAAGCCCCGCGTGGCCTGTGTGGTCCGGCGGCACCTACGGCACCGGGGCGGCGCGGAGAATGCCGCGCCGCCCCGGTATCGGGTCGATCGGTGCGCCCTGCCGAAGGCGAACCGGTGCATTCAGACCGAAGCGGTCGCCAGTGCCTCGGTGGCCTGCACGGCCTGCCCGACCCCGGCCACGATCGCCGCGGCGCGTAGCGCCTCGAAGATCACCTCGCGCGAGACACCCGCCTCACGCAGCGTGTGCTCGTGGGCTTCGAGGCAGTGCTGGCAGCCGTTGATCGAGGACACCGCGAACGACCAGAGTTCGAAATCGGCCTTGTCGACACCGGGGGCGCCGATGATCTGCATGCGCAGACCGGCGCGCAGATCGTCGTACTTACCGTCCAGGAACGCCTTGCCCCGGTAGAACACATTGTTCATACCCATGATCGAGGCGGCGCCCAGCGCGGCGTTGTAGGCCTCGGCGGACAGCACGTCGGCCGCCTCCTCGGCGATCTCCCGCAGGGTCGCCGTGGAACGGGTCGCGGCCGCCGCGGCCAGCAGAGTGCCCCACAGCTGCTGCTCGTTGAGCACCGTCGTCCGCGAAATGGACGAGAGGTTGAGCTTGAGGTCCTTGGCGTACTCGGGGAGCGAGCTCTTCAGATTGTCGATACTCACCGGTTCTCCTTCCGCTCTCAGACGCTCGCGACCAGCAGTTCGCGCGCGTCGATGGTCGGGTCGCCCTTCTTCCAGTTGCAGGCGCACAGTTCGTCGGACTGCAGCGCGTCCAGCACACGCAGTACCTCGTCGACATTGCGGCCGACCGAACCGGCGGTCACCGATACGAACTGGATCTCGTTGTTCGGGTCGACGATGAAGGTGGCGCGGTCGGCGACGCCGTCGGCATTGAGAACGCCGGTGGCGGTAGCCAGTTCACGCTTGAGGTCCGACAGGATGGGGAAGGGCAGCGTCTTCAGGTCCTCATGCTGGGCCCGCCACTGGAAGTGCACGAACTCGTTGTCCACGGACGCGCCGAGGACCTGGGCGTCACGGTCGGCGAACTCCTCGTTCAGCTTGCCGAACGCGGCGATCTCGGTCGGGCACACGAAGGTGAAGTCCTTCGGCCAGAAGAACACGATCCGCCACTTGCCCGCGTGATCGGCGCTGGTGACCCGGGTGAAATAGTCGTCCGGCTGCTGAGCGTCGACCTTGGACAAGTCACCACCGATCACCGCGGTGAGGTCGTAGGCGGGGAACTGGTCGCCGATGGTCAGCAGGGGCATGCCCGAAACTCCTTCTCGTAACAGTGGTACCGGCGTGGTCGATTTCCAGCCGGTAAGGCGAAAGCTCGTAACTAATCTTGCCGAAAGACCGGCAAAAGGCAAAAGTGATGAGTGGCACTAGACTGATAGGTATGCCCGATCAGTCTTATCAGCCCACCCTGTCGCAGCTGCGTGCGTTCGTCGCGGTCGCCGAATACCGGCACTTCGGCACCGCCGCGGCGCGACTCGAGGTGAGCCAGCCCACGTTGTCGCAGGCATTGGCCGCGCTGGAAAGCGGGCTCGGACTGCAGCTCATCGAGCGCAGCACCAGGCGCGTCCTGGTGACCGCGGCCGGCGATCGGCTGCTCCCCGCCGCCACGGCCACGCTGGAAGCCGCGGACCGTTTTCTGGCTTCGGCCACCGGGGACATCCTCGCCGGTGTACTCCGCATCGGGATCATCCCCACCGCGGCCCCCTACATCCTCCCGGCCCTGCTGCCCACCCTGCATCGCAAACTCCCCGCGTTGACCCCGCAGGTGATCGAGGACAAAACCGCCCGCCTGATCGACGAGCTGCGCGCCGGAGTGCTCGACGTCGCGGTGCTCGCCCTGCCCGCCGAAGCCGCGGGACTGGTCGAAATACCGCTCTATACCGAGGAATTCGTCCTGGTGGTCCCCGCCGGCCACGCGCTGGCCGGCCGAACCGATATCGCACCCACGGCGCTGGGCACGCTACCGATGCTGCTCCTCGACGAGGGGCACTGCCTGCGTGACCAAACCCTCGAACTGTGCCGTTCCACGGACGTCCACCCGGGTGGGGCCGGGGACACCCGTGCGGCTTCGCTGTCCACGGTGGTCCAGTGCGTGGCCGGCGGACTCGGGATCACCCTCATCCCGGAAATGGCGGTCGCCGCCGAGACCGGCCGCGGCGCACTCGATACCGCACGTTTCGCGAATCCGGCGCCGGGGCGCACCCTCGGCCTGGTTTTCCGGGCGTCCAGCGGCCGGGCCGATGATTACGCCTACCTGGCCGAGATCATCCGCACTCAGCGGCCCTTCTGATCGGATTCGGCAGGCGGGGCCGGATTTCGGGACCGCACGGTCGCGCCGACTCGACGGGCCGGATGGTCAACCGTCGTAGTGCAGCCGACGAGACCACTATTTCCCGGTGCCGAGAAGGGGGCCGCCGAACCGGCGACCCCCTTCTCGATCCGGAAATCGCTATGCCAGTTCGGCGACCGGCTGTTTGCGGGCCAGCAGCGCCGTGGCCGAGGCCAGCAGGCCGACCACCGCGACCGCGGTGACCAGGTAGAGCCCCGGCCGGTAACCGTCGATGCCGCCCGTGGCCGCACCGCTGATCAGACCTGTGGCGATGGCCAGGACCACCGCGCCGCCGATCTGGAACGAGGTCTGCACCAGGCCGGAGGCCAGGCCCTGCTCGTGGTCGGCGATACCTTCGGTGGCCTGCGACATGACCGCGGAGAAGCCGAGCGCGAAACCGAGGCCGAGCAGCAGGAACGCGGGCAGGTAGTCGACCGCGTAGGCGGGGTCGGGGCTGCCGCCGCGGGCAAGGAACCAGAGGTAGCCGCCGACGAACGAGGTGAGCGCGGCCAGGATCATCGGGCCGGTGCCGAAGCGGTCGATGAGCTTACCGGCCATCGGGGACAGGATGGCGACGATGATGCCGGTGGGCGCCATCGCGACTGCCATCTGCAACGGCTCCCACTGCAGGGTGTTCTGCAGGTACAGCGAGACGATGGTCTGGAAGCTGAGGTAGGAGCCGAAGATGGCCAGCGCCGCGAGGTTGGCTCGCACGATCGACTTCACCCGGAAGATGCTCAGTCGGACCAGCGGGTGGCTCACCCGCTTCTCCGTCACGAAGAACGCGCTGAGCAGTCCGACCGCCAGGACGGTGGTTGCGACCACGGTCGCGGTGAATCCGGTCTCCGGGGCGGTGACGATGGTGTAGACCGCGGCGAGCATTCCGCCGGTCAGCAGGGCGGCGCCGGTGAAATCGATTCGGCCCTCCTCTTTTTCGATGGTGCGCGGCACCACGATGTAGGCGGCCACGATGACCGCGGCGACGACCACCACGGGCATGTAGAAGGTGAGCCGCCAGTCGATACCGGTGAGCAGGCCCGAGACGATCAGGCCGGAGGCGTATCCGGTGGCGCCGAAGATGGTGAAGATCGACAGTGCCCGGTTGCGGTCCGGACCCTCTTTGAATGTCGTGGTGATGATCGAGAGGGCGGCCGGGGCGGTGAAGGCGGCGGCTACACCTTTGACGATCCGGGTGGCGATCAGCAGCCAGCCCTCGTCGACGAGTCCACCGACGAGCGAGGCGATACCGAAGATCACCAGGGCGGCCAGGAAGACCTGGCGGCGGCCGAGCAGGTCGGCGGCGCGTCCGCCGAGGAGTAGCAGGCCACCGTACCCGAGGATGTAGCCGTTGACGATCCACTGCAGGGCGGAGGTGTCGAGGCCCAGGTCGTGGCCGATGGAGGGGAGTGCCACGCCGACCATGGAGACGTCGAGCGCGTCGAGGAACATCGCCAGTCCGGCGACGAACAGGATCGCCCACAGCTTCGGTCCCCAGCGGCCGGCGGCCGGTGCGGTAGCCGTTGCGGCGGCGAGGTTCTGCGAGGTTGGTGCGGTGAGGGTCACCCGAGAGAACTTAAATGCACGAGCATTGAATGTCAACGCATGTAATGCGTGGGCATAAAATGACTTGACATGCTAATCTCGGGTCATGTACCACGACTCCGACAACGATGTCTGCGCGAAGTGGTCCGAAACGCTGCGTCGCTACCACGTCACCTCGTGCGAACTCGAGAACGCGCTGCAGGCGCGGCATCGGCTCGGGCTCAGCGAATTCGAATTGCTGCAGGTCCTGGGCGGGCGCTGCGGTGTGGAGCAGGCGGACAAGGTCAAGATGAAGGATATCGAGGCCGAGATGTACCTCAGTCAGAGCGCGCTCTCGCGAACGGTGACCCGGCTGGAGAAGGCCGGCCTGGTGGAGCGGGCGGCCTGTGATTTCGATCGCCGCGCCAACTTCCTGGCACTCACCGCGGAGGGGCGCACACGGCTGGAAGACGCCCGCCCGACCCATCAGGAAGTGCTGCGCAAGCACCTGGTCTGACGGTCATGCCCCGGCGTCCGACGGGACGGGAATGTCGAGAACGGCCAGAAAAGCCGCAGCTGCGGGGGTCCGGGAGAAGCTGTTCCAGACGATGTACTCCACCCGGGCGGGGGCGTCGGAGACCGCGACGGTGACCACGCCGGTGAGCTGCGGTACGTAGGCGGAAGGCAGCATGGCCACGCCCAAATCCTGTTCGACCAGGCGGGCGATGTATTCGGCGGAGGACACCTCGAAGGCGACCTCACGGTCGATTCCCGCGGCGGCGAAGGCCTGATCGGATTGCGCGCGCCCGGCGGTCCCGGCCGGGAGATCGACGAAAGTTTCGGCGGACAGGCGCAGCAGATCGACCGAGGCTTCGCGGGCGAGCGGATGCTCGGGAGCGACCACGGCGACGAGGCGATCCCGGGCGAGTTCCCGTCGTGGTCGCTACCCGGCCGGGTCCCGGGCAGGAGCATACGGTGGCCGCGAGCACCGACGCGCTGCTCGACGCGGCGGCCGCGCACGGAGTTCGCATCCTCGTCGTGGGCGGTGCCGCGCCCCTGCGGAACCCGGCGCATCCCGAGCGGCTTGTCATCGACAGCCCCGAATACGTGCCCGAGCCGATCCGGACGATCGCGGGCGCCAGCGTCGCTCAACTGGATGCCTGCCGCGCCCATCCGGCCGATTGGGTCTATCTGAGTCCGCCCGCCGTCCTCGAACCGGCGTCGCGCACGGGAAAATACCGGCGCGGGACCACCACGCTCCTGGTCGACGCTGCCGGAAACTCCCGGATCTCGGCCGAGGATCTCGCCGTTGCGATCGTCGACGAGCTCGAGAACTCCGGTGGGGTGCGACATTTCACGGTCGGCTACTGAACCGGACATCGGGCTGCGGCGTGTTCTCGATCGGGTGATCGCCCTTGTGGTGTTCGGCACGGCGCTCCTCGTGCCCGGCTGCGCGGAGCCGCAGCACTTTCCGGCCACGATAGAACTACCCGCGGGGTTCGCGCCGGAAGGTATCGCGATCGGGTCGGCGCCGGTCGCCTACCTCGGATCACGGGTGGACGGCACCATCTACCGGGTCGATCTCCGGACCGGTCGTGGCGCGGTACTGAGCCCGGGACCGGGTACCCCGGCGCTCGGGCTCGCGCTCGACCCGCACGGCCGGCTGTTCGTCGCCGGTGGCACCGGGGGAGACGCTCGGGTGATCGATACCGGGACGGGTGAAGTACTGGCGCGTTACCGGTTCGGATCGGCGGATCCGTTCGTCAACGACGTGGCGCTCACCTCTTCAGGTGCGTGGTTCACCGATTCGCATACGCCCGTGCTGTACCACCTACCCCTCGGTCCTTCGGGTGCGCTGCCCGGGAAGGCGGAAACGCTACGGCTGACCGGTGATATCGAGTTCTCGCCGGACGCGATCAACGCCAACGGAATCGTCGGTACACCGGGCGGCGCCGGGTTGATCGTGGTGCAGTCGGCGACCGGGCGGCTCTACCGCGTCGACCCGGCGACGGGTGCGGCGGAGACGGTCGACCTCGGTGCCGAGTCGGTGCCCTACGGTGATGGACTGCTGTGGTGCGACGGCAGGTTACTCGTGGTGCAGAACCGGATCGGCTCGATCGCCGAGGTGAAGTTCGACCATACGGGCGCCCGTGGCACGATCGAGCGCCGCCTGCGCGACCCGCGTTTCGATATCCCGACGACGGTGGCGGCTTTCGGGGAGCGCCTCTACCTGCCCAATGCCCGGTTCACCACGCCGCCGACCCCGGGCACCGCCTACGAGGTCGTCGCGGTCGTCCGGTGAGCGGTATCGGGCCGGCGGCGGTAGGGCTGCCGATGGTGAAGGATGAAGCCATGTCGCCGGGTGTGGTTTCGACGTTGCTGACGAGTCTGATGCCGCTACTGGGTGCCGCGCTCGGTGCCTCGGCAACGCTACTGGTGCAACGGAGTTCGGCACGGCAGTCGAGGCTCGAATTACTGGCCGAGAGCCGCCTCGCTCACCGGGAAGAACTGAAGTCCGCGATTCTCGGCTATCTGGAGACGGCGCAGCGGCTGCAATCGGAGCTCGATGTGCGCGAGCGGGGTGGTGTGCCGGAGGATCCGAAGCGGCTGATCGAAAGCGTCTGGCTGGCCGAGAAGCGGGTCGAGATCATCTGCTCGGACGCGTTGCGGGCCAGGATCGTCGCCCATGCCGAGGGTCTGCACGCCACCGTCCGTGACCCCGCGGCCCACCCGGACTGGTGGGCGCATTGCGAATCACTGCAGGCGGGGCTGCTCGCACAGGCGAAAGTGGAGCTCGCGCGCGAACACGACTGGTGATCGAGCGCGTCGGCGGCGTCCGGCCTGCCGGGGAGCAGGTGGTTCCCGCTGCCGGCTGATGCCGGCGAGGGCGAGCACGACAGCCGTGGCGTTGTCGACCAGGCGATCGCGTTCCACCGGAGACGTCCGTCGATCCAGGCGAGGTAGAGAGCCACCAGCGCGCCGGCGGGGCCGGGGTGTCCGTGCGTTGTCCGTGGGTCAGGTGGAGGTCCGGGCCAGTGACAGCACGAGGGTGGTCGCGGTGTCGACGAGGCGGTCCCGCGGTACCGGAAGCCGTCCGTCGATCCAGTCCACGTAGAGGGCGACGAGGGCCCCGCCCAGCGCGGTACCGATGATTGCGAGCGTCTCCTCGCTGTCGGGTATCAGCGCCCCGACCTCCTCGCCCAGCGCCGGCACCATGGTGCGCAGGAAGGCGGGGAGCCGGTCGGTGCTGTGGGCGCGCAGGGCGTCGTCGGTGAGTGGTTCGCGTAGCAGGACCCGGGCACGGCGCGGGTCCTCCTCGAAGTAGGCGGCGCAGATCTGTAGTGCCGCACGGACCGTGGTCTGCAGGTCTCCGCCGGGATCGACCGTGCTCAACCGGGCGAGCAGCTCGGTTTCCAGGCGGTCGTAGACGGCGACGATCAGGGCCCGGCGGTCGGCGAAACTCTCGTAGAAATAGCGGGGGCTCAGATTGGCCAGGCGGGTCACCGCCCGCATGGTGACCGCGGCCGAGCCGTCGGTACCGAGCAATTCGAAACCGACGTCCACGAGTTGCTCGCGACGTTCCGCGGATCTGGCGTCCAGCGTCCGGCCGCGCCACAGCTTGGGTGCGTTCACCGACTCATCCTCGCATCGGTCTCCCGGGATTGATTGACATCACCTGCTTCAACATGAATCATACGATTCAAGTTGAAGCTCGACCGCCACCCCGGGTCGCATTCGTCGAAAGGCTCGTGCCGTGTTCAGTGACGAACAGTTCCAGCAAGCCCTGCGCCGCCCCCGCCTCGCCCGGCCGGCCCCCGAATACCTCGACGCCAACCGCGCGGTGCCCATCCGGGTGATCCCGGAACCGGAACTACAGGCCACCACCCAGGAGTGGTTCGTCGAATTCGACCGGAAACTGCAGCTCTACAGCACACTCGGCCAGGACCTGTCCTGGCTCATGGAGTGGGCGAAGAAGTACTGGTGGAGTTTCCTGGTGCGGGATATGAGCGTCAACCACGAGCTCTACGCGCCCGACGTCCGCTACACCGACGTCACCACCTTCGGCCGCACCATCGTCGGGATCGACGAATTCGTGAAATACAATTTCGCCTTCTTCGACGCCATCCCGGATTGGCGTTACGACCCGCTGCCCGGTCAGGTCTACCTCGACGTGACCCCCGAGGGGCGGGTGCGGGTGGTCATCCGCTATATAGGCAGCGGTCACTGGGACGGGCCCCTGCGCCTCTACCCCTACGACAGCAGCGCCCCCGTGCTCTACGGCAACGGCCGCTTCATCCAATGTCCCGCGGTCGACCGCTACCACTTCAACGCCGAAGGACTGATGGAGGAGGGCGAAACCCTCTACGACGCCTTCGACGTCACCCAGCGCGGGGGGATTCTGCCGCGCGACGACAGCTGGCAGTTCAAGGCGCTCATGTCGGCGTCGAAGATCCCGGCGCTGCTGCAGCGCCTGAAGTTCTAGCCAGGCGGTCAGGTCAGCGAACGGATCTCGGCGATCTCGTATTCGGCCACCGAAGCCTCGCGAATCGCCGCATTCTGCTCGTCGCCGGTCCCCGAGTCGCGGAACGCCTCCACCGATTCCCGGTCCGCCCAGCGCTCGAAGATATTGATGCGGGCGGGATCGGTGAGATCGGGGCTCAGCGCGAAATCCAGGCAGCCGGGCGCCGACCGGGCCTGCTCGACCACTCCGATACACCCGTCGAGGTAGGCGGCGCGGGCCGGTGGAGCGACGATGAGATGTCCGGCGACGATGAGCATGCGGGGTCTCCCTGGGTATCCGGTGGTGTCACCGTTCAGGACGGGTCGGCACGGCCGGACTCATCGCTCGTCCGCCATCGAATGACGCGGCGCGAGTGAAGCGTCCGGTGCTGGTCCTCGGAGAAGGCCGCTGGTGCGCTGCGGACCGAAGGCCCGCGACCTACCCCCACGGGTCGATCGCGCGCACTCCCGCGGCCCGGAAGGGAGCGGTATCCCGGGTGGCTACGGACATATTCGCGGCCTCGGCCGTAGCCGCGATCAAGCCATCGGCTGTGGCAATCTCCCTTCCGGCTGTGCGGGCCGCGGCCATGACCTCGGCATAAGCGGCTGAGGCAGTGAGATCGAAGGCGAGTACTCGGCCCGTGAACAACGGCAACACACGAGCCTCGACAACTCCAGCGGATCGGCCGGTCGGCGGTCTCGGACGGCGAGTGCGTCGACCTCGTCGTCGGTGAGCTCGATTTCCCTGCCGATATCGCTCAGCAGAGTGCCGAGGCCGACCTCCGGGGCGGGTGAGACGGTTTCGATGAGGATCGCCCGGACCTCGGCTTCGGTGCTGCGCCCGTGCTGAGCTGCTCGGACACCTCAGACCCGGGACCCGAACCGTTCCAGGACGGCACTGGCCTCCTGGGTGGCGGTGCCCTCGGCGGCGAGATGCGCCATGGCTTCCGGGATGGGGCGGCCGTGGTGGGCCATGGCCTGGGCGTACAACCGGCCCGCGCGGTAGGAGGAGCGGACCAGTGGGCCGGCCATCACTCCGGCGAAACCGATCTCCTCGGCGACCTTCGAATGTTCCACGAACTCTTCGGGTTTCACCCAGCGGTCCACCGGGTGGTGGCGCGGCGAGGGGCGCAGGTACTGGGTGATGGTGAGGATGTCGCAGCCCGCCTCGTGCAGGTCGCGCATGGCCTGGGTGACCTCGTCGGGGGTTTCGCCCATACCGAGGATCAGATTGGACTTGGTGACCAGGCCGTCGGCGCGGGCCGCGGTGAGTACCTCGAGGGACCGTTCGTAGCGGAAGGCGGGGCGGATCCGCTTGAACACCCGGGGCACGGTCTCCAGGTTGTGCGCCAGCACCTCGGGGCGGGAGGAGAAGACCTCGGCGAGCTGATCCGGTTTGGCGTTGAAATCGGGGATGAGCAGTTCGACGCCGGTGGCCGGGTTGAGTTTCTTGATGGCCCGCACGGTTTCGGCGTAGAGCCAGGCGCCGCCGTCCTCGAGGTCGTCGCGGGCGACGCCGGTGATGGTGGAGTAGCGCAGGCCCATGGCCTGGACGCTCTCGGCGACGCGGCGGGGTTCGTCACGGTCCAGCGGCGAAGGCTTGCCGGTGTCGATCTGGCAGAAGTCGCAACGCCGCGTGCACTGTTCGCCGCCGATGAGGAAGGTGGCCTCGCGGTCCTCCCAGCATTCGAAGATATTGGGGCAGCCCGCTTCCTCGCAGACCGTATGCAGGCCCTCGCGTTTCACCAGGCCTTTGAGCTCGGTGTATTCCGGGCCCATGGTGGCGCGGGTGCGGATCCAGCCGGGTTTGCGCTCGATCGGGGTCTCGGCGTTGCGGGCCTCGATGCGCAGCAGTTTGCGGCCGGCGGGGGCTTGGGCGGAGGTCATGCGGTGGCACCTTTCGGATCGCGTGCCGCGGTGGCGGCGGCGTGGTCCGCGACGGCCGGGGTGGCGGCCCGCGGGATATCGTGCTCGGTGACCGGGATCTCACCGTCGAGTGCGGCCGGCAGGATCTCGGCGATCCGCGGGGTGATCTCGGCGACGGTGACCTCGCGGTCGAGTTCCTGGCTCAGGCTGGTCGAACCGACGTCGCGGATCCCGCAGGCGATGATGGTGCCGAACGCGCCGAGATCGGCATTGCAGTTCAGCGAGATGCCGTGCAGGGTGACCCCGCGCTGCACCCGGATCCCGACCGAGGCGATCTTGCGCTCGGGCAGCAACCCGGACGCGGGCAGCCAGACACCGGAGCGGCCGGGGACCCGTCCGCATTCGACGCCGAGATCGGTGACGGTCCGGATGAGAGCCTGTTCGAGGCGCCGGACGTAGTCGACCACATCGATCGGTTCGGCGAGCCGGATGATGGGGTAACCGACCAGTTGCCCCGGACCGTGCCAGGTGATCTTGCCGCCCCGGTCCACATCGATCACGGGACTGCCGTCGGTGGGCCGATCGGCCTCTTCGGTACGGCGGCCCGCGGTGTAGACGGAGGGATGTTCGAGCAGGAGCAAGGTGTCGGTGCCGGCGCCGTCCGCCCGGAGGGCGGCGAGTTCACGCTGCAGATCCCACGCCTGCCGATAGTCGATGAGACCCAGTTCACGCACGTCGACGGGGGTGCTGTCGTAGCGCGCCGACCGGGTTGCGGTGCGGGTGTTGTTCACCTTCATGACGTTACGCTCATCTCCAGGGTGAGCTGCATCAGCGTCAGATCCATCCAGCGGCCGAACTTGCGGCCCACCTCCGGAAGTACGCCCACCGTACGGAAACCGAATCGTTCGTGCAGGGCGATCGAACCGGTATTGCTCGACTCGATGGCCGCGACCATGGCGTGGATATCACCGGCCTGCTCGGCGCGGGCGATCAGCTCGGCCAGCAGGGTGGCACCGATCCCACGTCGCTGGAACCGGTCGGCGATATAAACCGAATTCTCCACGGTGTGGCGATAGCCGGATTTGGGCCGCCACGGCCCGTAACTGGCGTATCCGGCGAGTTCGCCGCCGACCTCGGCGACCAGTACGGGACGGCCGTGCTCGGTGCGGTTGCGGAACCAGGCGATGCGCTCGTCGAGTGCCACGGGTTCGTCGTCCCAGATGGCCGTGGTCTCGGCGATGGCGCGGTTGTGGATCTCCAGGATCGCGGGAAGATCCTCGGTCCGTGCCTCCCGGACCGAGGTGACGCCGGCGGTCACCGGCCCACCGCGGCGGCCAGTGCCGCGCCGACGGTGGCGTGCCGGAACTCGTATCCGGTTTCCTCGAGCACCCGCGGCAGGGCCCGCGGACTGTGCAGGATCGCTTCCTCCGCGAACTCGCCGATCACCAGGCGCAACGCGATACCCGGGACGAACAGCGGTGTCGGCCGATTCAGGGCCTTACCGAGCGAGCGGGTGAAGGCGGCATTGGTCACCGGGGCGGGGCCCACGGCATTGAGCGGACCCCGTACCGATTCGTTGGTGAGCGCATGCCGGATCGCGCCGATCTCGTCGTCGAGCGAAATCCACGGTTGATACTGGCGTCCGCTGCCCAGCCGGCCGCCCAGACCCAGCAGGAACAGTGTGCGCAGTTGCGGCAGCATGCCACCGGCGCCGGTGAGTACAACCGCGCTGCGCAGCAACACCGTGCGGGTCCCGGCCTCGGTGGCGGCGTGGGTCGCGGCTTCCCAGTCGTGACACAGCGTGGGCAGGAAACCGGTTCCCGGGGGGCCGCTCTCGTCCACCGCGCGCACACCGGTGTCCCCGTAGTAGTGGACTCCACTGGCATTGACCAGCGTCGGGACGCCGGCCCGGGCCACCGCCGTCGCGAGGACATCGGTCGGGGTGATCCGGCTGTCGCGCAGCAACTGTTTGTACGCGCCGGTCCAGCGTTTGTCACCGATACCGGCTCCGCACAGGTTCACCACCGCGTCGACGCCGTCCAGGATCCGCGGATCCAGTTCGCCCTGGGCGGGATCCCAGCGACGCTCGTCGGGCGCGGCGGCCGGTCGCCGGACCAGCCGGATCACCTGCTCCCCGTCGCGGCGCAACGCCGCGACGAGCGCGGTTCCGATCAGTCCGGACGAACCGGCCACCACAACCGACATCGTCGTCGCCCCTTACAGGCCGAGATCGGCCTCGAACGCCGCCTCTTCCAGGCGGTGCCGGATGGTCGTGAGGAACCGGCCGGCATCCGCACCGTCGATGAGGCGGTGATCGTAGGTCAGCGGCAGGTAGCACATCGAGCGGACGCCGATGAACTCGCTACCGGACTCGTCGGTGACCACGGTCGGGCGCTTCACGATGGCACCCGTGCCCAGCATCGCCGCCTGCGGCGGGACCAGGATCGGGGTGTCGAACAGGGCGCCCTGGCTGCCGATATTGGTGATGGTGAAGGTGCCACCGGCCAGCTCGTCCGGCTTCAGGCCGCCGGTGCGGGCCCGGTTGGCGATATCGGCGATGGCACGGGCCAGGCCGGCCAGCGACAGGTCGCTGGCGTTGTGGATCACCGGGGAGAGCAGACCCTGTTCGGTGTCCACCGCGATGCCCAGGTGCACCGACGCGTGGTAGGTGATCTCCTTGCTGTTCGCGTCGTAGCTGGCATTGACGTTCGGGTGCACCCCGAGCGCTTCCACCACGGCCTTGGCGAAGAACGGCAGGAAGGTCAGGTTCACGCCCTCGCGCTTGGCGAAATCGGCCTTGGCCTGCTTGCGCAACGCGGCGATCTTGGTGACGTCGGCCTCGTGTACCTGGGTGAGCTGCGCGGTGGTCTGCAGCGACTCCAGGGTCTTGGTCGCGGTGATCTGCCGGATCCGGTTGGCCTTCTGGGTGGTTCCGCGCAGGGCCGCGAGCGCGGGGCTGGCGGCGGCGGCCGCCTTGGCCGGTGCCGCGGCGGCGGGAGCGGCGGCCGCCGGTGCCGCGGCGGCCGGAGCCTCCTTGGCCTCGGCCGCGGCGAGTACGTCCTGCTTGCGGATCCGGCCGCCGACACCCGAACCGGTGACCGACGCCAGGTCGACGCCGTTCTCCTCGGCCAGTTTGCGGACCAGCGGGGTGACGTACGGGGTGGCGCCGTTACCGGAGGCAGCCGGCGCGGGAGCCTGGGCGGCGGGGGCCGGAGCGGGAGCCTGGGCGGCGGGGGTTGGAGCGGCGGGGGCCGGAGCGGCGGCCGCGGGCGCGGGCGCCGGAGCGGGGGCAGGCGCCGGTGCCGGTTCAGGGGCCGGTGCGGGCGCTGGTTCGGGCTTGGGGGCCGGGGCAGGCGCGGGGGCCGAACCGCCCGCGGGAGCGCCGGAGCCGATCACACCGAGCTGACCGCCGACCTCGACCACGTCGTCTTCCTGCGCGGTGATCTCCAGCAGGGTGCCCGCGACGGGGGACGGGATCTCGGTGTCGACCTTGTCGGTGGAGACCTCGAGCAGCGGCTCGTCGACCGCGACCTCGTCGCCGATCGCCTTGAGCCATCGGGTCACGGTGCCCTCGGTGACCGATTCGCCGAGTTCCGGCATCTTCACCGAGGTGCCGGAGGCCGCGGAGTCGGCGGCGGGGGCCTGGGCCTGGGCGGGTGCCGGTTCCGGCTCCGCAGGGGCCTGCTGGGTCTGCTCGGCGGGGGCGGAGGCGGGTTCGGCGGCGGCCGGTTCGGGAGCCGGGGCGGATTCGGCGGCCTCGCCGGCGTCACCGATGACACCCAGTTCGCCACCCACCTCGACGACGTCGTCCTCATTGGCGACGATCTTCGTCAACACACCCGCCGCGGGGGACGGGATCTCGGTGTCGACCTTGTCGGTGGAGACCTCGAGCAGCGGCTCGTCGACCTCGACCGTGTCTCCTTCCTGCTTCAGCCACCGTGTCACCGTTCCCTCGGTGACGCTCTCACCAAGAGCGGGCATCTGGACGGAGAAGGCCATGTCCGTTGACTCCTCTAACTGCTCGACGGGTCTACAACAGTTCGTTCCGGTGGATCCTGCCGCGGGTCGCGGCGGTGTTCCAGCCGGCGTTCATTCTGCGCGGCGCCGGAGATCCGTGTGGTTGTTGTTCCGTCCACCATCCTTGCATTCGCCGCGCGACGCGTTTACCGGAGGGCATCCAATTTTGGTAGCTGGCACCATGGAATCACCGCCGGATGCGGCGGGATTCGGGTGGTCGATAGGAGGTCGGCGGCAATGGGTTTGCTGGACCGTTTCCGTCGTGTCACGGCCGGGCGCAGCGGAGTTTCCAGAGGTCGAGGCAGGGAGACCCGCTATCTGCGCGAGTGGGTGCGCACACACACCGGGGTCGAGGGTTTCGTCGAACCGAAGACCACTGTGACAGATGTCACGGTGGTGCTGGTTGCCGCAGATGGTGAATGGACCCGGCGGGTCGTCGGCGAAGGCGGCGCCCGCCGCCTCGCGCGGGATCTGTCGATCCCGGTGTACGACGTGGAGCGGATCGGATATCCGCAGCGTATGCGCGATTACGACGCGCGCGGGCGGATCGAGCGCAGGCGTGCCGCCGAGCGCGAACTCGGCGAGCCGTGAACGCCTGCCGGACAGGAGCCGGGTGGGCGTGCCACTGCACCGGCCCGCATGGCCGGGGCCGCCCGGGCCACGCGCGTCCTGCCGAAAATTCGCGGCCGGTTCGGCTGCCGGCGGGAACCGGCGCGGCCAGGCCGGTGAGCCCTGGCCCGGGCGCCGAGCGGGCAGACGGTCGCGTACGCCGACGCCGCCGACCCGCCGGCGGAAACTGCCGGGGCCGCGCCGCCGCGATTCGGCAGCACGACCCCCTGCCCCGCTCTGGTTGCTGGGGCGACCGGACCGCCGCCCGGCAAACCGCAGGCCGCTATTCGGCGGCGATGTCCTCCAGCACGGCGATGAGGGTGCGGACCGGGACGCCGGTGCCGCCCTTGCCGATGTAGCCGAAGGGCCCACCGGTGTTGTAGGCCGGGCCCGCGATATCGATATGGGCCCATTCCACGCCCGCGGGCACGAACTCCTTCAAATACGTGCCCGCGAGGAGCATGCCGCCCCACCGGTGCGACGTCGCGTTGACCATATCGGCGACCTTGGAGTCCAGATCGGCACGCAACTCCTCGGGCAGCGGCATCGGCCAGCCGTGTTCACCCACACCCTGCGAGATCCGGGCCACCCGGTCGCGGAATTCGTCGGTACCCATCACGCCCGGGGTGCGGGTGCCGAGCGCCACCATCTGGGCGCCGGTGAGAGTGGCGACATCGATGAGGTAGTCCGGGTCGTCCTCGCCGGCGCGGACCATGGCGTCGGCCAGGATGAGCCGGCCCTCGGCGTCGGTATTGGTGACCTCGATGGTGGTGCCGCCGTACTGGGTGAGCACATCGCCGGGCCGCTGGGCGGTACTCGACGGCATGTTCTCCGCCATCGGGACGGTCGCGATCACGGTGACCGGCAGGCTCAGCCGCGCGGCGAGCAGCGTGGTCGCCACGACCGCGGCCGCGCCGGCCATATCCGAAGTCATGTTCTCCATGTTCGCGGCCGGTTTGATGGAGATACCGCCGGTGTCGAAGGTGATGCCCTTACCGACCAGCGCGACCTTCTTGTCGCCGCCCCGATAGGTGAGCCGGACCAGGCGCGGCGGACGCGACGAACCCTTACCGACCCCCAGCACTCCGCCGAAACCGCCGTCTTCCAGGGCTTTCTCGTCGAGTACCTCGACCTCGAGGCCGGCGCCCTCGGCCAGCAAGGCGGTACGGCGGGCGAATTCGGCCGGGTACAGATGGCTCGGCGGGGTGTTGACGAAATCACGGGCAGTGGCCACGGCTTCGGCGGTGAGCTGGGCGCGCAGCAGCGCGTCGCCGCCGAATTCGGGTTCCGGGACGAGCAGTTCGACGCGGGCCGGCGGCGCGGCCTCCGGCTTCGGCGCGGACTTCGCGGAGCGGAACGGGGTGAACGAGTAGGCGCCGAGGTAGAAACCCTCCACGGCGGCGCCGATATCCAGGCCGGACAGGGTGGTGACCGCGCGCGCGACCCCGGTCAGGGAGCGGGCGGCCACTCCGGCGCTGCGGCGGATCTGCTCGGCGTCGATATCGGTGGCGCTGCCGAGCCCGACGGCCAGCACGCTGACGACGTCGTCCAGGCCGGCGGGGGCGGGAATCCGGACCAGCTGTTCGGCTTTGCCCGTGGCGCCGACCGCGGTCAGCTGGTCGAGCAGCCGGGCACGCACATCGGTGTCGAGCACATCGCCGAAGAGGTCCTCGGGGACGAGGACGGGACCGTCATCGGTGGTGGCCAGGCCGATGACGAGGACATCGGTGCCGGGTTCGATGGTCTGGGTACGTGCCAATTCCGGTCCGAGCGGACGATCTGCGACTGCGGTCATGGCCCCAGGCTATTCGGTGCACCCGGTACGGCGTCCCGCGACGCCGTCGAGCAGCATGTCCACCGCGTCGGTGAGCAGTTCGTCGAAATCGAGGTCGGGCGGGGGCCCGGTGGGACCGAACGCCTTGTACAGGGCCGGGCGCGTGACCGGGTCGACGAGTGCGGCCACCTCGGCCGGTACTTCGGCGGCCGCTTCCGGGCCACCGATCCGGTCCGACCGTTCAGCGGTCCACACCAGGGCGAGTCCCTGCACCAGCGCGGAGTAACTCAGATACGTCGAGATCAGCTCAGTCCTGGACTTGTCCGGTTCGTCGAGTGCGCTCAGCGTCCGTTCCAGGGTGTCGAACAGGGAAAGGCCCAGCGGCGGGCGGGTCCGCGCCAACACGGTGAGGATCCACGGATGCCGCCGGTAGATCTGCCATTCCTGCTGCGCCTCGTACCTGATCCGGGCGCGCCGACCGGTCAGATGCGGTGGTGGGGGCGGAGTTTCGGCGAGGACGAGATCGGTCATCGCGGCGAGTAGTTGTGCCCGGTCGTCGAAGTAGCGGTACAGCGCGGCGGTGGCCACCCCCAGCTCGCCGGCCAGGCGGCGCATGGTCAGGCCGTCGGTGCCCGCGCGGTCGGCCAGGGCGACCGCCGCGTGGGCGATCACGAGTTTGGACAACCGCTGGGGCCGCGGCCGCGGCGGCGCGGCGGGTGTCCGGCGCCGGGCCCGGTAGGCGCGGGCCTGGCAGGAGCGGGAACAGTACCGACGCCGGCGGCCGCGGTCCGGTTGCCGTAGGACTCCACCACATATCGCACACGCTGTCACAGCGCTATTCCATCACACGAAATAGCGTGACGAAATAGTGGCTTTCCGCAGATGGAGTACATAAGTTCGCAGTTGGTAACACCATTCACAGGAGGCGGTATGGGAACAGAATTGACCGTGCGGCGCGCCGGAACGAGTGATCTCGAACCGCTGACGAAGGCGTTCCGGAAGGCGACCGTCGACGAGGCGGTCACCGAGTGGATCATGCGCGACTATCCGCTGGATCAGTTCCTCGACGAGTGGGTTCCGCAGCTCATCGACCGGGGTCTGCGGGACGACCAGATCTGGGTGGCCGGTGGCGACGGCGAGATCTGGGCGATCTCGTTCTGGCAGAAGCTCACCTCGGCCGACCGGCTGATCGCCGACGCCGCCGCGGCGCGTGGGCACGCGGACCGGATGCCGGAACTACGTCCGCTGCAGCGTTCGGCCTATGTGATGGAACTGCTGGCCCGGGAGCACCCGCGCAGGTTTCCGCACAGCTATCTGGAGCTGATCATCACGGTGCCGGAGTACCGGGGCCGGGGTGCGGGCGCGGCCATCCTCACCGAACGGACCCGGCAGTTCAGTGCCGCGGGGCTCCCGGCGTACCTGGAGGCCAGCACCGAACGTTCGGCGCGGCTCTACACCCGGCAGGGTTTCGTCCGCACCGGCGAAACACACACCCTGCCGGAGGAGGGTCCCACGCTGATACCCATGTGGTTCGAGGCCTGACCCCGCCGGTCCCGGCGCGGCAGCCGCCGACCGGACCCGGCGCGGTGGGAGCCCGGTCCCGGCCGGGGCCGGGCTAAGCTCGCGCGGTGAGTGACGCCGAGCTGCAACAGGGCCCTGTCCACGGAGTGCATGTCGAACTCGGAGCAAAATTCGCCCCGTTCGGCGGCTGGGAGATGCCGGTCTCGTACGCGGGCACGGTGGCCGAGCACACCGCGGTGCGGGAGTCGGTGGGTCTGTTCGACGTGAGTCATCTCGGGAAGGCGACCGTGCGCGGCGCGGGGGCGGCCGAATTCGTGAACTCGGCGCTGACCAATGATCTGGGCCGGATCGGTCCGGGCCGGGCGCAGTACACGCTGTGCTGCAATTCCGACGGTGGCGTGGTCGACGATCTCATCACCTATTTCGTCCGCGACGACGAGATCTTCCTGGTGCCGAACGCGGCCAATACCGCCGCGGTGGTGCAGAAATTGGCGGCGGCCGCGCCGCCGGCGATCACGGTGACGGGGGAGCACCGCGACTACGGTGTCTTCGCCGTCCAGGGGCCGCGGTCGGCGGAGGTGCTCACCGCGCTGGGACTCCCGGTGGACCTGTCCTATATGGCGTTCGCCGACGCGGACTGGTCCGGGCAGCGGGTGCGCGTGTGCCGGACCGGCTACACCGGTGAACACGGTTATGAACTGCTGCCGCGCTGGGACGGCGCCGAGGCATTGTTCCGGGCCCTGGTGGAGCAGGTGCGGGCGACCGGCGGCCAGGTCGCCGGGCTCGGCGCCCGCGACACCCTGCGTACCGAGATGGGCTATCCGCTGCACGGGCACGAACTGTCCCCCGAGATCACGCCGGTGCAGGCGCGCGCGTCGTGGGCGGTGGGCTGGGCCAAAGCGGATTTCTGGGGCAAGGCCGCGCTGGAGGCGGAACGGGCGGCCGGCCCGCGCCGTACCCTGCTCGGCCTGGCAGCGCTCGACCGCGGAATCCCGCGGGAGAACCAGGACGTGCTGCTGGACGGCGCGAAGGTCGGGGTGACCACCTCCGGCACCTTCTCGCCGACCAAGCAGGCCGGGATCGCGCTGGCGCTGCTGGATCCGGCGGTGCAGGTCGGCACCGAGGTCGCGGTGGACGTCCGCGGCCGGTCGCTGCGCTGCACGGTGGTGCGGCCGCCGTTCGTCGAAGCGCACACCGGCTGAGACGGTCGGGCCGGGCACCGTGACCGGCTGTGGCGCGGCCGGTGCGGACCGGACCGGCGCGCGTGACGGACCACCGCGGATTCGGCGCGGACCCAGGACATAGACTGCTGGTCATGACCGCTGCTGCACAGTTCGCCCGTATCCCTCATCCTGCGCCCACCCCGGCGCAGCGGGTACAGGAGATTCTGTCGGCCCCCGGTTTCGGCCGCTATTTCACCGACCATATGGTCACCATCGATTACACCGAGGCCGACGGCTGGACCAACGCGGTCGTGGAACCCTACGCCGCCCTGACCCTGGATCCGGCCACCATGGTGTTCCACTACGGCCAGGCGATCTTCGAAGGGCTGAAGGCCTACCGCCAGCCGGACGGGCAGGTGGCCTGTTTCCGGATCGACGCCAACGCGGCCCGGTTCCGCCGGTCCGCGCGCCGGATGGCGATGGCCGAACTCCCCGAGGAGCTGTTCATCGAATCGGTGCGCCAGCTGCTCGACGTCGACGCGGAGTGGGTGCCCGCCGCGGGCGGCGAGGAGTCGCTCTACCTGCGGCCGTTCATGTTCGCCACCGAAGCCGGGCTGGGCGTGAAGCCCGCCTCCGCCTACAAATACCTGCTGCTCGGCTCCCCGGCCGGCGCCTACTTCCCGCGCGGTGTGAAACCGGTGCGCGTGTGGCTGTCGACCGAGTACGTCCGGGCCGCGCCCGGCGGCACCGGGGAGGCCAAGGTGGCCGGTAACTACGCGGCCTCGCTGCTGGCGCAGGCCGAGGCCACCGCCAAGGGCTGCGATCAGGTGGTGTGGCTGGACGCGGTCGAACGCCGCTATGTCGAGGAGATGGGTACCAACAACCTGTTCTTCGTCTACGGTTCCGGATCGGACGCGCGGCTGGTCACCCCGGAACTGTCCGGGTCGCTGCTGCCGGGTATCACCCGGGATTCACTACTGACCCTGGCGGCGGATTCCGGCTATCCGGTGACCGAGCGCAAGATCTCCGTCGACGACTGGCGGGCCGGTGCGGAATCCGGTGAGATCACCGAGGTTTTCGCCTGCGGCACCGCGGCCGTGATCACCCCGGTCGGTTCCGTGTTCGGGCCCGACGGTGAATTCACCATCGGCGGAGGCGAGCCGGGTGAGGTGACCATGGCGCTGCGCGACACGCTCACCGGTATCCAGCGCGGTACCTTCGCCGATGTGCACCAGTGGATGCGGGTGTTCTGACCGGACGCCGGAGCCACCGCTCACCCGGGGACCGAGCGCGGGGCCCGGTGCCCGGTGCCCGCCCGATCAGCCCGGCATGAGGGCGTGCCATTCGCCGAGCGACCGCGGCCGCAGCACGTAGTTGTTGTCGCGGATCGTGTCCAGGGAGGCGTGCGGGTCCTGGGAGTACCAGTGTCCCGGGTAGACCTCCGGATTGATCGGCATATCCGCCAGATAGCGCAGGCTGCGGAACATGGTGTCGGAGTCACCGCCCGGGAAATCGGTACGCCCGCAACCGTCGATGAACAGGGTGTCGCCGGCGATGAGTTTGCCGTCGACCAGGAAGCACTGGCTGCCGGGGGTATGGCCCGGGGTGTGTAAGAACTCGATGTCGAAGGCGCCGACACTCAGCGTGTCGCCGTGTCCGTGGCCGGTGAGTTCGCTGGGGGCGATACCGGTGACATCGGCGACCCAGGTCTTCTCCTGATCGTTCACGTGCACCGGAACCGTGGCCTGCTCGAGCAGTTCCCGCACCCCGCGCAGGGTGAACCCCAGCATGGTGCCGCCGATATGGTCCGGGTGGTGGTGGGTGACCAGTACCCCGGACAGTTTCAGTCCGTCGTTCTCGGCGATATCGGCCAGATCGCCCGCCGCGTAGGCGGGATCGACGACGACACAGTCACCGGTGTCCCGGTCACCGACCAGATAGGCGAAGTTGCGCATCTGCGTGGCGATCGGGTCCCCGACGGCGAAATCACGGCCGGCCAGGAGTTGACGGAAGTAGAAGCGCTCGGCTGACATACCCCCACCTTATGGGGCGCGGCGGACCGGTGAGACGCTGCGTTCGCACTATTGAGGCCTGGCGACATCACGCGGGGCCGGGCGTTGTGGAGCGGACAGAGTTCGGGTGGCTCAGACAGAGTTCGCGGCCAGTGCGAAACCCAGGGCCGCCAGCGCGGTGGTGAGTTCCACCGCCGCGCCGAGAAGATCACCCGAGAGTCCGCCGATCCGGCGGACCGCGTGACCGACCAGGTGGAACGTGGCGGCCAGCGCCACCAGCGCCACCAGCGGCCCGGCCCACGGCAGCTCCGGTATCGCGCAGACCGCCGCCGCCGTTCCCGCGGCGGCCCAGCCGAGCACCGCGGACCGGGACTGGGTTCCGGCGACCATCGCGCCGAACCAGGCGCCGGGCGCCGGCTCGATCCCGCGACGGCAGGCGGCGACCACCGCGACGCGGCCCAGACCCACCGCCGCCACGACCGCCGCCCAGTGCCCGGTGGCCGCCAGTGTGGTGAACGCGCCCGCCTGGATGCCGGCGGCCAGCACGATCGCGGCCACCCCGAACGGCCCGGCGCCGCCGCTCTTCATCACCTCCCGCGCGCGTTCGGGCGACCCGTAGACCCCGAGACCGTCGAACGTGTCGGCCAGCCCGTCCAGATGCATACCCCGGGTCAGTAGCGCCAGGGCCGCGACCGCGACGAATCCGGCGGCGATCCCCGCGGGCGCCAGCACCCACAGCAGCGCGGCCGCCACCAGCCCGACCCCGATTCCGGCAACCGGTGCCAGCGCGATGGCCCGGCCGGCGGCCCGGCGGTCCACCTCGCTCGGCCCGCGCACCGGCAGCACCGTGAGCCAGGAGAAGGTGAGACGCAGCGGGGTCAGCATTGCGCGCGGTCTGTCGCGGCGATCATTTCTGCAGGTCGACGGTGGCCGGTTCGGCGTCCGCGGTACTGACTCCGGCATCGGCGAAGGTGGCCATCTCCGCGAGTACGGCGACAGCGGCACGCAGCACGGGTAGCGCGGTGAGCGCGCCGGACCCCTCACCGAGCCGCATATCCAGATCCAGTACCGGGGTGAGTTTCAATTTGCTCAGCGCTTCGGCGTGCGCGGGCTCGGTGGACCGGTGGGCGGCCACCCACCAGTGCACCGCGCCCGCCGCGAGATCCTCGGCGATCAGCGCGGCCGCGGTGACGATGAGCCCGTCGAGCAGCACCGGGGTCCGCCGGGCAGCGGCCCGGGCCAGGAAGCCGGTCATGGCGGCGATATCGGCGCCACCGGCGACGCGCAACAATTCGACACCGTCCCGGGCGACGGGCCGGGCCCGCCACATGGCGTCGCGGACGGCGGCCACCTTGCGCATCCAGCCGTGATCGTCGACACCCGTGCCCCGGCCGACCGCCCGCACGGGTTCGATCCCGGTGAGGGTGGCGATGAGCGCAGTGGCGGGGGTGGTGTTACCGATGCCCATATCCCCGGCGATCAGCAGGTCGGCCCCGGCATCGATCTCCTCGTCGGCGATGGCCGCGCCGGCGGCGAGCGCGGCGGCGACCTCCTCGGCGGTGAGCGCGTCCGCGCGGTCGATCGCGCCGCTGGACCGGCGCACCTTGTGGGTGCTCACCGTGGGATCGGTGTCGGCGTCCACCGCGATATCCACCACCCGCACGGTGGCACCGGCAATTCCGGCCAAAGCGTTCACCGCGGCCCCGCCCGCCCGGAAGTTGGCGACCATCTGCGCCGTGACCTCGCTGGGAAACGCCGAGACGCCGTGCCGCGCCACCCCGTGGTCACCGGCGAATACCACCACCCGCGCCTGCTCGAACTGTTTCGGCGGACAGACACCCTGACAGGCCGCCACCCAGTTGCCCAGTTCTTCCAGCCGTCCCAGCGACCCCGGCGGTTTGGTCAGCGACGCCTGCCGTTGCTCGGCGGCCGCGCGGGCACCGGCATCCGGCGGGGCAACGGGTGCGAATCCCTCTGTCACTGTTCGAGCCTTCCGATCGGGTGCTGTCGCGGCGGCACCGCGCCGGGATCTTTCTCGGCGGGTGCGTCCACCTCCCGGACAATATTGCCCGGTGCGTGGCGCCCCTCGTGAGGTACCCGGCCGACCATCACTTGCCCGGGACCGGTGCCGGTGGTCCGGCTACGCGGCGAGGTGTCGGCCGCCGATCCGTTCGCGCAGGGTGGCCACCCCGGGACCGCTGAGTTCGGCGCAGTACTCGGCGCGCCCGGCCATTGCCATGACCAGCGCGAGCGTGCTGCCCCGCACCGATGGTCCGGTGCCGGTGTCGAACGGCCCGTCGGTGGCCCGCAGGTGCAGGCCCGCGGTGGCGGTGCGGCCGGAGACCGTGAAATCCCGCGCGGCGAAGAAACGGGCGACCTCGGTCACCGCGGACAGCGCGGGGGCTCCGGCCAGTCCGAGCGGGTACCGGATATCGCTGCCATGCACCACGACCTCACCGAGCCACGCCGGAGTGTGCCCGGACGGTGCCGTGGTGTTCGTCACCGTCGCGCGGAACCGCTCGAGTGTCTCGGCCGGGCCGGTGCCCAGATGTTCCCGCATACGGCGCTGATTGTGCAGGTCGGCGTCGAAGCGTGCGCCGAGCATGCTGCGGATCCAGCGCAGCCGCCCGGTGCTCGCGGCCGCGGTGAGATGGGCGACGACATCCTGCACCGTCCACCGGCCACACAGGGAGGGAGCCGACCATTGCGGTGGGGTCAGGTCGGCGAGTTCGTCGGCCAGGGCGGCCCGTTCGCGATGGATCGCTGCCCAGATGTCGGCGCGCGGCATGGTCTGCACCGCACGATTCAAGCACCGCACTCCGACAGGGGAGCGGCGCCCGGCCGGACGGCCGCGAGAGAAGGGTGCCACCCGACCGGCCTGGACTCATTTCAGGCGCAGTGGTAGCCCGGCCACCACGAGAAAAGCCTCGTCGCAGACCTGGGCGAGTCGCTGGTTCACGGTGCCGATCTCATCGCGGAACAACCGACCCGATCGGGTCGCGGGGATCACGCCCAGCCCCACCTCCGGGGTGACGAGCACCAGCCGGTCGCGATAGCCGGCGACGGCGTCGACGAGAACGTCGGTATCCGGGCCGATCGTGCCGCGCGGGGCATCCCAGCCCGCGCAGGCGTCGAGCCGGGCGGTCAGCCAGGTGCCGATATCGTCGACCAGGGTGGCGCCGGGATGCGCGGTGCGCAGTTCGGCCGCCGGGTCGGCGGCGTCGATCACCGTCCACTCCGCGGGACGGCGGGCCCGGTGTGCGGCGATCCGGGCGGCGAAATCGGTATCCGCGGGATCGGGGATCGCGGTGGCCAGGTAGCGCACCGCGCCGCCGGTGACGAGGGATTCGGCGAACGCGGATTTACCCGAGCGCGCACCCCCGAGCACAAGGGTGCGCTGTCCAAGAGGAGAGACGGGTTCGGGCACCCGTGGATCAGATCGCGTCGCCGGGGGAGACCCGCGGCTTCGGCGCGCGCATCTTGCGCATCTGGGAGGCGCGCACGAACGCGTACCAACCGAGCCGGAACCCGGTATCGGTGGATTTCGGGAAACGTTCCCGCACCCGGCGGTTGACGACCCGCCCGAGCAGGAAACCCTCCGCGATCATGAAGACCATCATGACCAGCATGGCCAGCGTGACGATCGACTGCCACGCGGGAGCCGCGAACATGGACAGGATCAGCAGCAGCGCCATCGGCATGAACAGGCCGACCAGGTTGCGGCGGCCGTCGACGATATCGCGGACGAACGCGCGCACCGGGCCCTGATCGCGGGGCAGCAGGTACTTGTCCTCACCCGCCAGCATCCGGGCGCGACGATCCTGGGCGGCGGCGCGCCGCTCGGCGGAGGCCACCTTGCGGTCCTCCTTGGAACCGCGGATCACCTTGCGCCGGGCGCGCGCTTCCTTCGATGTCATGGGGGGCGGGGCGACCGGGCCGCGGCGCCGGCCCTCGGCTTCGCGCCGACTCGGGGTGGGCCGGCCCTTGCCCGCCGTGGGCGCGGCCTTGGCCGCAGCGGCCTCGGCGGCGCTCGCGGTGGCGGTCGCGGCCCGCGAGCCGTCAGCGGGCATGTCGGTACCGCTGGACTCACCGCGTCGGAACAACTTCACGGTAACCAGGCTAATCGGTCACCCGTCCCGGCCGTGAACGGGGCGGTAGCCGGGGTGCGGCCGATCACCCCGCCGGGCCGGCGTGGTCCGGCTCACCCGGATGCGCCGCAATCTGTGGCACGGGTGGTGTGGCCGCGGGCCCCGGAGATGGCAAGATGGGGAATAGCAGCCCGTCCGAGGGTGTTGTGACACCCGGAACCGTGCGCTGTTCACGGACCGACCACGCTGTCCATAGGAGAGTTCATGAGTGTGCAGAACGACACCGCCACCACCACCCACGGTGTACAGCTGACCGATGCTGCCGCGGGTAAGGCCAAGGCGCTGCTCGATCAGGAGGGCCGGGACGACCTCGCGCTGCGGATCGCGGTGCAGCCGGGCGGCTGCGCGGGTCTGCGTTACCAGCTCTTCTTCGACGATCGCACCCTCGACGGCGATCTGACCGCCGAATTCGGCGGCGTCACCCTGACCGTCGACCGGATGAGCGCGCCGTACGTCCAGGGCGCCGCGATCGACTTCGTCGACACGATCGAGAAGCAGGGCTTCACCATCGACAATCCCAACGCCACCGGCTCCTGCGCCTGCGGCGACTCCTTCAACTGAGTGCTTCCGGGCCGGTGACAGCGCCGGCCCGGCATTCTGGATACATACGGGTTACGTGACCATTTATTTGTCACGAGGCCGGTTACGACACGTAGTCGTAGCCCCGGCGAATTGATACGGTGAACCTGGGGGCAAGGCCCCGTTCACTTTCTTGTTCGCGCTGATTCCGAAGGGGCCGACCTACGTGTCCATAGCTGTATCCGCATCCATCGCGACCGACCACCTCATGCGTTTCTCCGGCCGATTCGCCGATGTGCTGCTGCCCGATCAGCTCGAGCATGTCTCGCTGAGTTTCCTCGTCGACGACCTGGTGATCCGCCGTGGCGGTGTCGCCGGCAACATCGCCTACGCCATGGGCCTGCTGAAGCAGTCGCCGCTGCTCATCGGTTCGGTAGGGCGGGATTTCGACGAATACCGGCAGTGGCTGGAGTCCCACGGTGTCGACTGCTCGGTGGTCCGGGTGTCCGAGTCCGCGCACACCGCCCGGTTCGTCTGCACCACCGATGAGGACATGGCCCAGATCGCCTCGTTCTATCCCGGCGCGATGAGCGAAGCCGGCGATATCTCGCTCACGGCGCTGGCCGAGGAACGGAAACTCGACCTGGTCCTGGTCGGCGCGAACGATCCCGAGGCGATGTTGCGGCATACCGCCGAATGCCGGGAACTGGGTGTGCCCTTCGCCGCCGACCCTTCCCAGCAGCTGGCACGCCTGGACGGCGACCAGGCGGTCCAGCTCATCGAGGGCAGCGCGTACCTGTTCACCAACGAGTACGAATGGGGCCTGCTCAAGCAGAAGACGGGACTGACCGAGGACGAGATCGCCACCCGGGTCGGTGTGCGGGTCACCACCCTCGGCAAGGACGGTGTGCTGGTGGTCGACACCGACGGCAGCCAGGTCCGCGTCGAGGCCGTGCCGGAATATGCCAAGGTCGACCCGACCGGTGTCGGCGACGCGTTCCGGGCCGGCTTCCTCACCGCCCACGCCGCGGGCCTGAGCCTCGAACGCGCGGCACAGCTGGGCTCGCTGGTCGCGGTACTCGTGCTGGAGACGGTCGGCACCCAGGAATGGACGCTGGATGCCGATGCCGCGCTCAAACGGCTCGGCGAGGCCTACGGCGCGGACGCGGCCGCCGAGCTCGAGTCGCTGCTGCGCTGAGCCGCCGGAAGCAACAACCGAGGGCCCCGCTCACCTCTCGGTGAGCGGGGCCCTCGGTGTCGGCAGGGCTAGACCTGGACCGGATAGGTGGGCTCGGAGATCTCCGGCTTGATCCGCTCCTCCACGAAGATCCCGTGCCAGATCATGAACACCAGCAGTGTCCACAGGCGACGGCTGTGATCGGAATCGCCGGCTCGGTGCGCGTCGAGCATGGCGGTGATCGCGGCCTTGTCCAGCAGATGATCGGTCTGCGATTCGGCGATCTGCTGCCGGGCCCAGTCGTAGAGTTCGGTCCCGCGCAGCCAGTGCCGCAGTGGCACCGGGAACCCGAGCTTCGCGCGGTGCAGCACATGACCCGGGACGATGCCCTCGAGCGCCTGCCGCAGCGCGTACTTCGTGGTGTCCTTGGTGATCTTCTGCTCCAGCGGGATCTGCTCGGCCACCCGGAAGACCTCGGAGTCCAGGAACGGCACCCGCAGTTCCAGCGAATTCGCCATGGTCATCTTGTCGGCCTTGACCAGGATGTCACCGCGCAACCAGGTGAACAGATCCAGATGCTGCATCCGCGCGACCGGGTCCCGGCCGGCCGACCGGTCGTAGATCGCGGCGGTGACGTCCTGATGGGTCCACTCCGGGCGGAACTCCCGCAGCACCGACCGCAGCTGCGCGTCGCTGAAACTGCGCGCATTGCCGTAGTACCGCTGCTCGAGGGGCAAAGACCCCCGGTGCAGCAGACTCTTGCCGCGGGTGCCGTCCGGGATGAGGTCGGAGACCTTTCCGGCCAGCCGGCGCAACCCGCGGGGCAGCTTCTCGAACGGTGCCAGTGACAACGGCTCCCGGTAGATGGTGTAGCCGCCGAACAGTTCGTCGGCGCCCTCGCCGGACAGCACCACCTTGACGTGCTTACGTGCCTCTTTGGCGACGAAGTACAGCGGCACCAGCGCCGGATCGGCCACCGGGTCGTCGAGGTACCAGACGATCTCCGGGATGGCGGCGGCGAACTCCGCCGGGGAGACGACCTTGACGATATGCCGGGCCCCGATCGCGGCCGCGCTCTCCGCGGCCACGTCGACCTCGGAATAGCCCTCCCGCTCGAAGCCGGTGGTGAAGGTGATCAGTTTCGGGTTGTGCCGCATGGCCAGCGCCGCGATGGCGGTGGAGTCGATACCGCCGGACAGGAAGGAGCCGACGGTGACATCGGCGCGCATATGTTTGGCGACCGAATCCTCGAGCGCCGCGGCGATCTCCCGGTAGCGGGCCTGTTCGGACCCGGCGGCGAAGGGGCGTACCCCGAATCCGGGGACGAAATAGCGGGTGATCTCCGGCTGCGCCCCCGGTCGTACCACCGCGTAGCTGCCCGACTCCAGCCGGCGGATACCGGTGTGCAGCGTCTCCGGCTCCGGGACGTACTGCAGTACCGTGTAGTGCTCGAGCGCCCGGTGGTCGAGGGATTCGTCGAGGCCGAGATCGGGCAGCAGTTCCAGCAGACTCTTCTTCTCGCTGCCGAACGCCGTACCGCCCGGGCCGGTGGCCAGGAACAGCGGTTTGATACCGAACGGGTCGCGCGCGACGAACAGCTCCCGGGTGTGGGTGTCCCAGATCGCGAAGGCGAACATGCCGCGCAGCCGCCGGACCGCCGCCGGGCCCCAGTAGTGGAAGGCCGCGACGATGGCCTCGCCGTCGCCCTCGGTCGCGAACAGGGGTTCGTCACCGAATTCGGCCGCGTGCTCACGGGCCAGTTCTTCGCGCAGTTCCAGATAGTTGTAGATCTCGCCGTTGAAGGTCAGCGCGTACCGCTGCCGGTCCTCGGCCGGACCCCAGCGCAGCGGCTGGTGCGAATGCTCGATATCGATGATCGACAACCGGTTGAAACCGAAGATCAGCTGGTCGTCGTGCCAGGTGCCGCGCTCGTCCGGCCCGCGGTGCCGCACACAGTGCAGCGCGTCGTATACCCGCTGCACCGTTTCCGGCGCTGCGGTATCGGATGTCAGAAATCCGAGCAGTCCACACACTGCGGCGCTAACCTCATTTCCACTGGTCGGGGAACCGCGCCAGGGGGAGCCGGCGCGGCGGGCGAAATCTAGTGTCCGAGTATGCCGCACGCATCGATTCCCCGTGCGATACACCTCCGTCCGCCCCGTGCGCCACTGTACGGAGTGTCGAAGCCGACCCGACGGCGTACCGGGCGCGTGTTTGGTCTACGCTGCGTAGTACTCGGACTGTTCCGGGTGGTGTCGCGCGGTGCGCGGAGCCGCCCGGGAAGCCCGGACGAGCTGTTTGTCAGTATCCCCGGCGGCGGGTTCCGCCCCGGGAATGCGGTGTCGAAATGTGTGGGCGACCAGGAAGGCGTTGAGCGTGGCGCACAAGGCGAGCGACGAGATCGGGGCACGGCCTGCCCGGCGGCGGGGTCGTGTCCTGCGGCGGGCCGGACTGGCGGTATCCCTCGGGATCACCACCATGCTCGTCTCCGGCTGCTCGATCGACAATGTGTGGTTGCGGTTCGGCTGGCCCTCGGGTGTCACCCCGCAGGCGCACAAGATGCGGGAACTGTGGACCTGGTCGGTGGTCGCCGCCCTCATCATGGGTGTGCTGGTCTGGGGCCTGACCTTCTGGACGGTGGTCTTCCACCGCAAGAAGAAGAACTCGCCGGAATTCCCCCGGCAGACCGGCTACAACGTGCCGCTCGAACTGACCTACACCGCGATCCCGTTCGTCATCATCGCGGTGCTGTTCTACTTCACCGTGGTCGTGCAGAACTACGTACACGAGAAGGTCGACAACCCGGACGTGGTCGTGGACGTCACCGCGTTCCAGTGGAACTGGAAGTTCGGCTACCGCGAGGTCGACCTGAAGAACGGGTTCACCTACAACGGTGTCGACACCGTCCGGGAGGACGCGAATCAGGAGCAGTTGCAGGAGTACGCCGAGCGCGTCAACGAGCACGGCCACGAACAGCCCGGTCCGGTGCATGGCCGGCCGGAGAACGACATCCTGTCCTTCCTGCACTACAACAAGATCGAAACGATCGGCAGCAGCACCGAGGTGCCCGTGCTGGTGCTCCCGACCGGCAAGGTGATCGAGTTCCAGCTCGCTGCCGCGGACGTGATCCACGCGTTCTGGGTTCCGGAGTTCCTCTTCAAGCGGGACGTCATGCCGAACCCGAAGGAGAACAACTCCGACAACGTCTTCCAGATCAGCGAGATCGACCGGGAAGGCGCCTTCGTGGGCCGCTGCGCGGAGATGTGCGGCACGTTCCACTCGATGATGAACTTCGAGGTCCGCGCGGTCTCGCCGGACAAGTTCCAGCGCTACATCCAGGCGCGGGAATCGGGGATGACCAATGCCGCCGCGCTCGAGTCCATCGGTGAGTCGCCGGTGGCCACCTCGACCCAGCCGTTCAACACCGATCGCACGGTCAAGACCGACACCACCGAAAGCAAGTGAGGACTGATCTGAGATGAGGATCGAAGCACGGCTGTTCGAACTGCTCACGGTGTTCTTCATTCTCGTGGGCGTCATCTACGGCTTCTTCACCGCCCAGTCGCGGACCGGTATCGAATGGGCCGGTACCACGGCGATCGTGCTGACCGCCGGTCTGTCGCTGATCATCGGCACCTACTTCCGTTTCGTCGCCCGCCGGCTCGACCTGCGCCCGGAGGACTACGAGGACGCCGAGATCGTGGACGGCGCCGGAGACCTGGGCTTCTTCTCGCCCGGCAGCTTCTGGCCCATCCTGCTGGCCGGTGCCGCCTCGGTGACGGCCCTGGGCTTCGCCTTCTTCGAGCCGTGGCTGCTCGGGCTCGGCGTGATCCTGGTCCTGACCGCCGCCGGCGGCCTGGTCTTCGAGTACTACCTGGGCCCCGAGAAGCACTGAGCCGGTGGCGGCGCTTCCGGCCGTCGGTACCCGCACGACGAAAACCCCGCTGACCTTCCGGGCAGCGGGGTTTTCTTGTCTCGTGGATGGCGTTCTCCCGTGGTGCCCGGCTCCAGAGCGCGGAGGCGGGGCGGCTGCCGTTCGTGAGCGACAACCAGTGAGTACTGATGGTGCTGTCGGCCCCTGGCCGGTGACCATTGAGCACTTACAGTGGGGTGAGCCTCCCCAGGTTGATCGAGGTGCACATACGCGCACTCACGTCTACTCGGGATGGTCGACCTTCGTGGTCAGGGCCCGCCCCGTTGTCACAGGGCCCCGACTCGCCCCGCCGGGGGCGGGGCAAATCAATACAGCTCAGTCGACGGATTCGTAGCGGATGCTGTTCTCCGAGCGGCAGATCTCCTCGATACCGGTGACGATATCGCGCAGCTGTTCCGACGGCAGGGCATGCGGGCGGAGCCGGCAGGTGAAGGTGATCAGCCCGTGGTCGGCGGCGGGCAGGTTGTGGGCGGCGGATTCGGCCCGCAGATACGGCGAGCGTATCCCGTAGGTCATGGCCGAGATCACGGTGAAGCAGCCGGTGCGTTCCCGATGGCCGTTGAACAGATCGTGCAGCCGGTAGAACACCGATGTGTAGTTGGACAGCGGGGCGAATACGCCCACCCGGTAGGCCGGGCCGCGCTCGGAGGAACTGATCACCGTATCGGCGAGGTACTCGGCATCGCGCAGGGTGAGGATCTTGGGAGTGAACATCACCGCACCCGCGGCGGCGTTGCGGACCGGCATACCGGCCTTACCGGGGGTCGCCGAGGCGATAGCGCCCAGCGATTTCCGGGCCCGGCTGCCGACTTCGCGCCGGGCCCGCAGCGAGCGGGTGGGTGCGGTGGGATAGAGGCTGGACCACTGGCCGAACCGTACCGTGCCCAGCTGCACCTGACCCGCGAGCACCGGACGGGACACCTTGAGTGGGGCCGTATCCACCCAGCGGCCCACCTGCAGCACGGCATCGCGCGGACGAGTGACCTCGGCGTAGGCGTAGTCGACGAAACTGTCGAAATCCAGAAAGCGGTGCGAATCGGTGGACAGCCAGGTGTTTTCCTTGTCGACCTGCACGGTGTCGAGAGTGAGCG
Source organism: Nocardia sp. NPDC050799 (assembly GCF_040654015.1). Lineage (NCBI taxonomy): Bacteria > Bacillati > Actinomycetota > Actinomycetes > Mycobacteriales > Nocardiaceae > Nocardia > Nocardia sp. NPDC050799. The sequence continues at coordinate 143,606 of NZ_JBFAHF010000002.1, forward strand.
CGGTGATGATGCCCGCCCGGCCGCCGGCCCCCAGGATGCGACGGAACCGCTCGGTGTGGTGGGTGCGCCCGCAGGTGCCGATCCGGCCGTCGGTATCCACGTACTCGAGGTCGGCGATCTGATCGATGAACAGTCCGTGCCGGTGCGAGGCGGTGCTCACCCCGCCCACCGAGGCGAACCCGCCCGCGGTGATATCCCGGTGATCGCCGACCACGGGCAGACCCAGACCGTGCGCGCCGAGCCGCCGGTCGATATCGGACAGGCGCGCCCCCGCCTGGACCCGCACCGTGCGGCGGCCGAGATTCAGATCGACGATCGCGTTCATCCGGCGCAGCGACACCACGGTCTGCTGGTCGGGGAAATTGAGGCCGTCGGTGGCGGGATCGCCCCCGTGAACGGTGAGCGGCCTGGAGCGGTCCCGGGAATTCCGCACGGTACGAACGACATCCGCGGTGTCGCGAGGCAGGTACTCGGCAGGAGAAACGAAGTGCGGCGTGCTCATGGCACGAAAGCTAACCACAGCTGGGCTGCCGTGGCGATACTGGGTTTTGCTGTGCTTATATGCGGCGCCTGCGGCGCCGCGGGGTCGAGGCCCCCTCGGTCCCGCCGTTCGGGCCTCGAGACTCGAGCCTTCGGCTCATGCGATGTGCCGTCGGCCGTCCGCGGGATGACACCGTTGCGCACCTTCGGTCAAGGACGGGACGGGCCTCGACCCTTTGGGGGCCTCGCCGAACTCGGCGCCGGGGTGGCGGCGGGGTCTGGGTTCGGCGGTTGTTCGGTGGGCGGGCTCAAGCCATGGCGTGGAGTCGTCGGCCGATCGTTTCGACCCAGTCAACCTGCTCGAATGTGGCGAAATCGACTCGGATCGCGTCCATGACATCGCGGCCGGGTGCGAAGAGCGCGGCGCGTTTGTCGGCTTCGATGACCACGTACATACCGTGCGGGTCGGCCAGGAAGGTCACCTCGAGCTGGTTCAGGCGCGGAAAGCGCGGTGACGGGCCGAATTCGATCTCCTGGAAGAACGGCAGCGAATGCGGGATCCGGTCCACCCGACCGGCCTCCACATCGGCGTGCCGCAGGCCGAACCCCCAGGCTTCCACCGCCGCGAGCAGAACGTGCTGGGGCGGCAGCGCACCCACGCCGAGGGGGTCGGTATCGGTGGCGTCGAAGCCGCCGTCCACGTCCACCCGGGTACGGACGGCGACGGCGGTCCCGCGCAGATGCCGGCCGTTGTAGAAGGTGATGGGTGTCTCCCACGGAGCGAGCAGTTCGAACCGGCCTTCCAGCGGATACCCGGGCAGCAGTTCGAACGGGCCGAACACCGGCTGCCGGGCGAAGGCCGTATCCACCAGGGCCGCGCCGTCGTCGTACTCCCGTTCGGCCCGGGTGATCAACTCCACCGCGACGCCTTTCACCTGGATCGGCCGTTCGTGACAGCGCATCCGGATGATCCCGTGCACCGCCTGCCCCGGCTGCACTCCGGGGGTGGACAATTCGGTCTCCACCTCGGCGGCTTGCGCGCCCAGTGCGCCCAGCAAAGTCCTGAACATCGCATTTCTCCCTCCGGCCCCGCCCGCACGTCTCCCGCCGCCGTGCCTGGGTCCACAGCGTAGACGCAATCGTCCGTCCGCGCGCTGCCCGGCCGGTAGGGTGGTCGAAGTCCTTGAGCGCCTGTGGAATACGGCTCGATGGATGGGAGGGAGGCCGGGTGTCGAATATCGATCAGCGGATCGGGTGGGCCGTGGACTGGCTGCATCGGGGCCAGCTCGGCGACCGGCACGGCGGCGTCGGCTGGGGCTGGGTCTCCGATGTTCCGCCGAATCCGCAGAACACCGCCGAGGCAGTGGTCGCTCTCACCGCCGCGGGCCGTCCGGTGCCGCGAGCCGACGAGGTGCGCGCCCTGGTACGACGCGATGTGGTGGACACCGAGAGCGGGGTCTGGGAATTCCGGTCCCCGATCGATCTGTCGTGGCGTTTGCGGGCGCTGACGTGCCTGGGTGTCGCACCCACCGATCCGGCGGTGATGGGATGTCTGCGCGCACTGCAGTCCGAACGTGACCCGCAGACGCGGGGCTGGCGGTTGTCCGGCCCGGTGGGTCCGGTATCGCTGACCGCCACCACTGCCGCGCTGCACGCGCTCGCGGATCTGGCCACCACCGACGAATCGGTCGCCGAGGCATTGCTGCACGGCACGTCCCTCGTGGTTTCGCTACTGCTGGAGGACGATCCGCGCATTCAGCCGATGTACGCCTGCGCGCACGCCGCGCTGCTGCTGGCCCGGCCGGAAATCGCTGTGGTGGGCGGGAAACGGGTCGACCGGGTCCGGGCGCTGACCGTCGAGCGGATGCTGGACGGACTGCGGCGGGGCGAGGCACGCGTGGAGGAGGAACCGTTCCGCCGCGGCGAGGTCGCCGACACCTGGCGGCATCTGAGCCTGCATCTGGCGGTCTGCGCGGTGGTCACCGCCGACGAGCGGACGGTTTTCGACCCCGGGGTGCGTCGCGGCCTGGTGGAACTCCTGGAACTACAGGAGACCCAGGACCTGGCGGCGGCCCGCGGCGGTTTCCGCACCTCCACCGAAGGATTCGTGACCTCCTACGCGACGGTGCAGGGACTGGAGGCGATGACCGCGGTGCGCCGCATGGTCAACGAGCGGGTCAACCCCGCCACGGTGTTCGACATGATCTGCCGGGAGCAGGGTGTACATCCCAGAGACGCGCAGGAGGTGGTGGGGTACCGGGGAAACGTCGTGCTGATGAACAACTACGCCGGTGCGATGACCCTCGCCGCGGCGCTGCCCGCCGGCGTCACCATCGCGGTGCTGGCCGTGCTGTTCGCCGACGAACTGGGTGTTGTGGTGAGCCGGTCGCTGGTCGTGTGGGGAACGATGTTCGTGGCGCTGGGTACCTATACCGGGATCGCGACCCGGCTGCCGTCGGTACCCAAGGCGCGGACCGCGGCGGCGGTGTTCGCGGCGTTCACCGCGGTGATCCTGCCCGTGGTGACCTTCCTGCTGTCATGAAGAGCACCGGTCGTGGCCTGACCCTGCTGGTTGTGGCGACCAGCCTGTGGGGCGCCTCCAGCGCGGGAATTGCCGGGGTGGGTGCCGAGGGGTTCGCCGCGGCGCCGGTCGCGGCCGGCGGCGCGGTGGCCCTGCTGGCCTTCACGACGGTACGCGGCACCGACCCGTGGCGGGATCTGCGCGACTCGCCCGGCCTGTTCCTGCGGCTCGGCATCCTCGAAGTGCTGAATCTCGTGTGCTATGTCGCCGCGCTGCGCATCGGGCCGCTGCCCGTGGTGGTGGCGCTGCACCTCACCGCACCGGTGCTGATGATCATCACGCAGATCGTGCGGGGTGGGCGGGCGATCACGGTCGCCGTCGCGGCGGAACTGGTGGCCGTGGGCGCGGCGATCTGGCTGGTGGCCGCGCATCAACCGGCGGAGACCGCCTGGGGATCGGCACTGGCCGGCTGTGTCCTGGCGGTCGCCAGCGCGGCCTGTGTGGCGGGACTGATCACGCTGGTGGCACGGGAATCGGCGGGCCGGTCCAGCGGTGTCGCGGCCGGACTGCAGTTGCTCACGGCGTCGGTGCTGGGTGCTCCGCTGCTCGGCTTCGCCGCGCTCGCCGGCGCGGGACCGACGCCGGGTGAGGCACTCGCCCTCGCGGGGATCGGCGCGGTGCTCCTGGGCCCGGGATTCGCTTGCTACTGGCTGGCGCTACGCGACCTGGACGAAGTGGTCGCGGGACTGGTGGGCCTCAACGAGGCGGTGGTGGCGACGATGATCGGGGCGGCGGTCGTGGGCTCGGCTGTCACCGCCGCGACCCTGCTCGCTGGAGCTCTGGTACTCGGCGCGGTGGGACTGGAACTGGCCGGCCCCGATCGCTTTCGTGTGCCGTCTTGACGAAGGCCTGGCAGGCCGTGAAATCCTTATCGCCGGTCTCGGTTTCGACCCCGCTGTTCACATCCACCCCGAACGGGTGCACCGCGGCGATCGCCTGCTCCACATTGTCGGCATTCAATCCTCCGGCCAGGATCACCGGCCGCCCCATCCGGGCGAGTTCGTGGACGATCCGGGCACTGACCGACCAGTCGTGGGTGCGGCCGGTCCCGCCCAGCCGGTCGGCGGTCCGGGAATCGAGCAGCACCGCGTCGGAGTCCGCCGCGATCTCCCGGGCCCGGGCCACCGCGTCCGCGCCGGTCACGTGGACCGCGCGCACGATGGTGCGACCGTGCGCCGCGGCATGGACGGCCCGCAGCGTCGCGCGATCGACCAAACCGTGCACCTGGATGGTGTCCACGCCGACCCGGTCGGCCAGGTCGAGGATGGCGCCGGCCTCCTCGAGATGGGTGACCAGGACGCGGTTCACGAACGACGGAGTGGCCGCGGACAATTCCGCGGCCACTCCGGCCGTCAATACGTCTTCACTGTAATGCGTTGTCCCGCAGATGAATCCGATGGCATCCGCGCCGGCGGTCACCACCGTTTCCAGGTCCGATCGGGACCGGATACCGCAGATTTTGGCGCGAACCGTCATCCGACCAATGGTACGCGTCGCGCTCAGCTCGCGGCGGACTCCGGAATGCGCGGGAGGTGGGAGGAAGGGCCCGAGGGCACGTTCTTCTTCAAGCTGGAGGCGTAGACGTCCACGTATTCCTGGCCCGACATCCGCATCAGCTCGTACATGACCTCGTCGGTGACCGCGCGCTCGACGAACCGGTTACCGCCCATGCCCTCGTAGCGGGAGAAATCGATCGGCTTACCGAACTTCACCGTCACCTTGCGCCGCTTCCACCGGAACGGTCCGGGCGGGCTGACCTCATCGGTGCCGATGACCGCCACCGGGATCACCGGGACACCGGTCTCCAGGGCCAGCCGGGCCATCCCCGTCTTGCCCTTGTACAACCGGCCGTCGGGGGAGCGGGTGCCCTCCGGGTAGAGGCCGACCAGACGGCCCTCGTCGAGGAGGGCGCGTGCCGCGATGAGCGCGTCCTCGGCCGCATCGGCACCGCTGCGGTCGATCGGGTACTGGCCGGAGGCGCTGAAGAAGAATTTCTGGAACCGCCCCTTGAGGCCAGGGGTGGTGAAGTATTCGGCCTTCGCCAGATAGCTGATCCGGCGCGGACTCGACAGCGGGGCGAAAAGCCAATCCGCGAACGAGAGGTGGTTCCCCGCCATGATGGCCGCGCCCTCGGCCGGGATGTTTTCCACGCCCTCCACCTCGGGGCGGTTGTAGAGGTGGATGAACGGACCCAGCAGCACAAACTTAAGCAGCCAGTAGAACATGACGTCCTTACTCCGAGAACCGGGATGGAATTTGGGGAATGCCTCTGCCCGCCGACTCTACCGCCGGTCGCAGATCACATCCAAGCCCCGCGAACAATGTCACCCACACTCGCCGCCGAGATTTCACGAGTGCGTTTCGGTTACGTGAACGTGCCGAGACCCTTTTCCGGGCAAACCGGATGTTCTGAGCCGGTACCCCGGTCTCGGACTCCGGCGCTGAGCGCCGAGCGGGCGAGTTCGGCGGCGCCGATCATGCCGGCCGCCTCGCCCAGCTGGGTGGTCCGGATCCGGGCCAGCGGCCGGTGGCCGTGACCGGTGACCGCCGCAGCATATTCTTCGCGGGCCTCGTCGAGGAACAGCGGCGCCGAACTGCTCACCCCACCGGCGATGACGACCAGGTCGGGGTCGAAGATATCGCCGACGAAGGCCAGGCCGAGCCCGAGCCACCGGGCGAAATCGGCCATCACCCGGACGGCGAGCGGGTCGTTGTCGTGGGCCGCGTCGGCGATGCGGCGGCCGGTGACCGCGCCGGGGTCGGCGACGAGCTCCCGGGCCAGCGCCGAGGGCGCGGTTTCGGTGGCCAGCAGTTCGATAGCGGTTTCGGCGAGCGCGGTCCCGCTGCAGTACCGCTCCCAGCAGCCCCGTTTCCCGCATCCGCAGTCGCGCCCCCCGGGGACGACCTGCAGATGCCCGAGTTCGGGGGCCACGCCGTAGGTGCCTCGATACAGGGTGCCGTCGAGCAGTAGCGCGGCACCGATTCCGGTACCGATCGCCACCAGCACCACGTTGTGCCCGCCGGCGGCGGCGCCGAACCGGTATTCGGCCCACATTGCCGCGTTGGCATCGTGTTCGAGCAGGACGGGCAGGCCGAGGCGGTCGGTGAGGCGTTTCGCCACGGGCGCGTCCCGCCACGGCAGATGCGGGGCGAAGCGCACCGTGGTGCGGTCCTGGGAGATGAAACCGGCGACCGCCAGTCCGACGGCGTCGAGCGTGTGCCGATCGGCGAGTTCGCGGACCGCGCGGTCGAGCGCGGCCTCCAGCGCCACGGCCGAATGCGGAGTCGGGTACTGCACCGTGTCCAGGACCTCGCCCGCGGCGTCGACCACCGACGCACGGATATTGGTGCCGCCGATATCGATACCGACGGTCAGCGGGGCACCGGAGCGGGTGCCGGTCACTGCTTGATGTTCACGGGTATACCGACATAGCGAGCTTTTCCGGCATCCGTGGCGCGGTCGCCGGGCGGGTTCGCGGCATCGGTGCCGCCGGTCACCGCGCCGGGATCATCGGCGTCGTCGGCATTGCCGGGCGCCCCGTCGGCTCCGGTCGCGGCGGGGTGGGAATTTTGGTGCGTGGTGCCGCTTTCCGGCCCGTGCCGATGCGCCACCACCGGATCCACCGGCACCCCGGCCAAGGCCTCGCGCAGCACCGTGACGATCGCGGTGCCGTGCGCGGCCACCGTGGCAAGTACCTCGTGATGTTCGCCGCGGACCAGCGCGGCCGCGGCGCAGAGCGGGCACCAGGCGCAGTTGTTCCACTCGGGTTGCCCCTCGGCCGCGGCCTCGCGCAGGACCGGTTCGACGCGTTCCAGCACGGCTTCGGCGAGCAGCCGCAGTTCGTCGGCGAATTCGGCGACGCCCTGGGGCTGGCGGTAGCGGGTTCCGGTCACTTCGGCCACTCCTGCGGGTCGGGGCGGAAACGGATGACGAGGTATCCGTTATCCAGCTCGGCGGTGCTGACGGTGCAGCGGCGTAGGACGGGCGCCAGGCGTAGCCGGCGGCGGACGCCGTCCGCTCCCACGATCAAATCGTCCTCCACTCGTCCCAGGCGCAGAGTCGCCGGATCGGCGATCGGCAGATGGATACGCATCGCGTACACCGACTGCAAGCCCGCCCCGGATTCCAAGCGCACGGCGGGCGCGGTGCCGTCTCCCGGTATCGGCGCCGAACCCGAATCGTCACGCCTCGCGCCCCCGCTGTCGAGCCGGGCACCGTCGTATCCGCTCCCGGGCGACACATCCGACTCCGCGACCACGCACGACAGCGCCGCCAGCGGGCCCAGGCCCACCGGTTCGGCGCCGGTATGTCCCGCGACGAGTACCGGGACCTCCGGCATCGACCGCTGCAATCCGGAGATCACATCCCACTGTTCGGCGCAGCGATTCAGATACCAGCGCACGGCGGGATGTTGGGGCTCCGGCCCCGGCGGCGGTACCGAGGCGAGCACCTTGTTCACCACCACCGCGTCCAGCCGCAACCCGAGCAGCGCCGTGGCCGAACGCACCCGGGCCGATTCGGCGACCGCGACCCGTTCGGCCAGGGTGACCAGCCGGGCACTGGTGCGGTCGGAGTCGGCGAGCAGATCCCGGACCTCGCCGACCGCGGTGACCACCCGCTGCACGGTCGCCGCCAGGACGGCCCGGCGGATATCGGTACCGATCGAACTCATCATCCGATGATGCGGCGGCCAGACCCGGTCCAGATACCCGAGCACCGTCTCGGGCATGGTGACGATGCGCAGCATATCGGCCGTCGGCGGACAGTCCAGGACGATGGCGTCCCATTCGTCGTCGGCCACGTACTGGGCGATCTCCACCAGCATCAGCAGCTCCTGCACCCCCGGCAGGCCGGTGAGTTCGGCCGGATCCAGGGCCGCCAGATCGAAACCGTGATCGTGACCCGGATCGGTCCGCAGCAGTTCGGTGAGCGCGCTGAAACGCTCCTCCAGCAGCGCCAGCGAATCGAGTTCGATCACCTCGAGGCCTGGGACGACCTGGGTGATCCCCGGGACGGCACCCGGATCGTGCGCGAACCGGAAGCCCAGCGCGTCACCGAGTGAATGCGCCTGGTCGAGCGAAGCCACCAGAATCCGCTGACCCGCCCGGGCGCAACTCATGGCGCGCGCACACGCCAGTGTCGTCTTGCCGACTCCGCCCTTGCCGACGAACATTTCGACCCGCGTGCGCGACCGGGTGCCGCGAGCGGCCCGGCCGCCGCCGCGGGCATCGTCTCCCGAGCGCCGCGGCCCGGTCAGCCTTCGACCCGTTTCTTCAGTTCCTTGAGCGCGGTATCGGTGATCACCTTCTCCGCCTTGCGCTTGAACATGCCGATCATCGGGATCGTCAGATCCACGGTCAGTTCGTATCGCACCTCGGTGCCGCCACCGGGCTGCTCGACGAGCTCGTAGCGGCCCTCCTGGACCTTCTGCAGTTCACCACTCACCAGCGTCCAGCTCACGGCCAGATCGTCCGGCTGCCAGGTGTAGGACAGCACGTAGGTGTCCTTGACCACGCCCGCGTCCAGCACGAAGCGCGCGGTACGCGCCCGGCCGTCGGGCCCGGTCTCCAGGACTTCCACCGATTTGGCCGCCGACACCCACTCCGGGTAAGACGCCAGATCGGCGATAACTGACATCACCTGCCGCGCGGGTGCCGCGATGACGATCGATCTCTGGGTCCGGTCGGCCATTGGGTCTCAGGGGTTCCTTTCGGCGGTGCGGTACGAAATCGGTCAGTTGTCGTGGGGAGCGACTCCGGCCGGGCGATCGTCCTCGAGACGGTCCTTGACCTCGAACGACATCACCTTGCCCGCCACCCGGCGAGTCCGGTTGGCGGCGGCCAGTTTGCGCGGCGGCAGCGGCTGCGGCGGCTCGGCGTGCAGGAAGTAGTGCAGGATCACGCCGTCCAGCGACGGTTCCAGCCACACCTCCATGGTGCCGGACAGCGCGCCCGACACCGACCAGCGAATTCCCTTGTCGCCGCGATCTTCCCGGACATCCAGTTCGAGATCGGGCCACCAGCGCCGCCAGTGCCCCGGCCCCGCCAGCGCAGCCGCCACCGCGGCGCCGGGAGCGGCGAGGAAGGTTTGGTCCGCGACCTGGATACTGCTCACCCGGGTGAGCGTAGTAGATGGTGAAGAAGGTGCTCATCGGCGCGCTGTGTTAATGGTGCCGCCTGCGGCGGCGCCAGATCACAACAGCTGCCGGAGGCGAGCGCCGAGGGTGTCCCAGCGCCATTGGCGTTCGACGAAAGCCCTTCCGGCAATGCCCATTTCGGCGGCCGCGTCGCGGTCGGCGAGGATATCGGCGATCGCGTCGGCGACGTGATCGGCGCGGCGGCCGTCCACCACGCGCCCGGTTTTCCCGTCCAGCACCGTTTCCGGGGCACCGCCCGAGGTTCCGGCCACCACGGGGACGCCGGTGGCGGAGGCCTCCAGGTAGACGATGCCGAGACCTTCCACATCGAGGCCGGCGCCGCGGGTGCGGGCGGGCATCGCGAATACGTCGGCGAGGGTGTGGTGGGCGGCCAGTTCGGCAGCTGGGACCCGGCCCGTGAACACCACTTCGTCGGCGAGGCCGAGGGCGTCGGCGAAGCCGCGCAACCGGTCTTCGTAGGGGCCGCTGCCGGCGATCACCAGGACGGCGTCCGGGATGCGTTCCTTGATCCGGTGCATGGCGACCAGCAGTACGTCCTGACCTTTGCGCGGGACCAGCCGGGACAGGCAGAGCACGGTGGGCCGGTCGCCGAGACCGTAGCGTTTCCGCAGTTCGGCGCGGGCGCCCGGATCGGGACGGAAGGTTTCGGTGTCCACGCCGGGCGGCAGGTATTCGAGAGCGGCGTCGGGTCCGAACGCGGCGGCGAACCGGCGGCGCGTGTACTTGCTGACATAGGTGACGACATCGGTGTGGTCCCCGATGACCCGGAGCGCCTGCCGGGCGGCCGGCAGCATCGACCAGCCGACCTCGTGGCCGTGGGTGCCGGCCAGGATGCGGTGGGCGCCGGCGCGCCGCAGCGGCGCGGCGAGCAGGGCCAGCGGCGCGGCCGCGCCGAACCATACCGATTCGCAGCCCTCGGCGCGCAGTACCTTCCGGGCGCGGCGCAGCACCGCGGGGGTGGGCAGCATGAGGGTGGTGGGGTGGCGAACGACCTGGAAAGGCTGTTTCGCGTCGAATCGGGTGTGGCTGTCCCCGCGCCACCGAGGTGCGTAGACGACCAGATCGTCCGGAGGCAGCTGCCCGGCCAGCGCCTGCAGATACGACTGGATACCTCCCGGCCGCGGCGGGAAATCATTGGTAACCAGCAGAGTTCGAGCCATACGACCCACAGTATTGGCGCGCTGTCGGCCGGGTCGCTCCGGGTGTCAGTAGCGCCGGGCGGAGTGATAGGGCGTGGAATCCATCGGGGCCACGGCTACCGGGACGCCGAACGTCGACGCGTGCAACATGAGGCCGTTTCCGGCGTAGATGCCGACGTGGGAGATGTCGTCGTAGAAGAAGACGACGTCGCCGGGTTGCAGTTCGTCGCGGCGCACGGGGGTGCCGTAGGCGGCCTGCGCCGAACTGGTGCGCGGCACCTCCTTGCCGACCTGCCTGAATGCCCACTGCACCAGGCCGGAGCAGTCGAACTGGTCGGGTCCGGTGGCGCCCCAGACGTAGGGGTCGCCGACGCGGGTGAGTCCGGCGGCCAGGGCGCTGGTGCCGCTGCCGGGTACCAGGTCGCGCAGCAGGCTGTCGCGGTCGAATCCGGGTGGGAAAGGGGAACCGGCCAGTGCGGTCCGGTCCGCGGTCGACAAACCGCCCCAGACTTCGATGACCCGTGCCACCGCGTTCTGCAGATCGGTCTGTTTGCGCCCGACGTCGTCACGCACGGTGTTCGCCTGATCGGTGGCGGCGCGGGCGGTATCGGCGGCGGCGCGGGCCGCGGATTGGGCGGCGGTCGCGGCGTCGGTGGCGCGTTTGTACTGCTTCAACTGGTCGGAGGTCTGGGTGGCGACCACGTCCAGCGTGGACATCTGGTCCAGCAGCTGCTGCGGGGAGTCGCTGACCAGTACCGAGAACAACCGGTTGGTACGCGCACCCTGGTAGGCCGCGATGGCGGTGCGGTCGATCATCGGCCGATAGCGGGCCACCTCGTTGCGCGCGGCGTCGACCGCGGCACCGGCCGCGGCGACCTTGGCATCGGCGTCGCGCTGGACGGCCAGTTTCGCGTCGAGGTCGGCCTGTGCGGTGAGGGCCTGCTGATTGAGCTGTTCGGCCTGGCGGGACAGGTCGATCATCTGCTGGACGGCTTCGCTCGCGGAGGTCGGTGCGGGGGCCGGATCGGCTCCGGCCGGACCGCCACCGTAGAGGGCCACCGCCAGGAGGCCGGCCGCCAGCGCGGTACGTCCCGAATACCGGTCTCGCCTGTGGCCGGGCCCGCGACGCCGATCCCGCCGACGTCGTTGCCGCTGTTCGTGTCCTGCCACAGCCTGCTGTGCCCCGCTCTCCGTATGACGCTCTGTGCGAAGTAGCCCGTAAAGGTCTCGATTAGATTACGGACGGGCCCGCGGGGTGTCCAGTACGACCCGGCGCGGTCGCCCGGCCGGCGGCCGGAACCGGGAAGGTCGTGCCGGAGACCCCGCGGATACCGCTCAGTAGCGCCGCGCGCCGGCGACCGGCATGGACGAGATGGGCGCGATCGCGACCGGGGAGCCGGCGGTGGAGGCGTGCACGACATTGCCGTCGCCCGCGTACAGGCCGGAATGTCCGCCGCCGTAGAACGACACCACGTCGCCGGGCTGCAGGTCGTTCATGGAGACCGGCGAGCCCGAGGCCAGCTGCGCGTCGCTGGTGCGCGGTAGTTCGCGCCCGGCCTGTCTGTAGGACCACTGCACGAGACCGGAGCAGTCGAAGGCGTTCGGACCGGCCGCGCCGTAGACGTAGGGCGCGCCGACCTTCGAGAGCGCGGCGTCGAGCGCCAGCCGGCCCGCGGTCTTGGTGGGGGTGACGAAGGGCGGTGCGACGGCGGCGCCGGGCGCCTGCACGCCGGGGATGCCCGCGGGGACCGGGATGTCGTTGGGCACCTCGAACGTGCCGAAGCCGCCGATGGTCACCGGCTGGGCGGCGGCCGGTGCGGCGGGGAGCAGGAATGCGCCCAGGGTGGCAGCGCCGACGGCTCCGGTTACGGCTACGCGCCGTGCCTGTCGCTTGACGGTGTTGAACGCCATGATGCGGTCCTTCCGATCTCCCCGCCCGGTCGCACCGCCGATGGTGCGCCGAACTCCGCGAGGTCTCGAAAAGATTACGAACAGATCACGGCCATTTGTAAAGCCCCTGGGCTCGATAAACGTGCGGCCCGCAGCTTTCGCTCGGCAAATTGTGCGAGCGAAATCACAGGGCATCGGTGAATTGCGCCGAGGTTACGTGGGGGTGGGGCGGTGGTATGCGGGTGTCTTCCGTAGAGGGGGAGTCGGCGGCGGAATCGGTTGATTTTCCCAGCTCGAGCGGGTGGATGTCCGTGCTGGGACAGTGGCCGCGCTGGGACGCCCGTTCCGGTTTGCTCTGCCGCGACTTCCCTGTTTTGGATTCCTCGACCATTTTGCAGCTAATAGGGCAATTACATAGCAAACGAACATTGAATGTGAGCTGGCGCACATTTGCGTGGTGAATGGTGTCCCGAGGGGGAATACGTACAGATTCGCTGTCCGTCTGAAGATCACGCACAACGAACCGGTATCGCGAACCTGTCGCACCCGCCCGGTAGCCTGCCGCCGTGTCCGAACCCGCCCCGCTGCCTGCCCGGCAACTGGCGTTCGACCAGCTCGACACTCCGCTCTACGACACGACATTCGTGGTGGTGGACCTGGAAACCACCGGCACCAGTCCGGCCGACGATGCGATCACCGAGATCGGCGCGGTCAAAGTACGCGGAGGCGAAGTGCTCGGTGAATTCGCGACCCTGGTCGATCCCGGCCGGTCCATCCCGCCGGCAGTCGTGCAGGTCACCGGCATCACCACCGCGATGGTGCGGGCCGCGCCACCTATCGACGCGGTCCTGCCCGGGTTCCTCGAGTTCGCCGCCGGGGCGGTCCTCGTCGCGCACAACGCCCGCTTCGATATGGGCTTCCTCAAAGCCGCCGCCGCGCGCTGCGACACCCCGTGGCCGCGTGCCCAGGTGGTGTGCACGGTCCGGCTCGCGCGGCGGGTGCTCGGCCGCGACGAGGCGCCGTCGGTCCGGCTCGGGGTGCTGGCCCAGGTGCTCGGCGCGAGCACCACCCCGACCCATCGCGCGCTCGACGACGCCCGCGCCACCGTGGATGTACTGCACGCGCTGATCGGCCGGGTGGGGAACCAGGGGGTGCACAGCCTCACCGAACTGATCGACTATCTGCCCGAGGTCACCGCGGGACAGCGGGCCAAACGCGCCCTCGCCGTCGACCTGCCCGCCGCGCCCGGTGTGTACCTGTTCCGCGGACCGTCGGACGAAGTCCTCTATATAGGTACGGCGGTGAATCTGCGCCGGCGGGTACGCAGCTACTTCACCGGCTCCGAGACCCGCGGCCGGATCCGGGAGATGGTGCGGCTGGCCACCCGCGTCGACCACGTGGTGTGCGCGCACGGGCTGGAAGCCGGTGTCCGGGAGCTGCGGCTGCTCGCCGCGCATGCCCCGCCCTACAACCGGCGGTCCAAATTTCCGAAGCGCGCCTGGTGGATCGCGCTCACCGCCGAAGCCTTCCCGCGGCTCACCCTGGTGCGTGACCCCGGCGGTCCGGCGGTGGGACCGTTCCACGCCCGTGCCGCGGCCGCCGGGATCGCCGCCACGCTGGCCGAGTACTGCGGTCTGCGCACCTGCACCACCCGACTGTCCCGGACGGCCCTGCACACCTGTGCGCCGGAGGCCGTCGGCGGCTGCCCGGCGGCGGCCCCCGAGCCGCGGGCCGCCGCGGCCTACGCGGCGGCCCCCGCGGCCGCGCGCGCCCTGTTCACCGGAGCCGACGATGCCGCGGTCCATGTCCTGCTGGCCCGGATCGAGGACTACGCGGCGAACGAGCAGTACGAATCCGCGGCCCGGCTGCGGGACCGGACCGCGGCCCTCATCCGCGCGCTGCGCCGCACCCAGCGGCTGGCCGCGGTGGCCCGGCCGGCCGAACTGATCGCCGCGCATCCCGACGGTGCCGGCGGCTGGGAATTCGCCGTCGTCCGGCACGGCCGCCTCGCCGGGGCGGGCACGGCCGCGCGCGGCATTCCGCCGATGCCGGTGGTCGAGCAGATCGTCGCCGCCGCGCAGACCGTGCGCCCCACCGGGCCGGAGCCCGGGCAGCCGGCCACGGACGAATTGCCCCTCACCGGCGCCGATCTCCGGCTACCGCCCCTGCTGGGTGCGTCCCCGGACGAGGTCGCGGTGATCGCGCGCTGGCTCGAACGCCCCGGCGTGCGGATCGTGCGCACCACCGACGGTTACGCCGAACCCGCCCGCGGCGCGGGTCGCTGGATCGGCTGGGCCGAGGCCGCCGACGCCGCCGCGGGCGCGGCCCGCGCCGCCGAGTCCTACGACGAACAGCGCGGCTGACCGGTCGCCGCCATGCCTAGGCTGTTCCCATGATTACCGCCATCGTTCTGATCCAGGCCGACAATGGGCGCATACCGGAGACCGCGCAGGCGGTGGCCGATACCGAGGGCGTGACCGAGGTGTACTCGTGTGCCGGCGACGTCGATCTGATCGCGCTGGTGCGGGTCCGCGACCACGAGGAGGTGGCCGAGGTGGTCACCGCGCGGATCGACAAGGTCGCCGGCGTCCAGCGCACGGTCACGCATATCGCGTTCAAATCGTATTCGCGCGCCGATATCGAGGCCGGTTTCTCGATCGGCGAGTGAACCGGGGTCAGTCGTCGCCGAGGGTTCGGGTGAGGGCTGCCCAGCGGTCCAGCAGGGCGGCGGCCGCCCCGCTGTCGATCGCGGTGGCCGCGCGTTCGATCCCGGCCATCAGCTGATCGTCGAGTTCGGCGGCGGTGTCCGCGCCGCGGGACAGGTCGTAGGCGGTGATGGCGGCGGCGGAGTTCACCAGAACCGCGTCGCGCACCGCACCGGGATTGCCCGCCAGCACGTCGCGGGCCACCCCCGCGTTCACCTCGGCGTCGCCGCCGCGCAGCTCGTCCAGGTGGACCCGGGGGATCCCGAGCCGAGCCGGGTCGATCACCGCTTCCCGGGCCACCCCGTCGGCGACCACGAAGACATCGGTGACATCGGAGGTGGTGATCTCGTCCAGGCCGTCCCGGCCGCGCACCACCAGCGCGCCGGCGCCCCGCTCGGCGAACACTCCGGCGATGGTCGCCAGAAGGTCCGGGAACGCGCATCCCACCAGGCCGGCGCGCGGTTGGGCGGGATTGGTGAGCGGACCCAGCACATTGAAGACGGTCGGGATGCCGATCTGTTTCCGTGCCGGGCCGGCGAAACGCAGACCCGAGTGGAACAGCGGCGCGAAACAGAATCCGATACCGACCTCGCGTACACAGCGCGCTACCGACTCGGGGCCCAGGGCCAGCTTCACCCCGAGGGCTTCGAGCACATCGGCGCCGCCGCTCTTGGAGGACGCGGCCCGGTTACCGTGCTTGACGACCGGCAACCCGGCCGCCGCGACCACGATCGAGGACATGGTGGAGATGTTCACCGAGCCGGAGCGGTCGCCACCGGTACCGACGATGTCCACCGCGTCACCGTCGATCTTCACCAGCCGCGCGTGCCCGAGCATCCCGCGGGCCATACCGGTCAGTTCGGTGGGGGTGGGGCCCTTGATCTTCATCGCCACCCCGAACGCGGCGATCTGCGCCGCGGTGGAGTTGTCGGTGAAGATCTCGTCGATCACCCAGGTCGTATCGTCCGCGGTGAGGTCCTGTCCGTCGGCGAGCGCCCCGAGCATCTGGGGCCAGCTGCGCACGCTCATCTCAATCTCCTCGTCGCACCGATATCTGTGACCGAACGGTTGTGCACACCCTAAACCGCCTACCGCCGGGCGCACCGCACGACGTCATCGGCGCTGTTGGCGGGGCCTGTGCGGTGGGGGAGCAACCGACACGCCGGACCGCCGTGAGAGACGCACGGAGCCGGTCGATCACGACACAGATAATCGAGTTGGGAACCCGACTTCGACTGTCGTACTACGAAGAGTCATACTTACCCCCGTGACGACCGCAGTAGGTACCTCAGGATCGGCCATAACCCAGCGTGTGCATTCGCTGAACCGGCCCAACATGGTCAGCGTCGGTACCATCATCTGGCTGTCCAGCGAGCTGATGTTCTTCGCCGGCCTCTTCGCGATGTACTTCGTCGCGCGAAGTCAGGCGCCCGAGTGGCCGATGCCGCCGACCGAGCTGAACATGACGCTGGCCATCCCGGTCACCGCCGTGCTGATCGCCTCGTCGTTCACCTGCCAGATGGGCGTATTCGCGGCCGAACGCGGTGACGTGTTCGGGCTGCGCCGCTGGTATGTCGTCACGTTCCTCATGGGCGCGTTCTTCGTATGCGGTCAGGGCTACGAGTACTACCACCTGGTGGCGGAGGGCACCTCGATTGCCGGCAGCTCCTACGGATCGGTGTTCTACATCACCACCGGGTTCCACGGCCTGCACGTCATCGGCGGTCTGATCGCGTTCCTGTTCCTGCTCGCGCGCACCGCGATGAGCAAGTTCACACCCGCTCAGGCCACCGCCGCGATCGTCGTCTCGTACTACTGGCACTTCGTCGACATCGTGTGGGTCGGGCTCTTCGCCACGATCTACTTCGTCCGGTGACGCCGACCTGCACCCGAGCGTCGGCGCCGGAGGAGGTAGCGCAGCGTGACCACACAGGCGTAGCGCGGGTGCACACGTCAACAGCCCACCAGGTTCCGTCTACTCCAAAGGGACACAGATGAGTTCATCGCCCCCGACAGCGCCAGCGCCCGCCAGCGGTGGGCACGGCGAGGCCAGCAAGAAGCGCAGGCAGCGCCGCGTCCGCCGACGGATTGCGGGTGGCCTCGCGCTCATGGTGGGTCTCGTCGGAGCCGGTTTCCTCGCCTCGGCGCTCACCCCCGAGCCCCAGGTGGCCACGGCGAACGAGGATTCGGTGGCGCTGATCCGCGAGGGTCAGCAACTGTACGAGACCTCCTGCGTCACCTGCCACGGCGCCAACCTGCAGGGTGTGGCCGACCGCGGTCCCAGCCTGATCGGTGTCGGCGAGGCGGCCGTGTACTTCCAGGTGTCCTCCGGGCGTATGCCGATGACCCGCAACGAAGCGCAGGCCGAGCGCAAACCCGCGAAGTTCGACGCGCACCAGACCGACGCGATCGGCGCCTATGTCGCGGCCAACGGCGGCGGCCCGACGGTGCTGCGCGACGCCAACGGTGAGATCGCCCAGGAATCACTGCGCGGCGCCGATATCGGTCGCGGTAGCGAGCTGTTCCGCATGAACTGCGCGTCCTGCCACAACTTCACCGGCCGTGGTGGCGCGCTGTCCTCGGGCAAGTTCGCCCCGCCGCTGGAGCCGGCCACCGAGGCGCAGATCTGGACCGCCATGGTCACCGGCCCCCAGAACATGCCGAAATTCTCCGACCGGCAGCTGTCGCCGGAGGAGAAGCGCGACATCATCGCCTACGTCAAGGACTCGGCCGAGGCGAAGCCGCCGGGCGGCTGGGGCCTGGGCGGATTCGGTCCCGCCACCGAAGCGCTGGCCATGTGGACCCTCGGCATCGTGGCGGTGGTCGGTGCGGCGATCTGGATCGGATCGAGGACCTAAGCCATGAGTGAAGAACAGGAGCGAAACGAGATGGGTCGCCTGGACAAAGATTCCGCGGCCGCGACCCCGGCGGAACCGACCGAGGCCGAACTGGACGCGATGTCGCGGGAAGAGCTGGTCGCCCTCGGTACCGCCCGCGACGGCGTGGAAGTCGCCTACCGGCGGCAACGCTGGCCGGTGCCGGGTACCCGCGCGGAGAAACGCGCCGAACGGCAGGTCGCACTGTGGTTCGCGATCTCCGGACTGGCCGCGGCCGCGCTGGTGGGTGTCTTCCTGTTCTGGCCCTGGGAGTACAAGGGCAAGGAAGACGACGGGCACGGTCTGTACTCGCTCACCACTCCGCTCTACGGCCTGACCTTCGGTATCTCGATCCTGGCCATCGGTATCGCGGTGGTGTTGATCCGGAAGAAGTTCATTCCCGCGGAACTGTCGGTCCAGGACCGGCACGACGGCAAGTCCAGCGAGGTCGATCGGCGGACGCTGGCGGCCGAACTGGGCGACGCCCTCGACACCTCCACTCTGGGCCGCCGCAAGCTCATCACCCGGACCGCCGGCGCCGGCGTCGGCATCCTCGGCATCGGCGCGCTGCTGGTGTTCGTGGGCGGCATGGTGAAGAACCCGTGGGCACAGCGCGAGAAGTCGCCGCTGTGGGTGTCGGGCTGGACTCCGGACTACCCGGGCGAAACCGTCTACATCCGTCGCGATACCGGCCGTCCGCAGGACATCGTGCTGGTGCGTCCCGAGGATCTGGACGCGGGCGCCATGGAGACGGTCTTCCCGTGGAAGGAATCCTGGCGCGGCGACGAGCACGCCACCCTGCAGTCGCTGCGCGGCATCCGCAACGCCGTGATGCTCATCCGGCTGCGCACCGAGGACGCGAAGAACGCGATCAAACGTAAGGGTCAGGAGAGCTTCAACTTCGGCGACTACTTCGCCTACTCGAAGATCTGCACCCACCTCGGCTGCCCGACCTCGCTGTTCGAACAGCAGACCAACCGGATTCTGTGCCCCTGTCATCAGTCGCAGTTCTCCGCGACCGAATGGGGCAAGCCGATCTTCGGTCCTGCTGCCCGAGCGCTACCGCAGTTGCCGATCACCGTAAACTCAGAGGGGTACCTGGTCGCCAACGGTGACTTCATCGAACCCCTCGGCCCGGCCTTCTGGGAGCGTCGATCATGAGTGCTGGAGAGGCTGTCGGCCGCAAACTTGCGGCCCAAGCCAACGAAGTGGACGAGCGCTACCGCGCCGCCGCCTTCATGAAGCGATCGATCAACAAGGTGTTCCCCACCCATTGGTCGTTCCTGCTGGGTGAGATCGCGCTGTACGCGTTCATCATCCTGCTGCTGTCGGGTGTGTACCTGACGCTGTACTTCGACCCGTCGATGGCGCACGTCACCTACGACGGCGCCTACCAGCCGCTGCGCGGTGTCGGCATGTCGCGGGCCTACGAGACCGCCCTCAACATCTCCTTCGAGGTGCGCGGCGGTCTGTTCGTCCGGCAGGTGCACCACTGGGCGGCGCTGCTGTTCGCGGCCTCGATCATCATCCACCTGTTCCGCATCTTCTTCACCGGCGCGTTCCGCAAACCGCGTGAGGCGAACTGGGTGATCGGCTCGCTGCTGCTGATCATGGCGATGTTCGAGGGCTTCTTCGGCTACTCGCTGCCCGACGACCTGCTGTCGGGCACCGGTCTGCGGGCCGCGTTCTCCGGTATCACCATCGGTGTCCCGGTGGTCGGCACCTGGCTGCACTGGCTGATGTTCGGCGGCGACTTCCCCGGCGAGATCATCATCCCGCGCCTCTACATCGCCCATGTGCTGCTGTTCCCGGGCATCATGCTGGCGCTCATCGCGGCGCATGTGGCCATCGTCTGGTACCAGAAGCACACCCAGTTCCCAGGGCCGGGCCGCACCGAGAACAACGTGGTCGGTGCCCGTATCGTCCCGGTGTTCGCCGCCGACCAGGGCGCGTTCTTCGCGTTCACCCTCGGTTTCGTGGCGATCATGGGTGGTGTACTGCAGATCAACCCGATCTGGAACCTGGGCCCGTACAACCCGTCGCAGGTCTCGGCCGGTTCCCAGCCGGACTTCTACATGATGTGGACCGACGGTCTGGCCCGTCTGATGCCGCCGTGGGAGCTGTACCTGGGCCGCTACACCGTGCCCGCGGTGTTCTGGGTCGCGCTGATCATGGGCCTGGTGTTCGTGGTGCTGATCGCCTACCCGTGGATCGAGAAGAGGCTGACCGGCGATACGGCGCGGCACAACCTGCTGCAGCGTCCGCGGGACGTCCCGGTCCGCACCGCCATCGGCGCGATGGCCATCGCCTTCTACGTGGTGCTCACACTGTCCTGCGTCAACGACATCCTGGCGCTCAAGTTCGACATCTCGTTGAACGCGACCACCTGGATCGGTCGTATCGGCCTGCTCGTCGCGCCGCCGTTGGCGTACTTCATCGCCTACCGGTTCTGCATCGGCCTGCAGCGCAGCGACCGCGCGGTTCTCGAGCACGGTATCGAGACCGGCGTGATCAAGCGCCTGCCGCACGGTGAGTACATCGAGGTGCACCAGCCGCTCGGCCCGGTGGACTCGCACGGCCACCCGATCCCGCTGGAATACCAGGGCGCCGTGGTGCCCAAGAAGATGAACCAGCTGGGTTCGTCCGGCCAGCCGGGTACCGGCAGCTTCCTGCGGCCCGACCCGCGCGGGGAGAGCGAACAGCATTTCGCGAACGAGCTGGAAGAAGAGCACAGGCAGATCTCCGTACTCAAACGAGTACAGGAGGACGCCCGCTCGAACGGCAGCAACGGGCAGCACGGGCACTGACCTGTACCGCACCGCACACAGGCCCCCTGGCAACAGGGGGCCTGTGTCGTTCCGGGAGCCGGGCGGACCCGGCCGGGCGCTACCGTGCGAGCCGGCGAGCTGCCTCGATGGCCTCGAATTTGGCGAGATTGTGCCGGGCGTCGGCCAGCGCGTCGTGGGCATCCCGCGGCGGTGGCGGCAGTTCCGGCCGGCCGTGCGCCTCCCAGTGCTGGCGTAACTCGTTGGTGTAGCGGGGTAGCGCCGAGGGCAGATCCACCATCGACCCCCACAGCTGGCACAGCACCACGTGGTCGTAGGCGGCAACCCACGCCCACAACTCCGGCGCCACGGTCGGACGCGGAATCAGGAAGCGGTACAGATCCTCGCGGATCTGCTCTCTGGTCCGCCACAGCGGCGAAGTCTGCGGCGGCAGCTTCGGCAGCACATATCTGCTGACCCAGGGACCCGCGCGGCCGGCGTCGAACTCCGAGGACACCGCGTAGAACTCACGTCCGTCCTCACAGACGAACGCGATCGACACCAGATCGATCACATGGCCGTCCTCGATGAACTCCGCATCGTAGAAATATCTCAAAAGGTGGGTTCCCATCGGCTGCGAACAAGTGATGTGAGCCTACCCAGGCCCGGTCGAGGGGCATGTTCCGCGCAGCCTCCGCCCGCTCCGGACGGCCGGTCTCCGCCGGCCGGTCGCCGGTGGCCCGCCCGGCCCTGCCGGAGGTGGGGCGATAATCCCGGCAACGTATCCTGGAAGGGTGAACTGGACCGTCGACGTTCCCATCGACCGTTTGCCCGAGCTTCCGCCGTTGCCCAGTGACCTGCGGAAACAGCTCGACGACGCGCTCTCGCGCCCGGCGCTGCAGCAGCCGTCCTGGGACCCGGAGCAGGCGGCGAACATGCGCACGGTGCTGGAGAGCGTGCCGCCGATCTGCATCCCCGCGGAGGTCGACGAGCTGCGGAAAGGGCTCGCCGAGGTAGCACGAGGTGAGGCATTTCTCATGCAGGGCGGCGACTGCGCGGAAACGTTCGCCGACAACACCGAACCGCATATTCGCGGCAATATCCGCACCCTGCTGCAGATGGCGGTGGTGCTCACCTACGGGGCCAGCCTGCCGGTGGTCAAGGTCGCGCGGATCGCGGGGCAGTACGCCAAACCCCGATCCTCCGATACCGACGCCCTCGGTTTGAGGTCCTACCGGGGCGATATGGTCAACTCCCTGGTCGCCGATGCGGCCGTCCGGGAGCACGACCCTTCCCGCCTCGTGCGCGCCTACGCGAACGCCAGTGCCGCGATGAACCTGGTCCGGGCGTTGACCAACGCCGGCATGGCCGATCTGCACAAGGTGCACGACTGGAACCGGGATTTCGTCGCACAGTCCCCGGCCGGTGCGCGCTACGAGGCGCTCGCCGGGGAGATCGATCGCGGTCTGCGTTTCATGACCGCCTGCCGGGTCACCGACCCCAGTCTGCAGTCGGCGCGGATCTATGCCTCCCACGAAGCCCTGGTCCTGGACTATGAGCGGGCCATGCTGCGGCTCGCGCACAACTCGGCCGGTGACCCGGCCCTCTACGACCTCTCCGCGCATTTCCTGTGGATCGGGGAGCGCACCCGCCAATTGGACGGTGCGCATATCGCCTTCGCCGAGCTGCTGTCCAACCCGATCGGCGTGAAGATCGGGCCGAGTACCACTCCGGAGCAGGCGGTGGAATACGTGGAACGGCTCGACCCGAACAACGAGCCCGGCCGGTTGACCCTGGTCTCCCGGATGGGTAACACGAAGGTCCGCGAGATCCTCCCGGCGATCGTGCAGAAGGTCCAGTCGACCGGTCACCAGGTGATCTGGCAGTGCGACCCGATGCACGGCAACACCCACGAATCCTCGACCGGTTTCAAGACCCGGCACTTCGACCGCATCGTCGACGAGGTCCAGGGTTTCTTCGAGGTCCACCACGCGCTCGGCACCCACCCGGGCGGCCTGCACATCGAACTGACCGGCGAGGACGTGACGGAATGCTTGGGCGGTGCCCAGGACATCTCCGATCTCGACCTGTCCGGACGGTACGAGACGGCCTGCGATCCGCGGTTGAACACCCAGCAGTCCTTGGAGCTGTCCTTCCTGGTCGCGGAGATGTTGCGGTAATCAGCTCTCCGACGGCCTCGCGCCGGAACAGGGTCGGGTGGCGAGACTGCCCGCGATACCCGGCTCACCTCTTCACCGGCGCGTTTCGTCTCGCACCTGCGTCAGGGTGCGCTCATGGAGATGTGATCTGGGTTCGAGGTGGAGCAAGAACGTGGGCTTGCTCGTGAAGGTGGGGATGTGGGCTTGCTCGTGAAGGTGCTGTGTTTCTTGGTGCCGCCTGCGGCGGCGCGGGGTCGAGGCCCCCTTGGTCTCGCCGTTTCGGCCTCGAGACTCGCGGCTTCGCCGCATGCGATGTGCGGTGGGCCCCGTCCATAGAGAGCGACCGTTGAGCACCTTCGGCCAAGGGGCGAGACGGGCCTCAACCCTTCGAGGTGTCTCGTAGAACTCGACGCATACGGGTTGCGTCGGCATTCGACGTCCAGGTGCACATGGGGGCTCGCGCGGAGAGGGGACGGGTGTCGGGGTTGCCGGTCGTCCTACTGGGAATGGTCTGTCAGGGGAAGGCCACGATCGTGACGGTTGCGCCGGGCTCTACGTTGGCGTTGGCCGGGGGGTTCTGGGAGACCACGGCCGAGGAATCCAGCGGGGCCAGCTGGCGTACCTGGACCGTCAGTCCGAGGGATTCCAGCGTATGGCGGGCTTCGGAGACCCTTTTCCCCGTGACCGAGGGCATGGTGACGGCTTCGCAGATCAGCAGGGTGACCGAGGAGCCGGCGTCGACGGTGGTGCCGACCGCGGGGTCGGTGCCGATGACCCGGCCGGCCTCGACGAGTTTGTCGTAGACGGGGCGTTCGCCGCCGACCGTCAATCCGAGGTCGGTGAGCTTCTGCCGGGCCTGCTCGGGGGTGTCGGCGCGCAGGTCGGGTAGTTGGACGGGTTTGGATCCGTTGCTCTTCCAGACCTGCACATGGGCGCCGGCGGGCAGGACGGTGCCGGGCCCGGGGTCGATACGGGCCAGTGTTCCCTCGGGCGCGGTACTGGCGACTTCGCCGCCGTCGACCGGCTGTAGGCCCTGGTCGCGAATCAGCTGCTGAACTTCGTCCCAGTCGGCGCCGGGGGACACCGCGGGGACCTGTGGTTTGCCGCTGGAGATCAGGATATCGACCGTGGAGCCCTTGGTCTCGCGGGCGCCCGGACCCGGATCGGTGCCCACGACGCCGCCGACGGGGACGGTATCGGAGGCCTTGTCCCGGGTGCCGGTCTCGAATCCGGCGTCCTGCAGTTCGGTGGTGGCGTTCGGCACTGTCATGCCGGCGACGGACGGGACGGTGGCGTAGCGGCCCATGCCGAGCCACCAGCCGCCGATGCCGACCAGCAGGGTCAGCACCACCACCACGGCGGCCCAGATCATGCCGTTGCGCCGATGGCCGGCCCGGCTCTCCTGATAGGCGCTGTACTGGGTGGACTGCTGCGGGGGGATATAGGCAGGCGGGGGTGGTTCGGTCCGGGGGCGGGCCGTGGTCACCATCCGGGTGGCCTGGGGCCCGGCCACCGCGGCGGGCTCGGGTGCGGGCGGGGTGACCGGATGGCGGGCACTGGTGTGTTCGGCCGAGTCCTGGGGGGCGGGGACCCGGTAGGCGGGCAGCTCCAGGCGGGCGGCGATGGCCCGCAGTTCGGCGACCATCTCACCCGCGTCGGCGAATCGGTGCCCGGGTTCCCGGGCGGTCGCCCGGGCGACCAGCCGGTCGAATTCGGGCGGGACCCCCGCGATGAACTCGCTGGGGCTCGGTACGTCGTTCTCTACCCGCTGGTAGGCCACCGACAGGGAATTGTCGCCGGTGAAGGGCACCCGGCCGGTGAGCAGTTCGAAGATCAAGATGCCGAACGCGTACACATCGCTGCGGGCGTCGGCGCTGCCGGAGGTGACCTGTTCCGGCGAGAGGTAGGCCGCGGTGCCCAGGATGACGCTGGCCGAGGTGGTGCTGGCCGCGGCCACCGCGCGCACCAGGCCGAAATCGGCGATCTTGACATCGCCGGAATCGGAGATGAGCACGTTCTCCGGTTTCACATCGCGATGCACCAGTCCGGCGGCGTGCGCGACACCGATCGCGGCCAGTACCGGTTCGGCGACGGCGCGGACCGCGTGCGGCGGCATCGGGCCGCGCTCGCGCAGCAGTTCGCGCAGGGTGCCGCCCTGGACCAGCTCCATGACCAGGAACGGGTACTCGCCGTCCATACCCTGGTCGTAGACCTCGACCAGGGAGGGGTGTTTGAGGCCGGCGACTGCCCGGGCCTCGAATTCGAAGCGGCTCAGGAACTGGGGGTCGCCGGAGAACTTGGGATCCATCACCTTGATGGCGACCTGGCGGCCCAGCCGGGTATCGACCCCGCGGAACACCATCGACATCCCACCGCGGGCGATCGGCGCGTCGATCCGGTAGCGCCGATCCAGTACGGCGCCGATCAATTCTCCTCCGGCTGTCACGAACCTCTCCACCTTCGAACCGTGTCCTACACGGTGGCCGCCCCGCGCGGCTGCTGTCGATGGTATCGGCCGTGCCGTCGCGGGTGTCTCACGGCAGGGAGGCGGGCAGCGTCTACCGTTGTCTTCCGTGAGTGCCTTTCCCTGTAGTACCGATGTCCTGCCCGCCTCGGTACCCCTGCTCGCGCTGCCCGAAGTCGCGAAGAAACTGGGCGTCGTGGTGACCAGGGTGCATCAGATGCTGCGCGACAACCAGTTGCTGGCCGTCCGGCGTGACGGCGTGGTCGGTGTGCCCGAGATCTTCTTCGACGATACGGGCATGATCCTGAGATTCCTGCCCGGTCTGATCACGGTGATGCGCGACGCGAAGTACACCGACGAGGAGATTATGGAGTGGATCTTCACCGAGGACGACACGCTGCCGGGTAAGCCGGTGGAGGCGCTGCACGGGCCACTGGCGCGTGAGGTGCTGCGCCGCGCCGCCGCCGAGCCCTTCTGACCGTTTACGCGGCCCTCAGGTACCGAGGGCCGCGTGCGCGGCGAGCCGCAATCTCCGGCGCTGCGGTACGACGGCGCGCTGCGCGAAGACGGCGTAGCCGCTGTCCTCGATGCGGTCGAGGATGGCCGCGTAGAGGGCCGCGGCGGTCCGGATACCGGGCCGCGCCCGGGGGGTCAGCAACTCGATGCCCGGCCGGGCGCAGCGGTACAGATCTCGGTTCACGGCGATCAGATGTGCCAGCGCCCGGCGCAGGCGGCGATCGGTACGACCGGTGCGCCGGCCGTCGATCAGCAGTGCTTCGTCCACTCCGAAGGCGGCGAGCTCGGCGGCCGGGAGATAGATCCGGTCCCGGTCGAGGTCCTCGCCGATATCGCGGAGGAAATTGGTGAGCTGGAAGGCATCGCCCAGCGCGGCGGCCGCGGGTTCGGCTTCGGCCGCCGGGCAGACGGTGCCCAGGACGGGCAGCAGTTGCAGGCCGATGGCGGCGGCCGAGCCACGCATGTACTCGTACAGTGCCGCCATGGTCGGGTAGCGGTTGCGGAACAGCGGTGAGCCGGGGATGTCCATCCGCATGGAATCCAGGAAGGTCCAGAAGTGACGCGGATCGATGGCGAACCGGCCGACGGTATCGGTGAGCGCGGGGACGACCCGATCGAAGGCCGCGGGGAGCGTCGGATCGGTGCGCGGCGCCATCGGCATGCCGATGGGCCGGGACCAGGCGGTGCGGAGACGACGCTCGACCGCGTCGAGGGCGGTCACGGCCCGCCGTGGCTCGCCGAGGTGCGGATCATCGACGATATCGTCGACCGTGCGGGCGAAACCGTACAGTGCGTGGACCGCCGGGCGGCGGTCGGCCGACAGCAGCCGGGTCGCCAGATAGTAGGAACGTCCGTGCGCGGCGGCCACTCGGCGGCAGTGCTCGTAGGCGTCCCGCAGCGCGGCGGCGTCGGCCGGCGGCGCCGGCGCGCCGGGCCGCACACCACTGCGGCCGTTCACAGACCGGCGGAAACAGCGGGCGCGGGAACCGCCCGGGGAGTACCGCGCAATCGCAGCGGGTCGACGGTGCGCAGCGAGAGCGCGGCGACCACGGAGGCGAAGGTCGCGGCCGCGACATGCCAGAAGTTGTACAGGCCGATCGAACCGTCGGGCTGGAACACCAGCATCAGCCAGGTACAGACACCGACCAGGGTCATGAGTGTGGTGGTGGACAGCGCGAAACCGGCGGCCAGCGCCAGCGGCCAGGAGTAGTACCAGGGCAGCGCGGCCGGCGACAGGATCACGATGGCGACGAAGGCGATCAAGATGCCCAGGACGGCATCGCGTTCGCTGAGTTTGAACCGCCACCAGGTCCACACCAGCAACACCACCAGGGCCAGCATGCACAGCATGCGGGTCACCTCGAGGGACGAATCCAGCCCGAAGGGGGTGACCCAGGTGACCGCGTGTGCCATAACGGTGGGCAGCGACAACCAGTTGATGATCTTGCGCGACCCCGACAGCGCGGTGAGCCAGCCGATCCCGACCCCGGCGATCGCCGAGGCCGCCACGAACACCGCCGCGAACACCGCGAGACCGAGACCCGCGATCTTGGCGAACATCTTCCAGTGATGGGCCAGGAACTCGCGGCTGCTGGTGGCCAGTGCGGCGCGCTGGCCGTCCTCGGCGCGGCGCTCGCGTTCGTGCAGCATCCAGATCCACACCAGGAAGGGCAGGGCGACGCCCGCGGTCGCCTTGATCGCGACCCCGATCGCCACCACCACGATGCCGGCCACATGATGACGTTCCAGCACCAGCGCGATCCCGGCGCACATCAGGCCGACCATCAGCATCTCGTTGTGCACGCCGCCGATGAGGTGGATGAGCACCAGCGGGTTGAGCACCGCCAGCCACAGGGCGACGGTCGGCCGCCCGCCCAGGTGCTTGGTCAGGTACGGCACAGCCCACATCATCAGGGCCAGGCCGGGCAGCATCACGAACCGCAGGGCGATCGTGCCGCCGACCACGCTGTCGCCGGTGACCGCGGTGATCGCGCGGCCCAGCAGCAGGAACGCCGGGCCGTAGGGCGCGGTGGTGGTGGTCCAGACCGTGCTCACATTGTCGAGCAGGATCCCCGGATTGGCGACCGGGCCCACCTGGTACGGGTCGAAACCGTCGCGCAGCAGCGCGCCCTGGGCCAGGTAGGAGTAGGCGTCGCGGCTGAACATGGGTACCGCGAACATGAGGGGCGCGATCCAGATACCGACGATGGCGCGCAGCTCGTTGAGCCGCACCTCACCGGAGTGGCCGCCGAAGCCCAGCGTGATCCGGCCCAGCCGGACCCAGGCCGCCACCATCATCAGCACACCCGCCCAGACGCAGATCATCGACAGCGCGTAGCCGTGGCCGAACCGCAACCAGGACAGGTGAACCGCCTCGAGCAGCGGATCCCGTTTGCGGACGCCGCCGGCGCCGAATCCGCCGAAGGTGATCATCAGGGCACCGGCGAATCCGAGCAGGGCCGCATGGCCTTCCGGGCTGCGCAGGAAATCGCCGCAGATACGCACCTGGCTCCAGAACCCGGGCGCGAGACCGGCACCCGCGGTCGTGCGTGCGGGCGACGGCCCGGAGGCGGCCGGATCGGTGTCGGCGACCGGAACGGTGCTGGTCGTGGTGTGCATATGGGGGGCTGGCATCTGGTGTCGTTCCCCCCTGGATGGTCGGCGGTCGCAACCGCGGGCGAATAGGTCGGCGCTCAGTTTACGGCTTCCGTCACGAAGGCGGCCGGACGGTGGCCGGGGCGCGCGTCCGGACCCCGCGATTCTCGCCCACAACGCGCTGTGCCGCGAGTTTTCCCGACAGCAGCGCGGTCGGCACACCGACGCCGGGCGTCGTACCGCATCCGGCCAGGACCACGTTCTCCCTGCCGGGCACGAGGTTACGGGTACGGAAAGGGCCGGTCTGGCGGAACAGATGCGCGGCCGAGAACGGAGTTCCGGCGAGCATGCCCTGATCGCGCCAGGTCGCGGGCGTGTCGAGCCGGTCGACGGTGAAATGTTCGGTGATCCCGTGATACCCGCGCCGCTCCAGTACCCCGAGCAGTTCGCGCAGGTAGGAGGGACCCAGCCGCGACCAGTCCAGCGGCGCGGAATCCAGGTTGGGGCAGGGGGCGAGCAGCGAGAACGGTTCGTACCGGGTCGCGCCGCGGGTGAGGTACAGCCCGGGATCGCTCAGTGCGGGCCGGGTGAGCAACAGTGACGGATCGCTCATGAGCCGGCCGCCGCGACGCGGCGTGATCTCGGCGAAGGTCCGGGACCAGGCGGCGCCGAAGTCGATGGTGTGATGGGCCTGCACCGGCCAGTTCCCGGTAATGCCGGTGGGTACCGTGCCGTGCGCGACGACCGCCGACGGCGAGGCCCGCAACCCGCGGCGGGGGCGCACGCCGAAACGATCCAGCGCACCGAGATCGGTGGTGAGGACCACCGCGTCACAGGGCAGGGCCCGGCCGTCGGCGAGCAGGACCCGCCGGGCCCGGGCCGCGCCGCGGCCGCGGCGATAGTCGAGTCCGGTGACCTCGGTGCCGAGTTCGAGCCGGCCGCCGGCCGCGGTGAACGCGCCGGCCAGAGTTTCGGCGACCGCGCGCATTCCGCCGTCGGGGAAGTAGACGCCGAGGGCGGTGTCCATATAGGGGATCGCGCCGTACACGCCGAGTGCCTGTTCGGGTGCCATCCCCGCGTACAGCGCCTGGAAGGTGAACAGCCGGGTCAGTCGTGGATCGCGCAGTGTCCGGGTGACCCGGGTGCCCAACCGGCCGAAGCCGCCGAGCCCGGCCAGCCGGAGCAGGGCCGCCCGCTTCTCCGGGTACCGCACCATATCCAGCGGGGAATCGAAGTTCGTTGCCAGGAACTCGTCGTATTCGGCCCGGAACACGCGACCCAGCCAGTCTCGCAACCGTCGATACCGGACGGCTTCCTCCGGTCCGCAGGCGCGCGCCACCTCGGCGCTCATCCGCTCCGGATCGGAGAAGACCCGCAGGTCGGACCCGTCCGCGAAACGGGCGTGGTAGGCCGGGCTCAGTGGCCGGATCCGCAGCGGCGGCACCGCACTCGAGGTGTCCGTACCCACCGCGGCCAGTGCGTCGTCGACGAGTCCGGGGAGGGTGAGCACAGTCGCCCCGGAATCGATCTCGTAGTCGGCGAACCGGTACCGCCCGACCCGGCCGCCGACATGGTCGGCCCGTTCCACCAGGGTCACCGCGCATCCGGCGCCGGTCAAATACAGCGCGGCCGCCAACCCGGACAGCCCCGCACCGACCACGACCACTTGCTCTACCGGCCCCGGGACCGACTTCACGACGGGCCCCTCCGCCCGTACCGGTGGTCCGCCGGGGCGATATCCGGCCTGCCCCCGCCGCTCATGCCGCGCGCCGGGTGGCCGCCAAGGCCATCTCGCGGAGCCGGGTCTTCGCCTCCGGCGTGGCGGAACTGGCGTCGATCGCGCCCAGGGCCTGCTCGGTGAGTGCGCTGATCCTGGCCTCCACCGCGTCGACCGCGCCGAGTTCGATGAGGAGCGCGCGCAATTCGCCGACCTGCGCGTCCGACAGGTCGGTACCGATCGCGCCGCGCAGGGTGTCGCCGGCGGCCGGGTCCGTCTCCGCGGCGCGCTGCAGCGCCTCCGCGACCAGCACGGTGCGTTTACCTTCGCGCAGATCGTCACCGGACGGTTTACCGGTCACGGCCGGATCACCGAAAACACCCAGCAGATCGTCACGGAGCTGGAAGGCGATCCCGATATCGGTCCCGTAGGTGCGGTAGGCCGTGATGAGCCCGGCGTCGGCGGCGGCGAGCGCCCCGCCGAGATGCAGCGGGCGTTCCACGGTGTAGGCCGCGGTCTTGTAGCGATTGATCCGCAGCGCCGCGGCCACCGATTCGTCGCCGCTGGCCTCGCCGTGGACATCGAGCAGCTGCCCGCCCAGGACCTCGGTGCGCATTCGCGCCCACACCGGGGCGAAGCGCGCCAGCGCCGCCGCGTCCAGCCCGGCGTCGTGCACCATATCGTCGGCCCAGGCCAGCGCCAGATCGCCGAGCAGAACGGCCACCGATTCGCCGTAGTGGGCGGAATCCCCGGCCCAGCCCGCCTGCCGATGCCGCTGTTCGAAGTCCACGTGCACGGTCGGGAAGCGGCGGCGGGTGCGGGAGCAGTCGATGATGTCGTCGTGGATCAACGCGCAGGCCTGGACGAGTTCCAGAGCCGAACAGGCTCGGAGTACGGGCGCCGCCGCGGCACTCGCGGGATCGCCGCCGGCGCCCAGCCAGCCCATCCAGGCGAAACCCGGGCGGGTGCGCTTACCGCCGCGCAAGGTGAACGATTCCAAAGCCTCGACACTGCCGGCGAATACCGGGCCCAGCTCGGCGACCGGCTCGCGACGGCCGACGAAGAATTCGGTCAGTGCCTGCTCCACGGCCGCGGCGAACGCCGCCGTCCCGGGAACGGCCGCGAGAGGACCCGACCGCGTCGGGATACCGGTTCCGGCAGACAGGGTGACCTCCCAGATCGTCGATTGCGTGGGTAAGCGGCTACCGGAACCGGGGGCGCCGGTAGCCGCTTACCCACGTGCGTCCGCCGCGGCGGCGGGACCTGATCGCAGAATACGCGCGCGCCCAGGACTCGGATCCGGTGGCGGCGGTGGGAGAGGATCGGGGAGAATGCCGGGCGGCTCTAGACTGAGCCGGTGACTTTCGACAACGCGCGGGGACTCCCGACCCCTGGCCGGCCGTCCCCCACGTCACCGAACGTCTCCGCGACGCCTTCGGTCGTGCAGAGCCTGTGCCGGCACGCCGATGGCGCGGTGCCGTTCTCCGTGGAGTTCTCCCCGCCCCGCGACGAGGCGGGCGAGCAGCGGTTGTGGCGGGCGGTGCGCACGTTCGAGCGGATGCATCCGGCGTTCGTCTCGATGACCTACGGTGCCGGTGGGAGCACCCGGGAGCGCACGGTGCGGGTCACCGGTGAACTCGCCCTGCAGACCACCCTGTTGCCGGTCGGCCATCTCACGGCGGTCGGGCACAGCGTCGCCGAGCTGCGGTCGATCGTCGGGGCCTACGCCGATTCCGGGATCAGCAATATTCTCGTGCTGCGCGGTGATCCGCCGGGCGATCCGCTGGGCGAATGGCATAAACACCCCGAGGGGGTGGAGTACGCCGAGGAACTGGTGCGCATCGTGCGTGACCTCGGCGATTTCCATGTGGGGGTCGCCTCGTTCCCGCAGGGACACCACCGTTCGCTCGATCTCGACCATGACACCGCCCATCTGACGGCGAAACTGCGTGCGGGCGCGGAGTATTCGATCACCCAGATGTTCTTCGACGTCGACGAGTACCTACGACTGCGCGATCGGGTCGCCGCCCTGGACCCGGTGGAGGGCGCCAAACCGATCATTCCGGAACTGATGCCGATCACGTCGCTGCGCACGGTCGAGCGGGCCGAGCAGCTGTGCGGCCGGCCGCTGCCGGAACGGGTGATCGAACGGCTGCACCGGGCCGCCGGATCCGGGCCGGAGGAGGATCGCGCCGCGGTCCGGGCCGCGGGGATCGAGATCGCCACCGAGATGGGGGAACGGTTGATCGCCGAGGGCGCACCGTGTCTGCACTTCATCACCCTGAACTTCGCCAAGGCGACCGGTGAGGTGCTGACCAATCTGGGTTACGGCGTCACCACCGCGCCGATCAGCGCCTGACCGGCGCCGGCCGGCGGGGGCGAGAGGTCAGTCGGCCGGGGTGTAGACGTGGACGGTGATCCGGTCGTTCCGGCGGATCACTTCGAGCGCGCGGTCGTCGTGGCGCAGGATGAGTCCGGGGGCGCCGTCGACCGGGTCGAGTATCTCGATGCCCGCGATCCGCTCACCGGCGTGGTCCAGGCGGTCGCCGGGCTTGGCCGCGATGAACACCCGGCCGTCGATGACCCACCAGGTGCCCGGCAGGCCCGGCAGCAGTTCCGGTGATTCGCTGAGCTGGTGGCGGGCGACCGGTTCGCTGAGGCTGTGCGGGCTGCGCAGCCGGACCGAGCATCGCTCGAGCCATTGCGTCCACGTGGTATCGACGCTGGTGTGGCCGACGATGGTCATGGTGCAGCCTCCTCGAAACCCGGGCCGCGAGGCCCTGCCCGCCGGTCGTGCCGGGCGGGTTCATCATCCGGCCGGGCGCCCGGCGGGCACAAGACCAAGAATCATCGAGAATCCAGCTCTTGGCCGGGTAGCAGAGGGCGTCCCCGCCAGGTCAGCGCGTTGCGACGGCGAGCGCGGTGTGAGTGTTGCCACAGCAACAGGTAGGCGGCGACCGAGGCGGGGTGGGCGAGAGCGTCGGCGAGGTCGCCGCGGTCCGGTCCGCGGCCCGACTCCAGGGCGCGGGCCAGCAAGCGGCCCGTGACCGCGGCGGTGTACCCGAGCAGGCCGATCCGGCGCAGCCGGCCGCGGCCCAGCACGGCCGTCACCGGAGGCAGCCAGTATGTCCACGCGGCGACCGCGCCCACCGCGGCCCCACCCGCGACCGAACCGCCGTAGGCCGACCAGAGCCAGCGGTCGTAGCCGGTCACCAGCTCGTGCGCGTCCCGATACATCCGGGTGCGCGCCAGTCCGCCCGCGGCCGCCACCGCGGTGCGGTCACCGGCGCGGCGCAGGGCCCGGGCGATATCGAGATCCTCGGTGACACTGCCGGCGACCGCCGCGTGACCGCCGACCGCGCGATACCGCGCCGCGTCGACGACCAGGAACTGACCACAGGACACGACGGTCGAACCCCGGGTGCCGCGATCGGCCCACGCGACGGGCAGAGTGGATGCCCACGACCAGCACAGCAGCGGCTGCACCAGACGTTCGGCCACGGTCTCGGCCCGCTGCCGCGGCCAGGGCGCCAGCAACGCGACACCGCGTTCCCGCAGACACGCCACCGCCGCGGCGATCGCGGTGGGTGCGAGCCGGACATCGGCGTCGAGGAAGACGAGTGCCCCGGTTCCGCCGCCGGCCTGCCGGGCGTGCTCGGCGAGGGCGGCGCAGGCGGCGGCCTTGCCGGTCCAGCCCGGCGGCGGGCCGGTGGTACCGCGCAGCAGTTCGCAGCGCGGGTCGCCCGCTATCGCCTGCAATGCGCGCTCGGCGGTGTCGTCGCCGGAGGCATCGTCGAGGATCAGGATGCGCAACCGCGCCACCCCGGTCTGGGCGCGCAGATCGGCGATCAGACCGGGGAGCAGGGCGGACTCGTCACGCGCGGGCACGCAGACGGTGACGTTCTCGGTGACCGGGGCGGGCGCGGGGGACAGTCGCGGTACGGTGCGCCGGTTCCAGGCGGTGAGCGCGGCACCGGCCACGGCGATACCGGTCCCGCCGGTCACCGCGCGCCGGACCCACCGCCGGGGTCTCACGCGTTGGATTTGACCTCGTCCCACCAGCGTCGCAACGAGAAACCGGCCGGTGCGCCCGGCCGGGGCGGATTGCGGTCCATATAGGCGAGGGCGATGACGACCGCCGCGACCGCGAGCGTGATACCGCCGACGATTCCGGCCCAGCCCGCGAAGGACCGCGTGTTCGGATCGGCGTAACCGACCTCGGCGCGGATGGTACTGACCTCGCCGGCGGGCAGTTTCCAGGAGACCACCGAATCGCCCTCACGGTTGCCGTTGGTCTTGGCGACCCGGGCCGGGAACGCCACACTCAGCTGTACATCGGACCCGTGCGGGGCCAGGGTCTCCAGGTCCACCCGGCCGTTGAGGCTGACCAGGTCGCCGTTGCGCTGAAACTGCAGGTCGAACAGGCCCTGCGCCTGCTCCGAAAGTTGCGACAGCTGTTCTACTTCGCCGAAGTTGAGGTCGTCGAAGTACACCTCGCTGCCGATGTACCCGTCCTGGTTGTACGGCTCGATACGCACTTTGGCCGCCAGGGTCTCGGGGGCGGTGAGCTGCGGGCCCTTGTCGTCACTGTTCTCCGGGACGACCGCGGCCACGATCCGGCCCGACACCCGGTCGTTGGACGACAGGCCCATCGAGGCCTGGACACGCAGGCAGCCGGCCAGCGCCGGGGTGAGCAGGGCGGCCAGGAGGAGGGCTGCGGCTATCCGCGCCCGCAGGGGGCGGCGCGAGCGCGGAACGGGGACCGGGGAGCCGGGTTTCGCGGTAACGGGACTCGGAGGCACGGATGACATGGTGCCAGGCCGGAACTCACCGACGCCATGCGACGGGCCCGACGGTTCGCCGATCGTGGCCGGCCCCGCGTCCGGTGGCGTCGCGAACCAGCCGGACCAGCAGCGGAACCCCGAGGAACCCGAGGAGGACGCTCCCGTAGCCGGCCGAATACGGCAGTCCGAGGAACACCGCGTGCGCCAGCGCGGAGCCGAGCCAGGTCCACAGGAACATCAGGACCGGGATCGCGGGCCGCTCGGGTCCGCGCGCGGTGCGCTCCCATACGGTGAGCGTCGCGGCCATCACCGCCGCTACCGCCAGCCAGCCGAGGTAGTTGGTGTACGGGATGGCCGCCAGACCGGGCAGTCCCGACTCGGTGTGCCGCCACTGCCATTGCCCGTCGGCCACCATCTGGGGGTCCAGGAACAGGTCCCAGCCCACCGCGCCCACCGCGGTCGCGCCGAGCCGAGCCGCCGGCCGCGGGCACAGCAGGCCCGCGACCACCCAGATCGGATAGAGTCCGCCGGTCCACGCGAGCGGGACCACCAAGGGAACGTCGAACAGTTGTGGTCCGATCCGCCCGTCCGCGTAGTCGTAGGACCCGAACGGAATCCCGGTCGCCGTGCCCACCGCCTCGGCCACCAGGCCGATTCCGGAGACGATCACCAGGAACCCGGCCGCGTAGCCGATCCCGCGCGTCACCGCCGCGTGCAGCAGGGCCGTACCGGCTGTCAGCAGTACCACGGCCACCGTCACCGCGTCGCGGGCCGGACCGGTGGTCAGCGGGTAGGCGATCTGCGTGCCGACCAGCACGACGAGCAGACCCGCGGGAAGCAGGTCCCGCCGCCGCCCGGCCGCCGGTCCCGCTAGCGGCGTATCCACCGGCGGAACCCGCGGCTGTCGCGCAGTACCAGGCGCGCGGCGGTACGCCCGCTGGCTCCGGACACGCCGCCCCCGGGATGGGTGGACGCCCCGGTCAAGTAGAGGCCGGGCGCGCCGGGCACCCGCTGCCCGGACAGTTCCGGCAGCGGCCGCCACAGCATCATCTGGTCCAGGCTCATCTCCACATGCATCACATTGCCGCCGAGCAGCCCCATCTCGCGCTCCAGATCCACCGGCGTCTGGATGTGCCGGTTCAGCACCGAGCCCGCGAACCCGGGCGCGTACCGATCCAGTTCGCCGATGATCCGGTCCGCTTCGGTTTCGGCGTGCCGGGCCCATCCGCCGTTGTCGGCGAGCCGGTAGGGGTGCCACTGCGACCACAGCGAGAGCTGATGCTGCCCGGCGGGCGCGATACTCGGGTCCAGGGCGCTGAAACTCATGGCGAGCACGACGGGCCGGGGTGGCAACCGCCCGCCCAGCGCACTCCCGTGCGCCAGCGCCAACCGGCGCCGGTCCGAGACCAGCAGTTGCAGTCCGGTCGCCGATTCGGCGGGCGTCGCGCCCGGGTACCGCGGGAGATCGCTGGTCGCGGCCCGCACCACCATGCCGATCCCGGGGCCCACCCGGATCTGCCGCTGCCACCCCCGCAGGGGTGCCGGATCGAAGCCGCCCGCACGCAACAGTTCCAGCGTGGTGAGGATATGGGTGCCCGCGATCACCGTGTCGGCGTCGTAGTCGCGCCCGGCCGCGGTGTGGACCCGCCAGCCGTCGACCCGGCGGGTCAGCGCGGTGACCGCGTCGCCGGCCGTGACCTCGCCCCCGTCCCCGCGTAACCGGGCTACCAGCGCCTCGGTGAGGGCACCGCTGCCGCCCACCGCCCGGCCGGGCGGCAGGGTGTGCATGAGTGCCGCGAACGCCACCATCGGCGCCGTTCCCGGTTCGGACATGGGCGGTCCCGACTGCGCCCCGAACCACGCCAGTGCCGCCTTCAGCCGCTCGTCGTCGAACCAGGTGTCCAGCAGCGCATCGCCGGACTGCAGGAATTCCCGGGACAGCGCGCTGCCGCCGTCGCGCGCGTCCAGTCCCCAGAACGAGCGCAACAGCCGGCCGCCGGTGGGCGCGCCGCCGAACGAGCGCATCACCCGCCGCGCCCGCGGCGCCCAGACGTCCACGAAACGCCGGTAGGCCGCGGCGTCGCGGTCGCCGCAGGCGGCGGCCACCGACGCGCAGGTCCGCCCGAGATCACGGTGGAACACGATCGGCGGCGCCCCGGTCTCCGGGCAGGCCGGGGCGAAGGCCCAGGGGTCACAGTCGAGGTACCGCAGGCCGAAGCGTTCCAGTTCGAGCTCCTCGATGATCCCGGTGTGCCGGACCATCAGATGGGCCGAGGAGCCGCGATCGACCCGGTGGCCGGGGAAACGCTCCACGGTGGATACGGCCCCGCCGAGGACCGTATCGCGCTCCAGAACATGGACCCGGCGACCCTCCCGCGCCAGGTAACAGGCCGCCACCAGCGCGTTGTGGCCGGAACCGGTGATCACCACACTCATGGCAGCAGGGGCAGTGACCGGCCGAGGATTCCGAAACGGCGGTTGTCGCCGGCGAACACGAAATTCCGCAGCACGTCGCGGAAACCCATCCGCCGGTACAGGCGCCAGGCCCGGTTGTCCTCTTCGCCGACCTCCGGGGTGGACAGCAGCACGGCCCGCTCGGGGCGGTCCCGCAGCAACCGCTGGAGCAGGATCGCGCCGATACCGCGGCCCTGCGCGCTCGGGTGCACATGGAGCTCGGTGAGTTCGAAATAGTCGCCGAGCAACTGCCCGATGGCCGGCTCCGGCCACCCGGAGCGGCGCATCCCCGCGTGCACCTGCTGCTGCCACCACTGATGGGGGCCGCCCCGATAGCCGTAGGCGATGGCGACGATCGGGGAATGGCGCAGGTCGAACTCGCCATTGTCCTCGGGCACCACCGCGGCGACCGCGTGCCAGCCCGTGCGGTGGGTGTGCTCGGTCCACATCGGCGCCCGATGGTGCTCGGTGCCGTGCGGATAGTCCATGGCTGCGACGTAGACCGCCAGGGCGTCGTGCAACCGGGCGCGCAGCGCGGCTTCCGAGAGGTCGACGACGACCGGGACGGGGAGATTGTTCGACTTGACGGCTGTCATTGCGATATCGGTGGGCTCTTTCGCGGTCGGCAGGGTGGTGGGTTTCGGCACACGAACATGTCGGTGGTCGTCTCTATATTCAAGCTCGAGCCAAACGTTCGAAAACTTGTTCGCCCCCACGGTGCACGCTCAGCCTGCCATACCGGTGGACCGCCGCGGGGGGTGACAGGCGAGACATGGAGGGACGGCTATGTCGGATCGAAGCGTGTACCCGGTACAACCGGGGCGGGCGGAAATGCTGTTGCGGCGCGCCGACGGGTTGCTCATGGAAGCGGCGGGGGAGCGCGATCCGCGGGAACGTTTCCGCGTGGCCTACCTGGCGGCTCTGCGCGGTGCGGGCGCGGTGCTGGCGCTCACCGGCGCCGACACCGCGCCGCGGGCCCGCTCCCGTAACGCGTGGGTGATGTTGCAGCGCGCCGCCCCCGAATTCGTGATGTGGGTGGACTACTTCAGTGGCCATTCCGCGACCCGCGCGGCGCTGGAGGCCGGGCTGCCCCGGGAGATCGGCGAGGCGGCGGCCGACGAGTTCTCCGCGCGGGTGGCTGCGTTCCTGCACGACGTCGAGGATCTCATCGCGCCGGCCGCCCGGCTGCGCGCCGCCGGTGACGGAGACGACGCGCGCCGGTAGGAACCACCGCCGACCCCCGGACCTCCGGATTCGGCCCGCGCGGGAATCGATCCGGCGACGAACTTCGTTCGGCTGCACCCATATGGTGGTACCGCTCTTGGCGAACTCGTATCATTGATGACAGATAGCCGCCAAGGGGTTATCTGTCGCCCACCCGGAGGCGACAGCCACGACCTAGTGCCGGGGGAGGTACCGTGCCACTCTCCGAGCACGAGCAGCGCATGCTCGAACAGATCGAGAGCGCGCTCTATGCTGAGGACCCGAAGTTCGCGTCGTCCGTCCGCGGTGGACGTCTTCGTACGACCTCGAGTCGCCGTCGACTCCAGGCCGCGGCCTTGTTCGTACTCGGCCTCGTCCTACTCGTCGCGGGTATCGCCCTTCCGGTGCGACCCGGCGGCTTTCCGATCATCAGTCTGATCGGGTTCATCGTGATGTTCGGGGCCGGAGTACTGCTCCTGCTCGGCGGCGCCAAGGGCGCCACGCCCGGCCACGGCAGTGGTGCACCGGGCGATTCCGCCGGTCCCGGATCATCGGAACGAGCGGCCGGCGGGCGTGGGCGTCCGCGGCGCTCCGGTGGGTTCACCGAGCGCATGGAGGATCGCTTCCGCCGAAGGTTCGAGGAGTAGCCGCCCGGCGTTCGCGCCGGCCCTGCAGCCGACAGCGGTGCCGCACCCGTTCCCGGGGGCGGCACCGCTGTCTGCCTCTGTGCCGTACCCGTTAGCTCGCGGGATGCGCGCGTGACCGGCCGGGCCGCTGGAAAGTGCGCCGGACCACCTTCTCCCACCCCGTCCCACCGGGTTCCCCCACTGCGCCCCACCGCCCCGGCCGTGAAGGCGTGAACGGAGGGTTTGCTGGAAGTTGACGGGACCCGCCGGAGTGGGGGGCCGTAGACGCGCGCAGGGAGGCAGAGTCCGCGAAAAGGCCACCCGGCCGGTGATAGCTGGGGTGACCTGCGGAATCCGACGGCCGGGGAGGCACATCACCCCGTGTTTCGATTGAAAGTGGGGGAAAGTGGGGTAATGTGGAGCGCGCACTACAGGAGAGGCCGCGAGGCACTCGACCGGCGTAGCCGGTCAACACCATTCGAGGTGGTCCGGTAGGAGGTATCGGGTTGTTTCTCGGTACTTACACACCTCGTCTGGACGACAAAGGGCGACTCACGTTGCCCGCGAAGTTTCGAGACGATCTGGCGGGAGGGTTGATGGTCACCAAAGGACAGGACCACAGCCTTGCCGTCTATCCGAAGGACGAGTTCAGTGCGCTCGCCCGGCGCGCCGCGTCGGCTTCCCGGAGCAACCCGCAGGCGCGGGCCTTCATCCGGGCGCTGGCAGCGGGCACGGACGAACAGCGGCTGGACACGCAGGGCCGGATCGTGTTGTCGGCCGAACATCGCCGGTACGCCAACCTCACCCGCGACTGTACGGTCATCGGTTCGGTCGACTTCCTGGAGATATGGGACAAGCAGGCGTGGGAGACCTACCTCGCCGAGCACGAGGAGGACTACGCACAAGCGAGAGACGAGGCACTGGGCGGAATCTTCTAGCCCGCGCGAGTGCCACGCGGCCTCTGCCCGGATGCGGACCCTGACGTACTTCCCCGACGCCAGGTGCCGCTTCGGTCAGAGACCCCGCGGCATTCGTTACGTCACCGATTTCCTTCTGTCGCTCACCCCGTGGACGCGCCGGATCGAACGGCGGCATGGCCGCATCTCGCGCAATCAATTGTTCACCCGCTTCGGCGCCGGTGATCCGCATCCATCCGGGGTGCGGATGCGACCCGAATCGGGTCGTCACGGAGCGAGGCACGAGTCCGGGAGGTCGATTTGAACCGTGAGCAGCACGGCACGAGACACGTCCCTGTTCTGCTCACCCGCGCCGCCGAATTGCTCGACCCGGTGCTCGACGGCCCGGCTGCTGTGTACCTCGATGCCACACTGGGGCTCGGCGGTCATGCCGAATATTTCCTGCGCACCCATGCCGATCTCCGGCTCGTAGGCCTCGACCGCGATACCCGCGCGCTCGCGCTCACCACCGACCGGCTGCGGCCCTACGCCGACCGGATCACCCTGGTGCACACCCGGTACGACGGAATCGCCGCCGCGCTCGCGGAGGCCGGTCTGCCGGCCACCGGTTCGGTCAGCGGCATCCTGATGGATCTCGGGGTCTCGTCCATGCAGTTGGACGAGGCGGAGCGGGGTTTCGCCTACTCTGTGGACGCCCCGCTGGACATGCGGATGGATGCGACCACCGGCCCGACCGCCGCCGATGTGCTCAACAGCTACAGCCAGGGCGAGATCGCCCGGGTGCTGAGGGTCTACGGCGAGGAACGGTTCGCGAACCGGATCGCCGCCGAGATCGTGCGGCGACGCGCCCGGCAGCCGTTGCGCACGAGTGCCGAACTGGTGAGTCTGCTCTACGACACCATCCCCGCGCCGGCCCGCCGGACCGGCGGACATCCGGCCAAGCGCACCTTCCAGGCGCTGCGGGTGGAGGTGAACGGTGAACTGGATTCGCTGCGCGCGGCCCTCCCGGCCGCGCTGGCGGCCCTGCGGCCGGGCGGCCGCATCGTGGTCATGTCCTATCAGTCGCTCGAAGACCGGGTGGTCAAACACGAGCTGGCCGAACGGGCGAAATCCCGCACACCGGTGGGACTTCCGGTCGAACTCCCGGGTATGGGGCCGGAGTTCCGCATACTGACCCGGGGCGCCGAACAGGCCGGGCCCGCCGAGATCGAGGAGAATCCCCGCGCCGCGCCGGTCCGGATGCGCGCCGCCGAGAAGATCGTGCAGGACGCGGGATGAGGCCCGGCACCGGCACCGGCCATGCCGCAGCGGTGGCCCGCGGAGCAGCGAATTCGCTTGTCCGCGTGCCGCGATTGCGGTACGACGGTGCGGGTGCCGGATGCGGAGATCACATCGGTGTTCGCGAAATAGTGGTGTCAGGGGAGCACCGGCTGGGCATTACGGACCACAGCACAGGCGTACGCGGGCCGAAACCGCGGGCCATCACACCGATACGGGGGTGTCAGGTATGAGCGTGAGCACACGTACCGAGACCGGGCGACCGGCTCGGCGGGTACACGACGCGGAGCGGGTGAAATCCGGGGCCGCGCAGCGGGCCTACGCCCGGCGCCGGCAGCGCACCGGCGGGCCGTCCGGCACGGCGCCGGTGGCCGCGCCGCGGTCGGAGCTGGCGGGTCGCGGCCCGTTCGTCGCGGCCATCCTTGCCATGTTCGGCTGTGGTCTCGCGCTCACACTGGTCCTGACCACCCGCGCCGCCGAGGACAGCTATCAGCTCAGCGACGCGCGCGAGGCCAACCGGGTGCTCTCCGACGAACGCGCGGCATTGCAGCGGGAGGTCGCCGCCGCCGATTCCCCGCCCGAACTCGCCACTCGCGCCCGGGAACTGGGCATGATCCCGGCGGTGGATCCGGCGCGGCTGGTCGTCGCCGCGGACGGAACGGTCACCGTGGTCGGCGAACCGAAGCCCGCCCAGGGCCCGCCGGCCCCGCCGCTGAACGGACCCCGCGGCGGAACTCCGCGCTCCGGCGCGGACCCGGGCGAGCGGATCGTGCCGCTCCCGGCGCCGCCGCGCTCGGACTCGGCCGCGCCGAACCCGGGTGGTGTGCTCGCGGCCCCGGGGACCGATCCGACGCCCGCGCCACAGGCGGCCGAGGGCGCTCCCGCCCCGGCGGGTACCGCTCCGGCCGACGGTGTGGCACCGCCGGCTGCTCCGGCAGACGGAACCGACCCGGCCGAGGCGCCTGCCCCGGCCGACGGAACTGCGTCGGCAGGCGCGTCCGCTCCGGCCGGGGAAGTGGCCCCGGCGCCGGCGGAGACGCCGGGCGATGTCGAACCCACCTCGGTCGCGCCGCTGCCGCCCGTTACGGCGGGTGAGGAGATGCGATGAACCGGCGCGGGTCGGGGCGCGGGCGCGATTCCGCGCCGAGATCCCGGGCCGCGACCGGTCGCGGAAAAACGAAGAAGCGATCCGCCGAGGTGGCGCGATCCGCGCCCGGCGGGTCCCGGCAGCCACCCCGGCGGTCACGTCCGGGTGGACGCTCCACGCCGAACGGACCGGTGCGGATCCGGCTCGGCGTGGGCCGGTTGATCATGCTGGTGGCATTGACCGTGGTGGCCCTGCAACTGTTGTGGATCCAGACCATCGCCGCACCCACGCTGTCGGCGCAGGCCGCCGGACAGCGCACGGCCTACCAGGATCTCCCCGCCACCCGCGGCGCCGTCACCGACCGCCACGGTAAATCCCTGGCCTTCACCATCACCGCCCAGTCGCTGAATTTCCAGCCCATTCGGGTGCGCAAGGACCTCGCCGATGCCCAGGCGAAGGACGATTCGGCGCCCGATCCGGATCGGCGGCTCGAAGATATCGCCCGGACCGTCCACCAGATCCTCGGTGACGAGGGGCCGAAGGAAGCCGAGCTGCTGGAGAAACTGCGCAGCGACCAGACCTTCGTGTACCTGGCCCGCAATGTCGACCCACGGAAAGCCGACGAGATCACCGCGAAGTTCCCCGAGGTCGGTACCGAACGCCAGGACCTGCGCGAATACCCGGGCGGTTCGCTGGCGGCCAATATCGTCGGGGCCACCGGCTGGGACGGCCACGGCCGGGTCGGGCTGGAGGCCTCGCTGGATTCGGCGCTCGCCGGCACCGACGGCTCCTACACCTACGACCGCGGCTCCGACGGGGCGGTCATTCCCGGCAGTCTCCGGGACCGCCAGCCCGCCGTCGACGGCAACAATGTCGAACTCACCCTGGACTCCTACCTGCAGAACCATGTGCAGCAGCAGGTGCAGCAGGCCAAGGATCGCTCGGGCGCGAAATCGGCCTCCGCGGTGGTACTGGACGCCCAAACCGGCCAGGTGCTGGCCATGGCCAACGACAACACGTTCAATCCGGCGCTCGGTCCGCAGCACTGGGACCCGGCCGGGCTGGACAACCCGTCGGTGACCCAGCCCTTCGAACCCGGTTCGGTCAACAAGGTGGTCACCGCAGCCGCGGCCGTCGAATACGGTCTCACCACGCCGGACGAGGTGCATCAGGTTCCGGGCCGCATCGATATGTCCGGGGTGACCGTCGGGGACGCCTGGGAACACGGCGTGGTCCCCTACACCACGACCGGGATCTTCGGTAAGTCCTCCAATGTGGGCACCCTGATGCTGGCGCAGCGGATCGGTGAGGACCGGTACGCCGATATGCTCGAACGCTTCGGTCTGG
This sequence comes from Nocardia sp. NPDC050799, assembly GCF_040654015.1. Taxonomy (NCBI): domain Bacteria; kingdom Bacillati; phylum Actinomycetota; class Actinomycetes; order Mycobacteriales; family Nocardiaceae; genus Nocardia; species Nocardia sp. NPDC050799. The sequence goes on from NZ_JBFAHF010000002.1 coordinate 187,347, forward strand.
GCCGGCGCACCGAGGTCGGACTGCCCGGGGAGAGTTCCGGTCTGCTGCCCGCCCGGGACCAGTGGTCCGGCGGTACGTTCGCCAACCTGCCCATCGGGCAGGGACTTTCGATGACCACCTTGCAGATGACCGGTATGTACCAGGCCATCGCCAACGACGGGCTCCGGATGCCGCCGCGTATCGTGCGCGCCACCGTCGCGCCCGACGGGACCCGCACCGAGGAGCCGGCGCCCGACGGGGTGCGCGTGGTGCGCCCCGAGACCGCGCGCACACTGCGCACCATGTTCCAGTCGGTGGTGCAGAACGATCCGACCGGAGTGCAGATGGGGACCGGTGCCGCTGCCGCGGTCGACGGATACCGGATCGCCGGGAAGACCGGGACGGCGCAGCAGGTCGACCCGAACTGCGGTTGCTATTCGAGCTCCTCGTACTGGATCACCTTCGCCGGTATCGCGCCCGCGGACAACCCGCGCTATGTCATCGGACTGATGCTCGACGCGCCGGTGCGCAGTTCCGACGGCAGCGGCGGGCAGTCGGCCGCACCGCTGTTCCACGACATCGCCTCCTGGGCATTGCAGCGGGATCGGATTCCGCCGTCGAGCGAGCCGGAACGGCAGTTCGTCCTGCAGGCGTCGTGATTCGGCGAACCGGCTTACCCGACCGTGATCCGGCGTCGGTAACCTGACTCGTCGTCGTATCCGCGCTTCATCATGCAGAGAGGAATCCTGTGCCCGCGCAGTCCAGCCAGCCCTCGCTGCGGCCGGCCCGGCCGCTGTCGACACCGCTGCCCGACCTGCTGGATCTGATCGACGCCGAACTTCGGCCACCGGTCGCCACCGACCTACTCGTTACCGGGATAGAGCAGCGCTCCGACGCGGTTCTGCCCGGTGATCTGTTCACGGCGTTACCCGGCTCCCGGGCGCACGGCGCCCGGTTCGCCGCGGACGCCGTGGCCCGCGGCGCGGTCGCCGTACTCACCGACGCCGCCGGGGCGGAACTGGCCGGTGACCTGCCGGTACCCGTCCTGGTGCGGGAGGATCCGCGCGCCGTCCTCGGCGAGTTGTCCGCGGCGATCTACGGACATCCGTCCGAGCGGTTGCGGATCATCGGGATCACCGGCACCTCCGGTAAGACCACCTCGTCGTATCTGGTGGAGGCCGGACTTGCCGCGGGTGGTCTGTCCACCGCCCTGATCGGCACCATCGAGACCAGAATCGGGGGCCGCCGGGTCCCGAGCGCGCTCACCACGCCCGAGGCGCCGCAATTGCACGCCATGTTCGCGCTGATGGTGGAGCAGGGCGTGGACGCGGTGGTGATGGAGGTGTCCAGCCACGCCCTGACGCTGGGCCGGGTCGACGGGGTGCGGTTCGCGGTCGGCGCGTTCACCAACCTGTCGCAGGACCATCTGGATTTCCACGCCGATTTCGAGGACTACTTCGCCGCCAAGCGCCGGCTGTTCGAACCGGAGTCCCCGGTCGCCGCCCGTACCGCCGTGGTGTGTGTGGACGACGCTTGGGGCCGCCGTCTCGCCGACGGCCTCGCCGCGCCGATCCGGGTGGCGACCACCGGACCGGCGGACTGGTCGCTGGCCGGTCCCGCCCGCGCGCACGGCGGTGAACAGGAGTTCACCGCGGCCGGACCGGACGGCGAGACGCCCGTGCGGTTGCGGCTGCCCGGTGACTACAACGTGGCCAACGGTCTGCTCGCGGTCGCGGTGTGCGCGGCCGCCGGAGTGCCGCCGGGGACCGCCGCGCCCGCACTGGCCACGGTGGATGTACCCGGCCGGATGCAGCGGGTGGAACGCGGGCAGGAGTTCTTGGCCCTGGTGGACTACGCCCACAAACCCGCCGCCGTGGAATCGGTGATCGCCACGCTGCGCACCCACCTGGCCACGGCGGGGAGCCGGGGCCGGTTGGCGGTGGTGGTCGGCGCAGGCGGGGACCGCGACACCGGTAAACGCGGCCCGATGGGCGCGGCCGCGGCGCGCGGCGCGGATCTGCTCATCGTCACCGATGACAATCCACGGACCGAGGACCCGGCCGCGATTCGCGCGTCGCTGGTCGCGGGCGCGCAGAGCGTCGCCGACGAACAGCGCGGCGAGGTCCGCGATATCGGCGACCGGACCGCGGCCATCGCGGCGGCCGTCGACTGGGCGCACCCCGGTGATGTGGTGCTGGTGGCCGGCAAGGGCCACGAAGCAGGGCAGGAGATCAACGGGGTGAAATATCCGTTCGACGACCGCGAAGTACTCGCGGCGGCGATCGATTCGGCACTGCGGCACAGTCCCGGGGGCGCGGACAACGGTTCGTGGTCGACGGGCGCGGAGGACTTGACAGTTTCATGATCGAAATGACACTGCGGGACATCGCCGAGGTCGTGGGCGCAACGCTGCACGACGTCGGTGACCCGGAGGTGAGGGTGACCGGTTCGGTCGAATTCGATTCGCGCCGGATCGGTCCCGGCGATATCTTCCTGGCGCTGCCGGGCGAGCGCGTCGACGGCCACGACTACGCGGCCGCCGCGATCGAGGCCGGCGCGGTCGCCGTACTGGCCGCCCGGCCGGTCGGGGTGCCGGCCATCGTCGTGCCCCCCGCGCCGGGGTCGGTGCCGTCGAGCGCGCTTGCGCTGAGCCATGATTCGACCGGTGCGGGCGCCGCGGTGCTGACCGCGCTGGCCGCGCTGGCCCGGGAAAGCGTGTCGCGGCTGGTCGCGGCCGGTGGGTTGACCGTGGTCGGCGTCACCGGGTCCTCGGGTAAGACGTCCACCAAGGATCTGCTGGCGGCGGTGCTCGCACCGCTGGGACCGGTGGTGGCCCCGCCCGGCTCCTTCAACAACGAACTCGGGCATCCCTGGACCGCCCTGCGCGCCGGTCCGGACACCCGGTTCCTGGTGCTGGAGATGTCGGCGCGCGGGCCCGGGCATATCGCCGCGCTGGCCCGGGTGGCGCCCCCGAGTATCGGGGTGGTCCTCAATGTGGGTACCGCGCATCTCGGCGAATTCGGCAGCCGCGAGGCGATCGCGCAGACCAAGGGCGAACTCGTGGAGGCGCTGCCCGAAACCGGTCTGGCCGTGTTGAACGCCGACGATCCGAAGGTCAGCGCGATGGCCTCGCGGACAGCGGCCCGGGTGGTGACGGTCGGGCATTCCACGGGCGCGCGGATCCGGGCCACCGCAACCACTCTCGACGAACAGGCCCGTGCCTCGTTCACCCTGCACACACCGCTCGGCGACCGGCCGGTCACCCTGGCCGTGCACGGGGAACACCAGGTCGGCAATGCGCTGTCGGCCGCCGCGGTGGCCCTGGAGTGCGGCGCCGACCTCGACACCCTCGTCACCGCGCTCGGCGGCGCCCGGGCGGCGTCGGCGCGGCGGATGGACGTACGCACGAGTACCGCCGGGGTCACGGTGATCAACGATTCCTACAACGCCAACCCGGATTCCATGCGGGCCGCGCTCAAAGCGCTGGTCACCATGGCGCGGTCGGGTGACACCCCGCGGCGCAGCTGGGCCGTCCTCGGTGAAATGGCCGAGCTCGGCCCGGAATCGGTGGTGGAACACGACGGGATCGGCCGCCTCGCGGTCCGCTTGGATGTGGACCGGCTCGTCGTGGTCGGGACCGGACGACCCTCCCGGGGCATGCACCAGGGAGCGGTCATGGAAGGCTCATGGGGTGAGGAATCGGTGCTCGTCCCGGATATCGAAGCAGCCGTGGAGTTGCTCGCCGCCGAAGTCGGCGCGGGTGACGTGGTGCTGGTGAAGGCATCGCAATCGGTCGGCCTGTGGGCGGTGGCCGAACAGCTGCTGGCCGAGGGTGAGAAGAACACGGGTGCCGGCACACCGGCACCCGGCGGCGCCGGCGCCGCCGACGGGGTGAGCACGGAGGCAGTGCGATGAGACAGATCTTGTTCGCGGCGGCGATCGCACTGACGGTGTCGATCCTGTTGACCCCGCTACTGATCCGGATATTCGCCCGGCAGGGTTTCGGGCAGGAGATCCGGGTCGACGGCCCGGCCAGCCATCAGTCCAAACGCGGTACGCCCACCATGGGCGGCGTGGCGATCATCATCGGCATGTGGGCCGGGTATCTCGGCTCCCATCTGATCGGAATCGGTTACGAGGCCGAAGGTCCCACCGCCTCCGCGCTGCTGGTGCTGGGCCTGGCCACCGCGCTGGGAGTGGTCGGATTCATCGACGATTTCATCAAGATCCGCAAGGGCCGCAATCTCGGGCTCACGGCCGCGGGCAAGTACCTGGGCCAGATCACCGCCGCGGTGGTGTTCGGAGTGCTGGCGCTGCAGTTCCCGGGTGGCAGCGGACTGTCCCCGGCGAGCCGGCAGCTGTCGTACGTGCGCGATATCAACACCGTCTCGATGAGCGTGGTCGTATTCCTGGCCTTCGTCTGCCTCATCGTGGTGGCCTGGTCGAACGCGGTGAACCTCACCGACGGCCTGGACGGTCTGGCCGCGGGGTCGATGAGCCTGGTGCTCGGCGGCTACGTCGTCATCACGTTCTGGCAGTACTACCACTCATGCGAGACCAAACCCGAGACCGGCTGCTACAACGTGCGCGATCCACTGGACCTGGCCCTGGTCTGCGCGGCCGGCACCGCGGCGTGCATCGGGTTCCTGTGGTGGAACGCGGCGCCCGCCAAGATCTTCATGGGTGACACCGGGTCGCTGGCCCTGGGCGGGCTGCTCGCCGGGCTGTCCATCACCACCCGCACCGAACTGCTGATGGTGGTCATCGGTGCGCTGTTCGTCGCCGAGGCGGCGTCGGTGGTGCTGCAGGTGGCGGTGTTCCGGACCACCCGCAACCGGCTGTTCAAGATGGCGCCGTTCCATCACCATTTCGAATTGAGCAAATGGGCGGAGACCACGGTGATCATCAGGTTCTGGTTGCTGGCCGCGATGGCCTCGGCCGCCGGCCTCTCCCTGTTCTACAGCGAATATCTCTCCGCGGTCGGGTGAGTTGACGATGGAGGAACATACGCCCCGGGCCCTGCGTTCGCCGGGACCGATGCTGGAATTCCTGCGCGGACGCGATGTGCTGGTCGCCGGATGGGGTATCTCGGGTCGTTCGCTGATCACGCCGCTGCGCGATATCGGGGCCCGGCCGGTGGTGACCGACAGCGGTGCCGCGGCGCTGGCCGAAGCCGCCGGACTGGGCCTGGACATCGTGCCCACGGCCGAAGTGGAGGACACCGACTGGTCGCGGTTCGCGCTGGTGATCACCAGTCCCGGCTGGCGGCCGGACTCCCCGGTCCTGGCCTCGGCGGTATCCGAGGGTATCCCGGTCTGGGGCGATGTCGAATTCGCGTGGTGGGTGGATCAGGCCCGGATCTACGGTCCGGTCCGCAAATGGCTCGTGGTCACCGGCACCAACGGGAAGACCACAACCACGCAGATGACCCATTCCATTCTGCGGGCCGCCGGTATTCCCAGTGTCGCCTGCGGCAATATCGGGCTGCCGATCCTGGACGCCCTGCGCCGCAGTCCCGGGCCGCAGGTGCTGGCGGTGGAGTTGTCGTCGTTCCAGTTGCACTGGGCGCCGTCGGTGCGGCCGGAGGCCGGTGTCGTGCTGAACGTGGCCGAGGACCATCTGGACTGGCACGGGGGGCTCGACGCCTACGCCGCCGCCAAATCGCGGGCCCTGCTGGGGCGGGTCGGGGTCGTCGGACTCGACGACCCGGTGGCCGCCCGCTTGGCCCGCCGCTCGAAGGCGCGCCGCACGATCGGGTTCCGGATCGGCGTCCCGGCCGACGGTGAACTCGGCGTGGTCGACGGCAAACTGCTGGACCGGGCGTTCACCAAGGCGGCGATCCTGGCCGAGTCGAAGGAGATCAGCCCGCCCGGCCCGGCCGGTATCGCCGACGCCCTGGCCGCCGCCGCGCTGACCCGGGCCATCGATGTGGCGCCGCAGTTCGTCCGTGAGGGCCTGATCGAGCACAAGGTCGGCCCGCACCGGTCGGCACTGGTGCGCGAACTCGGCGGCGTCGAGTTCATCGACGACTCCAAGGCCACCAATCCGCACGCCGCGCGCTCGTCGATCCTGGGCCATCAGCATGTCGTCTGGATCGCCGGCGGCCAGCTCAAGGGCGCCGGCGTCGAGGATTTGGTGGAGGAGGTCGCCGAGCGGCTGGTCGCGGTCGTGTTGTTCGGTGCCGACGCCCCGGTGATCGCGGCCGCGCTGGCGCGACACGCGCCGGAAGTCCCCGTGGTCGAGTTGGATACGCGGGATCATGCCGGTATGGGGCAGGCAGTCATGGACGAGGCGATCACCGGGACCCGCAACACCGAAATCGCCGACGCGGTGATGGAGCGTGCGGTGCGGGAGGCGGCGGCGTTCGCCGGACCCGGCGATACCGTGTTGCTCGCGCCGGCGGCGGCCTCGCTGGACATGTTCACCGACTACACCCACCGGGGCCGCAGCTTCGCCGGTGCGGTCGAGGATCTGAAGGACGAGGACCTCGGGCGGCGGTTATGAGACAGCGCGGCACGCGACAGGTCCAGGCGGGCCGATTCGGCGCCTGGCTGGCGCGGCCGCTGGCCTCGTTCCATCTCGTCGTCACCATCGCCACCCTGCTCACCGTGCTGGGGCTGGTGATGGTGTTGTCGGCCTCCAGCGTGGAGTCCTATGCCGATGGTGGGTCGGCGTATTCGCTGTTCGTCCAGCAGATGATGTACGCGACGGTCGGCGCGGTGCTGTTCTATCTCGCGTTGCGGATACCGTTCCGGCGGTTGCGTCAGCTGTCCTTCCCGGTGTTCGCGGTATCGGTACTGCTGCTGGTCCTCGTGCTGATCCCGGGGGTCGGCAGTACGGTCAACGGCGCGCGCCGCTGGATCGATCTGGGACTGTTCTCGATTCAGCCGTCGGAACTGGTGAAGGTGACGTTCGTGGTGTGGGGCGCCCACCTGCTGATCTCGCGGCGGGCCGCGGGGCGGGCGGCCAACGATCCGGGTGGGTTGAAGAACCTCCTGGTGCCGCTGGTTCCGGCCGGCCTGCTGGTGTGCCTGTTGATCGTGTTGCAGCCGAACCTGTCCACCACCATCGCGCTCGGCATCGTCCTGCTGGCGCTGCTGTGGTTCGGTGGCCTGCCGGTGCGGTTGTTCGTGGCCATCCTCGCCTCGGGCGCCATCGCCGCCCTCGCCCTCGCGCTCTCGGCCGGCTACCGCTCCGACCGGATGCGCGCCTTCTTCAATCCCGCCGACGACCCCCAGGGCATCAACTATCAGGCTCGGCAGGCGATGTACTCGCTGGCCGACGGCGGTCTGTGGGGTCGCGGGCTCGGGCAGAGCCGGGCCAAATGGAGCTATCTGCCCAACTCCCACAACGACTTCATCTTCGCCATCATCGGCGAGGAACTCGGGTTCCTGGGCTGCACGCTGGTGCTGGGTTTGTTCGCGCTGTTCGTCTACGCCGGCCTGCGGATCGCCGCCCGCTCGGTGGACCCGTTCCTGCGCCTGCTCACCGCCACCGCCACCACCTGGATCACCGGGCAGGCACTGATCAACATCGGCTATGTGGTGGGCCTGCTGCCGGTCACCGGACTGCAGTTGCCGCTGGTGTCGGCGGGCGGTTCGTCGCTGGCCCTGACACTGTTCATGTTCGGCATCATCGCCAACGCGGCCCGGCACGAACCCGAGGCGGTGGCGGCCCTGCATGCCGGACAGGACGGGCGGGTCAGTCGCCTGCTGCGGCTGCCGAAACCGGAGGTCTACCATCCCGTGCGGACCCGCGCCGCCGCGGCCGATCGCGACCGGGGTCCGGCGCGCCGCCCGGCCCGCGGCGAGCCCCGGGACGAGCCCGCGCGGGCCCGGCCGCGCGCCAACAGCCGGGGTACCGACACCCTGCGGGCCACCCGGGCCTGGGAGCCCAGCTATTCGGTGACACACGCACGAGAACGGGGAAGAAACAGGTGAGCGCACCACGGTCCGCAGGCGAGCACACGGCGCCGCGCGCGGACGCGATATCGGTGATCGTCGCGGGTGGCGGTACGGCCGGGCATATCGAACCGGCCCTGGCCGTCGCCGACGCGTTGCGGCGACTCGATCCCGGGATCCGGGTGACCGCGCTCGGCACCGAGCGCGGACTGGAAACGACCCTGGTGCCCGAACGGGGGTACCCGCTCGAACTCATCCCACCGGTGCCGTTGCCGCGCAAGCCCAGTGCCGATCTGCTGCGGCTGCCGGGCCGGGTCCGGGCCTCGGTGCGGCGTACCCGCGAGATCATCGACGCCGTCGAGGCGGATGTGATCGTCGGGTTCGGCGGTTATGTGGCGCTGCCCGCCTACCTCGCCGCGGGCCGTGGGGCCCTGCGGCGCCGTCGCGCGGTGCCGGTGGTGGTGCACGAGGCCAACGCGAAGGCGGGGATCGCCAACAAGGTCGGCGCGCGGCGCGCGACCCGGGTACTGGCCGCGGTACCGGATTCCGGGCTCGACGCCGAGATCGTCGGCATTCCGGTGCGGGAGGCGATCACCTCCCTCGACCGGGCCGGACTGCGCGCGCAGGCGCGGGAGCATTTCGGGCTGCCCGCGACCGGTCCGGTGCTCCTGGTGTTCGGCGGTTCCCAGGGGGCACGGTCGCTCAACGACGCGATCTCGGGTGCGGCCCCGCAACTGGCCGCGGCCGGTATCTCCGTGCTGCATGCCCACGGTCCCAAGAACACGCTGGATGTCTCCTCCACCGACCCCGCCGCGCCCTATGTGGCGGTGCCCTACCTGTCACGGATGGATCTCGCCTACGCCGCCGCCGACGCGGTGGTCTGCCGGTCCGGGGCGATGACCGTCGCCGAGGTGTCGGCGGTCGGGTTGCCCGCGGTCTATGTACCGCTGCCGCACGGAAACGGTGAACAGGAACTCAACGCCCGGCCCGTCGTCGCGGCCGGTGGTGGCAGAATCGTTGCCGACCCCGAACTGTCCCCGAAATATGTGATCGACGAGGTGATACCGCTGCTCACGGATCCAGCACGCATAGCCGAGATGGGTCGTGCCGCCGCCGGCGCCGGCCATCGCGATGCCGCCGACGAGGTCGCCCGGATCGTGCTTCGGGCGGCGGGCCGGTGAGCGGGGAGCAGACGCCCGCACCGGAAACCGGCCCCGGCGCCCTGCCGCCGGAGCTGGCCCGGGTACACATGGTCGGTATCGGCGGCGCCGGGATGTCGGGTATCGCCCGCATCCTGCTGTCGCGCGGGGGCGAGGTCTCCGGGTCCGATGCCAAGGAGAGCCGCGGTGTCCTCGCCCTGCGGGCCCGGGGCGCCCAGGTGCGGATCGGCCACGACGCCGGTGCGCTGGATCTGCTGCCCGGTGGGCCGACGGTGGTGGTGACGACCTACGCGGCCATTCCCAAGACCAACCCCGAACTGGTGGAGGCGCATCGCCGCGAGATCCCGGTGCTGCTGCGGCCCACCGTGCTGGCGGCCCTGATGAGCGGGCATCGCACGCTACTCGTCTCGGGGACGCACGGGAAGACCTCCACCACCTCGATGCTCATCGTCTCCCTGCAGCACTGCGGACTGGACCCGTCCTTCGCGGTGGGTGGTGAGCTCAACGAGGCGGGAACCAACGCCCATCACGGCAGCGGCGATATCTTCGTCGCCGAAGCCGACGAGAGCGACGGGTCCCTGCTGCAGTACGACCCGGATGTCGCGGTGGTCACCAATATCGAATCCGATCACCTGGATTTCTTCGGTTCCGACGACGCCTATGTGCAGGTGTTCGACGATTTCACCGATCGCCTCGCCGATGGCGGGCTGCTGGTGGTGTGCCTGGACGATCCCGGCGCCCGGGCTCTCGCCGAACGCACCGGGCAGCGGCTGGCCGACCGCGGCGTGCGGGTACTCGGGTACGGCACCGGGGAACTGCCCGATGCGCCGGTTCCGGTCGGGGTGCGCCTGCACAGCTGGGAACCGCGGGATGTCGGCGGTATCGCTCACTTCCAGCTCGCCGACGAACCCGCCCCGCGCACCCTGCGTCTTTCCGTGCCCGGCCGGCATATGGCGCTCAACGCGCTGGCCGCGCTGCTGACCGCGCGGGCGGCCGGCGCCGACGTCGACGAGATCATCCAGGGGTTGGAGGGTTTCGGCGGGGTACACCGCCGCTTCCAGTTCGTGGGCCGGGAGAACCGGGTGCGGGTCTTCGACGACTACGCCCACCATCCCACCGAGGTCCGGGCGGTGCTCGGGGCCGCCGCCGAACTGGTGGACCAGGAGGCGCGCGACGGTGCGCTGTCGCGCCGGGGCCGGGTGATCGTGGTCTTCCAGCCGCATCTCTACAGTCGGACAGCGACCTTCGCCGCCGAATTCGGCGCGGCCCTCGACCTCGCCGACGAAGTGGTGGTGCTCGATGTCTACGGGGCGCGCGAAGAGCCGCTGCCCGGGGTCAACGGTGCGCTGGTCGCCCAGTCGGTGCACAAATCCGTGCACTATCAACCCGATATGTCCCGAGTGGGCCGCCAGGTGGCGGGTCTCGCCCAGCCCGGTGATGTGGTGATCACCATGGGCGCCGGTGATGTCACCATGCTCGGCAGCCAGATTCTGGACGGACTACGCGCGCGTCCGCAGTACGGGCGGTGAGGCGGGGTGCGGGCCGGGACGCCACGATTCGGGGTGGGCGGATTGCGGCGTTTCCGGCTGTGGGCGCTACCCGCGCTCGCCCTGGTCATCACGCTGGCCGCGCTCGCGTGGTTCTCGCCGCTGCTGTCGGTCCGCGAGGTACGGATCGATGGGGCGGGCGAGATCCCGGAGGAACAGATCCGCGAACTGCTCCAGGTTCCGGAGACCGGTTCGATCCTGCGGATCGATACCGCGGCGATGGCCGCGCGGGTGGCGACCATCCCGAAGATCCGCAGCGCCCGGGTTCAGCGAGTGCTGCCGTCGACCGTGCGGGTGCGGATCGAGCCGCGAACCCCGGTGCTGTACTACGACTCTCCCGAGGGTGCGCATCTACTGGACGCCGACGGTATCGAGTACGCGATCGAGCCCGCGCCGATCGGGGTGCCGCAGTTGGTCACCGCCCGGCCGGGCGGTGCCGACGAGCTCACCCGGGCCGCGGTCGCGGTGGCCCGGGTACTGCCGCCGGCGCTGGAGGTGCAGGTGGAAACCATCCGTGCCGTGGGCGCGTCGGAGATTTCCCTGACATTGCGCGACGGTCGCACGGTACTGTGGGGCAGCAGCGAGGACGGCGAACGCAAATCGGCAGTGGTACTGCCGCTGCTCACTCAGCCGGGAACCGTGTTCGACGTCTCGAGTCCCAGTCTGGTCACGGTAAAATGATTCCCAGCAATCTTGTTCGGTTCGTTCCTGTTCGGTTCGCAGCTCCGCCTCGGCCCCGGACGATCGCCCGGAGACCGCATGTGGCGGCAGCCGGGGGCGTCCCACGATGTGGGCGCGGGCCGCTGGGCAACCGTTCACGATACGTCGCGTACCGCCCTGGTAGAAGCAAGTTCGCCGAAGAAACTGGTTATCGTCTCGGCGCGCCTGCGAGCGGATCGCGACGGCGGCGAATAGCGTTCCGCACCAGTCGGATACTTGACATAACTCCAACCCTATGGTTGAGGTTCAGGGTTTGCTCGGATCGTGGTCCGCGGATCGTAATCGCGCGGAACGGTATCGGGCATCCGAAAACGACAGACTTTGGATCTAAGGAAGGCGAGAGCTCATGACGCCCCCGCACAACTACCTTGCCGTGATCAAGGTCGTCGGTATCGGCGGCGGCGGCGTGAACGCCGTCAACCGAATGATCGAGCAGGGTCTCAAGGGTGTCGAGTTCATCGCGGTGAACACCGACGCCCAGGCACTGCTGATGAGCGATGCCGACGTGAAGCTCGATGTCGGGCGGGAGCTCACCCGGGGGCTCGGCGCCGGCGCCGACCCCGAGGTAGGCCGTAAGGCCGCCGAGGATCACAAGGACGAGATCGAAGAGGTGCTCAAGGGCGCCGATATGGTCTTCGTGACCGCCGGTGAGGGCGGTGGTACCGGTACCGGCGGGGCGCCCGTCGTGGCGAGTATCGCGCGCAAGCTGGGTGCGCTGACCATAGGAGTCGTCACCCGGCCCTTCTCCTTCGAGGGGAAGCGGCGCGGGAACCAGGCCGAGGTCGGTATCAACCTGCTGCGCGAATCATGCGACACCCTGATCGTGATTCCCAACGATCGGCTGCTGCAACTGGGCGATGCCGCGGTGAGCCTGATGGACGCCTTCCGCTCGGCCGACGAGGTGCTCCTCAACGGTGTGCAGGGCATCACCGACCTGATCACCACCCCGGGTCTGATCAACGTCGACTTCGCCGACGTCAAGAGCGTGATGTCCGGGGCCGGTAGCGCGCTGATGGGTATCGGTTCGTCCAGAGGGGAGGGCAGGTCGGTCAAAGCGGCCGAGGCGGCGATCAATTCACCGCTGCTGGAGGCCTCGATGGACGGTGCGCACGGGGTGCTGCTCTCGATCGCCGGCGGTTCGGATCTGGGCCTGTTCGAGATCAACGAGGCCGCCTCGCTGGTGCAGGAGGCCGCGCATATCGAGGCCAACATCATCTTCGGTACGGTCATCGACGATTCGCTCGGCGACGAGGTGCGCGTCACTGTGATCGCCGCGGGATTCGACGGCGGTGGTCCCGCCCGGCGGACGTTCGATCCGGCGACCACCCGCGGATCGTTGGGATCCGGGCGCACCGCGGAGATCTCGGCGCAATCGCGGACCGCCGAACTCGGTCAGTCCCGGACCGCCGAACTCGGCGGGGCCCGCGGCCATTCCGAAGCGTCGGCCTCGACCCGTTCGTCGGACCCCGGTTCGGCGATCGCGCGCGGCCCGGCCCCGAGCTACCGCGATACCGAACGCACCCGTCCGCCGGTGGATCCGACGCTGACCCACAACAGCCGGTCCCATATCCAGCCGCCGCCGGATCTGCCCGACGATGACGACGACGATGTGGACGTCCCGGATTTCATGCGCCGCTGAACCCGGCGCCGTGTCACCGGTGGTGATCCGCCCGCGCCGAGTGCGCGGGCGGTCCGCTGTCGCGGGTGCGCGTGCCGCCGCCGGACGAGGCGGAGCCGCTCCGAACTGGCACTAGGCTCGGTGGCATGACAGCGGCACCGGTACTCACCGTTCGACGGGTCGTCACCACGCGCGCCGGAGGTTTCTCCGCGCCGCCCTACGATTCGTTCAACCTCGGCGATCATGTCGGCGACGATCCGGAGGCGGTGCGGCGCAACCGCGCCCGGCTCGCCGACACGCTGGGGCTGCCCGCCGATCACGTGATCTGGATGGAACAGATCCACGGCCGCACGATCGCGACGGTGGACGGGCCCCGCACCGAACCGTTTCCCGGCACCGACGCCCTGGTCACCTCCCGGCCGGGGCTGGCGCTGGTGGTGCTGTCCGCCGATTGCGTACCCCTGCTGCTTTCCGACGACGAGGCGGGGGTCGTGGCCGCCGTGCACGCCGGGCGGGTGGGCGCGCGTATCGGCATCGTGCCGCGGGTGCTGGCGGCGATGGTCGCCGCCGGCGCCCGGCCCGATCGCATCGGTGCGCTGCTCGGCCCCGCCGCCAGCGGCCGGCAGTACGAGGTGCCCGCCGCGATGCGGGCCGATGTCGAAGCCCATCTGCCCGGTAGCGCCACCACCACGGTGCGTGGCACCCCCGGCCTGGATCTGCGCGCGGGCATCCGGCGGCAGCTGACCGCCGCCGGAGTTACGGCGGTCGCCGAGGATCCGCGCTGCACCATCGAGGACACCGCACTCTTCAGCCACCGTCGCGGCGCGCCGACCGGGCGATTGGGCAGTGTCATCTGGATGGAATCGGGTACAGCGTGAGAGACCGACCGGTCCGCGCTGTCGCATTCCGCCGTCGCGACCGCGTGGTCGGCGCGAATCATCAACTCGCGCATAATGTTCGACGTACGGCCGATGCTCGGTCACTGGGAGATGGGAGACCGATGACGGCGCAGAGACCGTGGCGGATCGGCACGCGGAGATGAGCGGCGCTCGCGCCGGGGGCCACGGCGGACCCGAAACCACCCGCACGGTGGCGGATTCCGCCGATCGGCCGGGACCGTCTGTCCCGGACAGTCGGGGTGCCGCGGCCGGAAACGACTCCCGTACCGCGGAACTGGCCGATAATCTCGCGCGGCTGCTCGCCCGTATCGATGCAGCGTGCGTCGCTGCGGGCCGGGATCCGGGAGAGGTCCGGCTGCTGCCGGTGACGAAATATTTTCCGGCCTCCGATATCGCCGCGCTGTATCGTCTGGGCCGCCGCGACTTCGGGGAAAACCGTCCGCAGGAGGCCGGTGCCAAGGCCGCGGAGCTGGACGATCCCGGGATGCGCTGGCATCTGATCGGCCGGCTGCAGCGGAACAAAGCACGCCAGGTGGTGCGCTGGGCCCACGCGGTGCATTCGGTGGACAGCGAACGCCTGGCGACCGCGCTCGCCACGGCCACCGCGGCCGCCCTGGATGCCGGGGAGCGGAACACTCCGCTGGAGGTGCTGATTCAGGTGAGCCTGGACGCCGACCCGGCGCGGGGCGGGGTGGATCCGGCCGCGCTGCCGGCGCTGGCCGATCGGATCGCGGACGCCACGGAACTGCGTCTGGCTGGGATTATGGCCATTCCGCCGCGGGCCGTCGATCCGGACGCGGAGTTCGCCCGCCTGGCCGAATTGCATGCCCGGCTGCGCGCCGGACATCCAGGGGCGACGGAGTTGTCCGCCGGAATGTCCGATGATCTTGAAAGAGCTATTGCCCATGGATCCACGTGTGTGCGTGTCGGTACCGCTCTCATGGGTGCCCGGCCGATAACCTCGGCGTAGCAAACAAACCTCATCAGTCACATTCGACACATATGCTGGGACACGACGAGGGCTGAGCAAGACTTCAACACCCGGCCGCCACCGGGGCCGAAGGAAGGTCGACCAGAATGAGCGAGCGCAGCGAGCGAGTATTCGACGCAGCCACAATCGTGGTCATGACGGAGCCGAGCGACAGCGAGGCGCGGTCATCGACTGAGCGCAGCGAGCGAGTTGTGGGCGCAGCCACGAGCGTGCTCGTGACGGAGCCGAGCGCAAGCGAGGCGCGGTCGGTGAGTGAGCGCGGCGAGCGAGTTGTGGGCGCAGCCACGAGCGTGCTCGTGACCGAGCCGAGCGCGAGCGAGGCGCGGTCATGAGCACGCTGCACAAGTTCAAGGCGTACTTCGGCATGGTTCCGCTCGAGGATTACGAGGACGACTACGTCGACGATCGCACCCCGCGGGGGGTCGAGGATCGTGGCGGACGCCGGTCGCGTGACTACGCCGACCGCGCCCCCCGCGACTACGACGATCGTCCGGACTACGACCGGTACCCCGAGGACCGCTACGACGGTCCCGACTACCGTGACGTGCCCTACAAGTCGTCCTATCAGCCCAGCTACCCCGCGCCGCGCCGGGACGACTACCCGGGCGACGCCTACGAGGACGATTACGAGGGACCACGCCGCCCCACCCGGATCGACGCCGCCGCCTCCGGCCGGTATCGTCCGGGCGGCGGTGCCTCCCTGCGCGGTGCGACCAGGGGAGCGCTGGCAGTCGATCCCGATGCCGAGGAGCGGCGGCTGGCCGAGCGGGTCCGCCCCGAACCGGTTGCCGCTCGCCGTCCCGCGATCTTCGAGGACGGAGGTCCCTTGTCCAAGATCACCACGCTGCGTCCGCGTGATTACAGCGAAGCCGCGATCATCGGTGAGCGGTTCCGCGAGGGCAACCCGGTGATCATGGATCTGGTCGACCTCAGCAATGCCGATGCCAAACGCCTCGTCGACTTCGCCGCCGGGCTGGCCTTCGCGCTGCGCGGCTCGTTCGACAAGGTGGCGACCAAGGTGTTCCTGCTCTCCCCGGCCGATGTGGACGTATCGGCCGAGGAGCGACGCCGCATCGCGGAAACCGGGTTCTACAACCAGAAATAGCGAGCGGCTCGCCCGGCCGGGCGCCACGTGGTACGAACAAGATCGGCGCGGGCATTTTGCACCGCGCCGATTTTGCGGCAGAGTGAGGTCGTGGCCTTGTTCGCGGTGCTGTACTTCGTACTGTTCATCTTCTGGCTGTTGCTCATCAGCCGGGTGATCGTCGAGTTCATCCGGAGCTTCGCCCGCGACTGGCGTCCCACCGGGGTGGTCGTCGTGATCCTCGAGGTAATCTTCACCATCACCGATCCCCCCGTGAAGCTGCTGCGGCGGCTGATCCCGCCGGTCTCCCTGGGCGGAATTCGGCTCGATTTATCGATTATGGTTCTGTTGTTCCTGGTCTTCATCCTGATGTCGGTGGTGAGCCGGCTCGGACAGCCGGTAGCGCCGGTGTGACAGAATGGGCCGTGAAGACTTGCCAGAGCCGCTAGATCTGCCAACGCGCGAAGGGATCCTTCCATGCCGCTGACCCCAGCCGATGTGCACAACGTCGCGTTCAGCAAACCGCCTATCGGCAAACGCGGCTACAACGAGGATGAAGTCGATGCCTTCCTGGATTTGGTGGAGCAGGAACTTTCGCGGCTGATCGAGGAGAACGCCGACCTTCGCCAGCGGGTTGCCGAGCTCGATGCCGAATTGGCCGATGCCAAGTCCAGTCGCGGCCCGGGCCTGCACAAACCGGTACAGCAGGCCCCGCCTCCGGAACCGATCAAACCCCCGGTCCAGGCACCACCGTCGGCACCCATCCCGGTGGTCCCGGCTGCCCCGTCGGCCGCCGACGCCGCGGCCGACGCGAATATGCAGGCCGCGAAGGTACTGAGTCTGGCGCAGGAGATGGCCGATCGGCTCACCAGCGATGCCAAGTCCGAAGCCGAGAATTTGCTGGCGAACGCACGGGTCAATTCCGAGCGGATGGTCAACGACGCGCGGGTGCGGTCGGACGAGATGATCGCCGACGCGCGGCACAAGTCCGACGCGATGCTCAGCGACGCCCAGACCCGCTCGGACAGCCAGCTGCGCCAGGCCAAGGAGAAGGCCGACGCGCTGCAGGCCGACGCCGAGCGTAAGCACACCGAGATCATGGGAACCATCACCCAGCAGCGCAATGTGCTGGAGAGCCGGATCCAGACCCTGAAAACCTTCGAACGCGAGTATCGGGTGCGGCTCAAGTCGTATCTGGAATCGCAGCTCGAAGAGCTGGAAAACCGTGGTTCGGCCGTGCCTGTCGACGAGGGTGACTCCTTCGATACCGGGGCCAACCAGCTCGCTCCCGCCTCGTTCGGCAAAGGCGAGTAAACGCCCGATACCGCTGGGAGCGAACGGGCGCCCGGCCTGCTGTTCTGGGGGTCATCATGCTTGTCCTGACACTGGCGCTGGCCACGATCGGCCTGGCCCTGCTGATCCTGTCCCTGGCCACCGGCTCGGTGATCTGGGCATGGGGCTGCATCGCCGTATGCGTTGTCGGCGCTGTGGTGTTGCTGGCGAGCGCGCTGTCGATGCGCGCGCCCGATGAGGAACTGCCACCGCGGGATCAGCACGCGAAACGCTGACGAGAAAAACGGGCGAGAACCAAAACGTCCTTCCGGGTTGCGGGTGCTGCGGCTCCGCGGGCGGTTGTATAAGTGGTTGACCGTCCTGGTTAGAATCAAACCTGTAAGTCGGCGACGATCCGGCCATCACCGGGGAGCTTTCGGAAGAACGGCGCCACGCGGTGCTCTGTATGCCGCGCACGCTCAGTAGAACCGAACGGGTGAGCCCGTCACAGCTCGTAACGAGAGGTCCACCCGGTTCGCCGGGGCCGGACAAGCGGGGTGGTACCGCGGTTCCGGCGCACCCGTTGCGCCGCGATCGTCCCCGTGCCGAGATATCGCGCCTCAGGGCGCGCCGGGCACGAGGAGATGTGTATCCGCGATGGCGGACGAGAAATCCAGTAGCAGCGCATATCCGCGCGTCGATCTCGGCGGCGGATCCGGTGTGTCCTTCCCCGAGCTGGAACAGGCCGTGCTGGACACCTGGGCCGCCGACGGAACCTTCCGCGCCAGTATCGACAACCGGGCCGGCGCCGAGGAGTTCGTCTTCTACGACGGACCGCCGTTTGCCAACGGTCTGCCACATTACGGTCATTTGCTGACCGGTTATGTCAAAGATGTCATCCCCCGTTTCCAGACCATGCGCGGTAAGCGGGTCGAGCGACGTTTCGGGTGGGACACCCACGGGCTGCCGGCGGAAATCGAAGCGGAAAAGCAGCTCGGTATCACGGACAAATCACAGATCGACTCGATGGGGCTCGCGGAATTCAATGCCGCGTGCAAGTCGTCGGTGCTCCGCTATACCGGTGAATGGCGCGATTATGTGACCCGACAGGCCCGCTGGGTCGACTTCGACAACGACTACAAGACACTCGATCTCGACTTCATGGAGTCGGTGATGTGGGCGTTCAAGTCGCTCTACGACAAGGGCCTGATCTACCAGGGCTTCCGGGTGCTGCCCTACAGCTGGTACGAGCAGACGCCGCTGTCGAACCAGGAGGCCAAGCTCGACGACGCCTACCGGATGCGCCAGGACCCGGCGGTGACGGTGGATATGGTGCTCACGGTTCCCGAGGACCATCCGCTGCGGGACCTGGATGGCGCCAATGCGCTGATCTGGACCACCACCCCGTGGACGCTGCCGTCCAACCTCGCCGTCGCGGTACATCCGGACCTCCGGTACGTACAGGTGCGCGGCGCGGACGGCAAACGCTATGTCCTCGCGGCAGAGCGGGTCACCCACTATGCGCGGGAACTCGGTGAGCGGCCCGAGGTGCTCGGGGAGTACGACGGGGCCGCACTGGTCGATCTGCGCTATACGCCGCCGTTCGACTTCTTCGCCGGGCATCCGAATGCGCACCGGGTGCTCTCGGCCGACTATGTCACCACCGATTCCGGTACCGGCATCGTGCACATGGCGCCCGCCTTCGGTGAAGAGGATATGGACGTCTGCACCGCGAACGGTATCGAGCTGGTGCAGCCGCTCGATCCGGGCGGCAAGTTCACCTCCATGGTGCCGCCGTACGAGGGTCTCATGGTGTTCGACGCCAATCCGGTGATCATCAAAGACCTCAAGGCCGCCGGGAAACTGCTGCGGCAGGAGACCGTCGACCACTCCTATCCGCACAGCTGGCGTTCCGGACAGCCGCTGATCTATATGGCCGTGCCCTCCTGGTTCGTGGCGGTGACGCAGTTCCGCGAGCGCATGGTGGAGCTGAACAAACAGATCAGCTGGGTGCCCGAGCACATCCGCGACGGGCAGTTCGGCAAATGGCTCGAGAACGCGCGCGACTGGAACATCAGCCGGAACCGATACTGGGGCAGCCCGATCCCGGTGTGGATGTCCGACGATCCCGCGTATCCGCGGATCGATGTCTACGGTTCGCTCGACGAGCTCGAACGCGACTTCGGCGTGCGGCCCACGGATCTGCACCGTCCCGCGATCGACGAGCTGACCCGGCCCAACCCGGACGACCCGACCGGGCAGTCCACCATGCGCCGGGTGCCGGAGGTGCTGGACTGCTGGTTCGAATCGGGGTCCATGCCGTACGCGCAGGTCCACTTCCCGTTCGAGAACAAGGAGTGGTTCGACTCGCACTTCCCCGGCGATTTCATCGTCGAGTACAACGGCCAGACCCGCGGCTGGTTCTACAACCTGCACGTCCTGTCCACGGCATTGTTCGACAGCCCCGCGTTCAGGAATGTGGTCGCGCACGGCATCGTGCTCGGCGACGACGGGCTCAAGATGAGCAAGTCCAAGCGCAACTACCCGGATGTGAACGAGGTGTTCGACCGGGACGGCTCCGATGCCATGCGCTGGTTCCTGATGAGTTCGCCGATCCTGCGGGGCGGCAACCTCATCGTCACCGAGCGCGGTATCCGCGAAGGCGTGAGCCATGCGCTGCGGCCGCTGTGGAACGCCTGGACGTTCCTGCAGTTGTACGCCGCCGAACCCGGGGTGTGGCGGACGGATTCGACCAACGCGCTGGATCGTTACATCCTGGCGAAGCTGGCGCAGACCCGCGATGTGATGACCACCGCGCTGGAGGAGTTCGATATCGCCGGCGCCTGCGAGGAACTGCGTACCTTCGCCGACGCGCTGACGAACTGGTATGTGCGCCGGTCGCGTGCCCGGTTCTGGGCCGAGGACCGCGACGGGGTCGACACCCTGCACACGGTGCTCGAGGTGGTGACGCGGTTGGCGGCTCCGCTGCTGCCGCTGGTCACCGAGGTCATCTGGCGGGGTCTGACCGGTGAGCGCTCGGTGCACCTGACGGACTGGCCGGCCGCCGATACCCTCCCGCACGATCCGGAGCTGGTCGCCGCGATGGACGAGGCGCGGAGTGTGTGTTCGACCGTGCTGAGCCTGCGCAAGGCGCAGAAGTTGCGGGTGCGGCTGCCGTTGGCGGAGGTGACGATCGCCGCTTCCGACGCGGAGCGGCTGGCCCCCTATGCCGATATCATCGCCGACGAGGTGAACGTCAAGAAGGTCGATCTGACCACCGATGTCGCCGCGCACGGCCGATTCGAGCTGGCGGTCAACGCGCGTGCCGCCGGACCCCGCCTGGGCAAGGATGTGCAGCGGGTGATCAAGGCGGTCAAGGCGGGTGACTGGTCGGAGAACGCGGACGGGGTGGTCAGTGCGGCCGGGATCGAACTGCTGCCCGAGGAGTACACCCAGCGCCTGGTGGCGGCCGAACCGGAATCCACCGCCGCCCTGCCCGGTAATGCGGGTCTGGTGGTGCTGGATTCGGTGGTCACCGAGGAATTGGAGGCCGAGGGCTGGGCCCGCGATGTCATCCGGGATCTGCAGGAGACCCGGAAATCGCTCGGCCTCGACGTCTCCGATCGCATCACCGTGGCTCTCGAGGTGCCGGCCGACCGGCAGGATTGGGCGCGCACGCATCGGGAGTTGATCGCGGGGGAGATCCTGGCGGTCGAGCTGGAATTCGGGCCGGCCGGTCCGGACGCCGCGGAGCTCACCGGCGGGATGCGGGCCCGGATCGTCAAGGCGGGCTGAGTCATTGCTGCCGGCCGGATCATCGGTCCGGTCGGCAGCGGGCGTTCGGCAGCGGCGAGACGTCGGGAATGCCGCCGCAGCCGGGCAGATTCGGACACGTGGGCCTCGGCCGCGTTCCAGCGGTTCGGGCAGCCGGCTGTCCGGCCGGCCGAGCGGTGGCGCCGGCCCGGCCGCGGGCGGCGGAAATTCCGGCGGCCGACGCGCTGCCAGGCGTACGTTGAACCGGGTTGGGTCCCCGCGGTAGTGGCCGGAGAACAGGCCCGGCCGCGGCATCCGTGCCCATGGCCGAGCCGGCGGCGCGCACTAGGGTGAAGTCTTATGGCTTCGGACAATCCCGACGAGTGGTGGCAGCATTCCCCCGAGGGACAACAGAAGAGTTCCCCGTCGGGGCAGTGGCAGCAGGGGTACCCCGCCCAGGGCGGACAGCAGGATCCGGGCGTGCAGTGGGGACAGACCGCGGGCTATGGCCCGCATCCCACTCCGCAGCAGGGCGCGTGGGAGGTGCCGCCGCCGGGGAGCGGGGGATACGGCGGGCCGCCGTCGAAGAACAACGGCCCGTTGATCGCGGTGCTGGTCGCCGTGGTGGTGCTGGTCCTGATCGGTGTCGTCGGGCTGGTGGCGCTGCAGTCGCGGGATTCGGCGGAGAACACCGCGGCCGGAACGCCTGCGCAGGTGAGCGATTCCGCGAGGCCGTCGAGTTCGGCACCGGCCACCTCGACCACCGCGACCACCAGCGCCTTGCCCTCCGCGGGTGAGCCGGCGCTGCGTGCGGGGCTGGCGCCGGTCGCCGTACTCGGCCCGACCTGGCAGGACGGTGAGAGCACCTACACGATGGCATTCAAGGACTGGCCCTTCGCTTTTCGAACGCCCGGCTCCTGGGGATGTCTGAAGGGGTCGGTCGACAAGATCCCGGATGCCCAGGCGTGGGGTTGTGTGGACGAGAGCAATTCCGCTGCCGGACAGCGGGTCAACCTCATTCTCCGCAAATGTCCAGCGACCTGTGACGCCGCCACTCAGGCCCAGTTCAACGCCGACTGGTTCGATGCGCCGGACACGGCGCGGAAGTTCGACGACCGGACCTCCTATGTGGAGACCGCGGCCAATGACGAAGGCAAGTTCACGGTGGATTTCAGCCGCTTCTTCGCGGTGGAACCGGGTGGTGAGCCGGTCTGGCAGGTGGGGGTCTACGTGGAGTCGCCGACGGCCACCAAGGATGTGGTTCTCAAGACGCTGAACGATGTGGCCACTCAAACGCAATAAACATTTTTGTGATGTTCATCACATGCTAGATGTTTGCTAGAAGCTTGTCGCCCTTCTGCGGGCCGGGCAAAATCATCCTCGATACCGCTGAGTCCGGTCCTCCGGACCACCGGGAACGGTGATCATTTCGTTCGGTTCTACCTGAGTGAAGTTGCGCCGAAGCCGATTCACCCGGCGCGACCCCTGTGGTTGGCGGTATCCCCACCCTCCGTGGCGGATGCCGCGAGAACACCGGGACGCCGCACGGTGTCCCGGGCACCGACGGGCAGAAGGGTGGGCAAGTGATCGGAATTGCACTGCGCCGGGGTATCGCCGGCATGCTTTTCGCGACGGCCGTCGGCGCTGTCGCCGCCGCCCCCGGGTGGGCGCAGACCGGAAGCGGGGCCAGTGGATCGGCCTCCGGATCCGGATCGCTCAGCGCCAGTGGATCGGCCGCGTTACCGGTCTCCAGCAGCAACGGGCTCGGCGCGCTGGCCGCCGCGACCTCGCAGACCGGGAAGATGTACGAATGGGGCGCCACCGGCCCGGATACCTGGGACTGCTCCGGTCTCGTCCAGTGGGCTTTCCGTCAGGTGGGTGTCATGCTGCCGCGCACCACCTGGGAGCAGGCCGAAGTGGGTGTCTCGGTGCCGCGGTACGCGCTCTCGCCGGGTGATGTGATCATCATCAACTCCGACGCCTCCCATGTCGGGATCTACGCCGGGTTCGGCCAGGTGCTCAATGCCTACGGCGCCGGCGTACCGGTCGGGCTCAGCCCGCTCGACCAGTTCTACATCTACAGCATCCGCCGTTTCTGAGGCTGCGGCGGCAGCGTCGCCGCCGAACCGTGGTCAGTCGACCTGCCGGCGCAGCAGTGGCCCATAGTCGGGGTGGGCCAGCGCCGAGGCGAACTGCGCGATGAGATAGTCGCCGGGGTTTCCTGTGTCGTACCAGCGGCCCTGGATGACCTGCCCGTAGACCGCATGGTTGGCGGCATAGGCATTGATGGAATCGGTCAGGTAGACCTCGCCGGTGCGGTGGGTGTACCAGTCCTCCGTCTGCGCCCGCAGTTCGTCGATGATCCCCGGCGTCACCACATAGCCGCCGATCGCGGCGAAGGCCGAGGGGGCATCCTCGGGTTTGGGTTTCTCCACCAGGCCCGATATGCGCAGCAGGCCGTCGTCCAGGTCCTCCCGGACCACCGGGACGCCGTAGCGCTGCGATTCGTTCGGATTCATCGGCATCAGTGCCAGTACCGGGCAGCCCGTCGATTCGTAGGCGCGGATCAGCTGCTGCGCCCGTGGTTCCTCGGCGACGAAGACATCGTCGGGCCACAGCACCAGCATCGGTTCGTCGGCGGCGGTCCGGGCCGCGTTGAGTACCGGGGTCCCGTTCCCGTAGGGGCCGTGCTGATCGAGATAGGTGATGTGACCCAGCCGGGACAGTTCGCCGACCTCTTCCACCGCGTCCGCGTAGGCGGTCTTGCCGTCGGCACGCAGCTGGGCCACCAGTGCGGGATTGGGCCGGAAATGGTCCTGGATCAGTGATTTTCCGCTGCTGACCACAATGGTGATATCGGTGATCCCGGAGGCCACCAGCTCACGTACCGTGTGCTCGATCACCGGCTTGTCGCCGACCGGCAGCATCTCCTTGGGGATCGCCTTGGTCAGCGGCAGCAGGCGGGAACCGATACCGGCAGCGGGAATGACGGCCTTACGGATCTTCATCGTCCGATCATCACATATCCGTCAGCCGGGGCGCGGTATCCCGGTCCGGTCCCGCGATCCCGGAAACGCCGGGTGGCCGGGTGGATCGTGGCGGGCGGGCCGCCCGGCGGCAAGGTCCCGGGACAGGTCTGCGGGCGGAGAGAACTCCCGGCAACCGGTCCGCATCCTGTCTCCTGTCGGTACGGCCGCGTACATTCTGCGCTCATGGACTCCACGGTCAGGGACAGCGGCCGCGGCGGAGGCGGCCGCCGCCGGGTGCCGCCGTGGTGGCCGGCCGGTGCGCCGCGAGCCGCTCCGTGGTGAGCGGCCGGCATCCCGAGGCCGGCGCCGGACCGGTCCTGCCGCCGATCGGCGAGACTTCCCGGCGCTGGGTGCTCCATATCGATATGGATGCCTTCTTCGCCTCCTGTGAACAACTCACCCGCCCCACCCTGCGTGGCCGCCCGGTTCTGGTCGGCGGGACCGGTGCGCGCGGGGTGGTGGCCGGGGCGAGTTACGAAGCGCGGGTGTTCGGGGCGCGTTCGGCCATGCCGATGCAGCAGGCGCGGCGGCTGGTCGGGGTGTCGGCGGTGGTGGTCCCCCCGCGGGGTGCGCTGTACAGCGTGCTGAGCGGCCGGGTCTTCGATACCTTGCGTGCCCGGGTCCCGGTACTGGAAACCCTGTCGTTCGACGAGGCGTTCGCCGAGCCCGCCGAACTGGCCGGGGCGAGCGCGGCGGCGGTGGAGGCGTTCTGCGCCGGACTGCGGGCAGCGGTGCGGGAGCGTACGGGCCTGGTCGCCTCGGTGGGTGCCGGCAGCGGGAAACAGCTGGCCAAGATCGCCTCCGGCATGGCCAAACCCGATGGCATCCGGGTGATCGCGCCGGATGAGCAGCAGGCACTGCTGGCCGCGCTGCCGGTGCGCAAACTCTGGGGCATCGGCCCGGTGGCCGAGGGCCGGCTGCGCACTCTCGGGATCGAAACCGTGGGCGCCTTCGCCGCGCTACCGGAGGCCGAGGCGGTATCGATCCTGGGCGGCAGTATCGGCGCGGCGCTGCACCGTCTCGCTCGCGGTATCGACGACCGTCCGGTTACCGAACGCGCCGAGGCCAAACAGATCAGCGCCGAGACCACCTACGAACACGACATCGTCACCCTGGAGCGGTTGCGCCCGGCGATCACCGAGATGGCCGCCGCCGCGCACCGCCGGCTCGGCCGCGACGGCCGCGCCGCCCGGACCGTGGTACTGAAGCTCCGGCGCGCCGATATGAGTATCACCACGCGTTCCACCACCCTGCCCTACGCGACCGAGGATCTGCCCACACTGACCGCCGCCGCGCAGCGGGCCGCGATCGACCCGCGGGAGCTGGGTCCGATCCGGTTGGTCGGTGTCGGCTACGCCGGGCTGTCCAGCATCCGGCAGGAATCGCTGTTCCCGGAACTGGACCGACAGGGTGGCGAGCCCGCCGAATCGTCCGGCGGGGTCGCGGGGGAGCCGGGTGGTGCCCCCGATTCTCTGACGACGGTCGAAGAGAGCTCTGAGGATTCGGTAAGACATCCGGCGGGACCGGCGCGTTCCGTGGACACGACGGCCGGTTCGGTCCCGCCGCCCGGCGGGGTCGCCGAAAACTCTCCCGGCTCGCGGGATTCCGGCGTTTCCGCTGGTAGTAGTATGCCCTGGCGACCGGGTTCGGATGTGCGGCATCCCGAATTCGGGTTCGGCTGGGTGCAGGGGGCGGGCCACGGACGAGTGACCGTCCGGTTCGAGACCCGCTCGACAGGACCGGGGATCGCGCGTACTTTCGCTGCCGACAATACGGAGTTGTGCTCAGCGGATCCGCTCGCCAGCTTGTCCTGAGGGCCCGCCGGGTAGGTTGGTCCGGGCAGCGTCGCCGGTTCCGGTGGCTCTGCCGTAGTGCATGACACCGAACCCTCGAACGCAAAGGACGAGCAGTTGAAGCTTCGCAAGACCGGACGTATCGCGATCGCCGGCGTGGCCGCCGTGGCCGCGCTGACCCTGACGGCGTGTGGTAGCGATGATTCCGACTCGGACAGCAAGGCCGCGAGCACCACGTCCGCGTCGGTGGCCGCCTCGGAAGAGGCGTCCGATCTGCCGCCGGTGCCCACCGTGGCCGACCTGAACGCTCAACTCCAGCGCGCCCTCGACCCGGCCGTGCCCAACGAGGAGAAGCTGGACATGATGCAGGGCGCCGAGGCGGATCCGGAACTGCCGGGCAAATTGGCCCAGTTCTATACGGATTCGGGCGCCACCATCGAGGTCACCGAGGTCAACGATTTCGCCGACACCATCAACGCCAAGGCCAACTTCAAGCTGGGCGACACCCAGAACGTGGTCGATGTCCCGTTTGTCGCCGAGGACGGTGTGTGGAAGGTCGAGAAGACCTGGACCTGCAATATGCTCGCTCAGGCCCAGGTGCAGTCCGCGGCCTGCGCGGCCTGATTCCGCAGCGTGCAAACCAGCCGGTCCGCTGTAGCGGACCGGCTGGTCTCGTTCTAGGACTTCGAGAGGATCGGTGAGCGCAGCCGCAGCGGTGTGCGCGACCCCCGCTAGGATTGCGCCCCGTGGCTGACACGATGGTGGTGGCGGCGCCCGAGCCGACAGATCTCTCCGACGGTCCCCGATCCCGATCGCGGGGTGGCTGGGCGCGGCCGGTCGCGCTGGTGTCGGCGCTCATCGGAGCAGTGCTGGCGATAGCGGTACCCCTGCTGCCGGTCCGGGTCGACGCCGCAACACTGTCCTGGCCGCAGGACGATTCCGCCGCCTCGATCGAGGCCCCGCTGGTCGCGTACGCGCCGTTGGACTACACGGCCACTGTGCCGTGTGCGGCGATCCAGCAACTCGGGGCCGGCGGCGGGGTGCTGACCGCCACCGCGCCCTACGGCGCACCCGATCTGGAACGCTACGGTTTCCTGGCCCGGGTCCGGCCCGCGACACCGGAGGCCGGGGCGCAGCTCGACGTCGTCCTGCGCAACCAATCGCTGTTCAGCGTTCCGGTCGCGGAACTGCCCCCGAACTGCGAACTCGACGTGCGCGCCGGGATGACCGAATCCGTCGCCTCGCTCACCGGATCGGAGCCGGTGGTGCTGAGCGGTGATTTCCGCCCCCAACTGGTCGGTGTGTTCAGCGATCTGACCGATCCCGCGGGCACCCGGGTCACCGCCGAGGTCGACAGCCGGTTCACCTCCAGCCCGACTCCGCTGAAACAGATCGCGATCTGGGTGGCGGTCGCCGCGACACTGATCTCACTGTTCGCGCTGCACCGGCTGGACAGCCTCGACGGACGCCGCGCCCGCCGGTTCCTGCCGGCCCGCTGGTGGACCTTCCGTCCGGTCGATGTGGTGGTGCTGGGCACGCTGGTGCTGTGGCATTTCATCGGCGCCACCACCTCCGACGACGGCTACCAGTTCGGCATGGGCCGCACCTCGCAGGCTGCCGGTTATATGGCGAACTACTTCCGCTGGTTCGGGGTCCCGGAGAACCCGGTCGGCACCCCGTATTACGACCTCATCGGCCTGATGGCCGATCTCACCACCGCCAGCCCCTGGGTGCGGCTGCCCGGTCTGCTGGCGGGCATCCTGGCCTGGCTGGTGATCAGTCGCGAGGTGGTGCCCCGGTTCGGGGCCGCGCTGCATCGCAACACGTTCGTCCCGTGGACCGGCGCGCTGGTGTTCCTGGCCGTCTGGCTGCCCTACAACAACGGGCTGCGACCCGAGCCCATCGTCGCGCTCGGGGTGCTGCTCACCTGGTGCTCGGTCGAGCGCGGTATCGCTACCCGGCGGCTGCTGCCGTTCGCGGTCGCGCTGCTGATCGCCGCCTTCAGCTGCACCGCCGGCCCGCACGGCATCATCTGCGTGGCCGCCCTGCTCGCCGGACTGCGGCCGCTGATCAAGATCCTCGCCGCCCGCGCGCCGCGGATCGGCCGGCTCGCGCACGTGCTGCCGCTGGCCGCCGCGGGTGTCCTCGTGCTGGTGGTGGCCTTCGCCGACCAGCCGTTCAGCGCCATGATGGAAATGCGCCGGGTGCACGAACTGGCCGGTCCGCATGTGCTCTGGTTCGACGAATATCTGCGCTATCAGTACCTGTTCATGGGTACGGTCGACGGCTCGGTGGCCCGCCGCTTCGGGATCTTCGTGATGATCGCCGGGCTGGCGGTATGCCTGCTCACCCTGCTGCGTAAGGGCGGCCGGATTCCCACCGCCGCGGTGGGGCCGTCGCGGCGCATCCTCGGAGTCACCGTCGGCGCCATGGCGCTGATGATGACCACCCCGACCAAATGGACCCACCACCTCGGTGTCTTCGCCGGGCTGGCCGGCGCGGTGGCGGTATTGACGGCCGTCGCGATCGGGCCGCGGGTCATGCGCGCGCCGCGCAACCGGGCACTGTTCGCCGCCGCGGTGTCGTTCCTGCTGGCTCTCGTGTTCGCCGGCCCCAACGGCTGGTGGTACGTCTCCTCCTACAGCGTCCCGTGGTGGGACAAACAGCCGTCGGTGGCCGGTATCGCCTTCAACAAGGTCTTCCTGCTGGGCGCCGTGGCGCTGCTGGCGCTGGCGGCGTGGTGGCATGTGCGGGCACCCGATGACGGGCAGCACCGGATCTCGCGCTGGGGCTGGCGGTTCGCCAAGGTGCCGGCCCTGACGGTGGCCGCCGCGTTCATGGTGCTGTTCGAGGTGGCGTCGTTCGCGAAGGGTGCCGTCTCCCAATACCCGGCCTTCTCGCTGGCGAGTTCGAACCTGAGCGCGCTCGCCGGGAACACCTGCGGCCTGGCCCCGCACGTACTGGTGGAGACCGACCCCAACCGCAGCATGCTCACCCCGCTCGCCGGTGATCCCGCCGCGGCCCTGGCCGGTACCGGAACAGGCTTCAGCCCCACCGGAGTCGCGGCGGACCTGAGCGCCGATGCCGAGGAAGGCGCCGACGCCGCCATCGCCGATTCGGTGGGCGCGGCAACCGCGGGCACCGGTGTCGCGACCGAAACCGACAGTCCCGCATTGCCGTTCGGCCTGGATCCGGGGACTCCGGTCCTGGGCAGCGATCACGCCGACGGCCCGGCCCAACTGACCTCCGGCTGGTATCGGCTGCCACCGGCCGCCGACCGCGCGGATATCCTCGCCCTCGGCGCCGCGGGCCGAATCTGGTCGCAGGACACCGACGGTGTGGTGACCCACGGACAGTCACTGGAACTGGAATTCGGCTCCACCACCGCGCCGGGCGGTTCGGCCGCGGACCCGGTGCCGCTGCGCCGGGTGAATCCGATCGATATCGGCCCGGCGCCGTCGTGGCGCAACCTGCGGGTCCCGTTGGCGCCCTACGCCGATGCCGACACCGTGCGCATCGTGGCCGCCGACCGCGATCGCGATCCGCGCCAGTGGCTGGCCTTCACCCCGCCGCGGATGCCGCAGACCCAGGACCTGAACACGGTGGTCGGATCCGACGATCCGGTGCTGCTGGATTGGGCGGTGGGCCTGCAGTTCCCGTGCCAGCGGCCCTTCGACCACCGCATCGGCATCGCCGAGGTGCCGAAATACCGCATCCTGCCGGACCGGATCGGCGCGAACGACACCAACCTGTGGCAGAACCACGACGGTGGTGGCCCGCTGGGCTGGACCGGTCTGCTGCTGCACGCCCGCACCCTGCCGACCTATCTCGACCAGGACTGGGATCGCGATTGGGGACAGCTGCAGCAGTTCCTCCCCATCGATCCCGGTGCGGTTCCGGCCCATCCGCGCACGACGCAGGAGGACCACTCGGGGACCTGGACGCCCGGCCCGATCAACGTCGCCTGGTGAGCCGCGCGCCGCGGCGCTGGTTACGCTGACACCCATGTCGACAACTGTGCAGTCCGTCGGGATGCTCGGTCTCACCGCCGCGGAGGTGGCGCAGCGCCGGCGCGACGGGCTCACCAACGATGTACCGGACCGGGCCGGCCGTTCGGTGCGCGATATCGTCCGGGCGAATGTGTTCACCCGGATCAATGCCATCCTGGGTGTGCTGTTCGTCCTGGTGATGGCCACCGGATCGGTGATCGACGGAATGTTCGGGCTGCTGATCGTGGCCAACAGCGCGGTCGGCATCGTGCAGGAGATCCGGGCCAAACGCACCCTGGACCGGTTGGCGATCGTCGGTCAGGCGAAACCGACTGTGCGCCGGAACGGTAAGTCCGAACAGGTCGCGCCCAGTGAGGTGGTCCTCGACGATCTCATCGAACTCGGACCGGGTGACCAGATCGTGGTCGACGGCGAGGTGGTCGAAGCCGAACTGCTCGAGATCGACGAATCGCTGCTCACCGGCGAATCCGACGATGTCGCCAAGGAATCCGGCGCGCAGGTGCTCTCGGGCAGCTATGTGGTGTCCGGCTCGGGCGTCTACCGGGCGACCAAGGTCGGCAAGGACGCCTACGCCGCGAAACTGGCCGACGAGGCCAGCAAGTTCACCCTGGTGAATTCCGAATTGCGCAACGGTATCGACACCATCCTCAAGGTCATCACCTATCTACTCATCCCCGCCGGTGCCCTGAGCATCTACAACCAGCTGGTGTCCAGCGGAGAGTCCTGGCGGCCGGCCGTCACCGGAATGGTGGCCGCGCTGGTGCCGATGGTGCCCGAGGGTCTGGTGCTGATGACCTCGATCGCGTTCGCGGTCGGTGTGGTGCGGCTGGGGCAGCGCAAATGCCTGGTCCAGGAGCTGCCCGCCATCGAGGGACTGGCCCGGGTGGATGTGGTGTGCGCGGACAAGACCGGCACTCTCACCGAGAACGGTATGCGCCTGGCCGAACTCCGGATGATCGACACCGGTCCGGACGCCGAGGACCGGGCCCGGCAGGCGCTGGCCGCCATGGCCGCCGACGATCCCCGGCCCAATGCCAGCGTCCAGGCCATCGCCGAAGCACTCCCGGGGACACCTGGTTGGGAGTACACGGCCGTGGCGCCGTTCTCCTCGGCCAAGAAGTGGAGCGGTTTCTCCTACGGAGAGCACGGGGACTGGTTGCTGGGCGCACCCGATGTGCTGCTCGACGCCGGATCGGCCGATGCCCGCGCCGCCGAGGAACTCGGCGCCACCGGTCTGCGCGTGCTGTTGCTCGCCCGCGGCGACCGCGCGATGGACGCGACGGGCGCCCCCGGCACCATCACCCCGGTCGCCCTGGTGGTCCTCGAACAGAAGGTACGGCCCGACGCCCGCGACACCCTGGACTACTTCGCGAGCCAGGACGTGTCGATCAAGGTGATCTCCGGGGACAACGCCGTCTCGGTGGGCGCGGTCGCCTCTGCCCTGGACCTGCCCGGCGGCGACCACGCCGTCGACGCGCGGACCCTGCCCGAGGACCGCGCCGAACTCGCCGGAGTACTCGAGGAGCGGACCACCTTCGGGCGGGTCCGCCCCGACCAGAAGCGGGCCATGGTCGGCGCGCTGCAGTCCCGCGGGCACACCGTGGCCATGACCGGCGACGGGGTCAACGACGTGCTGGCACTCAAGGACGCCGATATCGGTGTGGCCATGGGCGCGGGCAGCCCGGCCACCCGGGCGGTCGCACAGATCGTGCTGCTGGACAATAAATTCGCCACCCTGCCGTACGTGGTGGGCGAGGGCCGCCGGGTCATCGGCAATATCGAACGGGTCTCCAACCTGTTCCTGACCAAAACCGTCTACTCGGTGCTGCTGGCCTTTCTGATCGGCGTCGCCGGCGTGGGCTCGCAGATCTTCGGCTACGAACCCATCGGCTACCCGTTCCTGCCCCGGCACGTGACGATCGCGGCCTGGTTCACCATCGGTATCCCCGCCTTCATCCTCTCGCTGGCCCCGAACAACGAACGGGCCCGCACCGGATTCGTCGGCCGGGTGATGCGGCTGGCGATCCCCTCGGGCGCGGTCATCGGTACCGCGACCTTCGTCGCCTACCTCATCGCCTACGCCGGCCCCGAGGCCGGCGAGCAGCAGAAGATGCAGGCCGGCACCACCGCGCTCATCACCCTGATCATGATCGCGGTGTGGGTGCTGGCGATCGTCGCCCGCCCCTACACCTGGTGGAAGGTCGTGCTGATCGGGGTCTCGGTGACGGCCTACCTGGTGCTCTTCACCGTCCCCTTCACCCGGGAATTCTTCGCGCTGGACCCGTCCAACCTGCGCCTGACCACCGCCGCGTTCGTCTGTGGCGTGGTGGGCATCGTGCTGGTGGAGGTCGCCTGGTGGGTGGGCGCGAGTGTGCGGGGCGAATCGCACAAGCTGATCCCTGCCGCGCCGGGCGAGTCCTGAACTGAGGCCCGCCGGCCGATAGCGGGTGAAGGATCCCGGTGTCGAAAAACACAGTACCTTCGTGGCATGGAGGTTCTGCTGCACCAGATCGACGCGTTCACCGACGCACCGTTCTCCGGGAACCCGGCAGCGGTGATGCCGTTGCCCACATGGTTGCCCGATACCGTGCTGCAACAGTTGGCCGAGGAGAACAATCTCGCCGAGACGGCCTTCTATACCTCCCGGTTACCCCCGGAGGCCGGGGTGCCGCCGGGGAGTTGGCCCGCCTACCATCTGCGCTGGTTCACGCCGATGACCGAGGTGGTGATGTGCGGGCACGCCACTTTGGCGGCGGCGGCGCATATTCTCTGCGATATCCAGCCGGGCGAGGACCGGGTCGGTTTCTTCACCCATAGTGGCTGGTTGCGGGTGGATCGCACCGATGACGACGAATACGTGCTGGATCTGCCCGCGGTGGCCTCCGTTCCGGCCGAACCGGATGCGGCACTGGTGGCGGCGCTGGGGGTGGAGCCGGTACGGGTGTACTCGGGCGCGGATGTGGTCGTGGTGCTGGACAGCGAGCGACAGGTCCGGGAGCTGGCTCCGGCCCTGAGTGCCTTTCCGAAGGTGCAACGGGGTGTGGTGGTCACCGCCCGGGGCGACGAGGTGGATTTCGTCTCGCGGTTCTTCGCGCCGGGGGTGGGTGTGCCGGAGGATCCGGTGACCGGTTCGGCGCATGCCCAGCTGGCGCCGCTGTGGAGTGCCGAGCTCGGGCGCAGCAGGTTGACGGCGCGTCAGCTGTCCCGGCGGGGTGGCTCGCTCGGCGTCGAGTTGGTCGAGGACCGGGTGTTGCTGACCGGTCGTTGCCACCGCTACCTCGACGGTGTGGTGACACTGGATTTCTGATCAGGCCGGTGGGACGGGCCCGTCGTCCGGTGGCGGGCCCACGGGGTCGGGGCTGTCGGGGAGCAGAGGGCCGACGGCGAACCGTCCGGCGACGGCGTCGGCCGGTAGCGCGTGCACCGCGCGGATTCCGGGCTGCCCGGTGAGCTCGCGGAGCCGGGGCAGCGGGGCCCGGACGATGACGCCGGGGGAGCATGCGCAGTCCGCGCGCAGGCGCGCGACGACCACGTCCAGGGTGCGGGCGGTGCGGTCGTCGCCGACGT
Organism: Nocardia sp. NPDC050799; assembly: GCF_040654015.1. Lineage (NCBI taxonomy): Bacteria > Bacillati > Actinomycetota > Actinomycetes > Mycobacteriales > Nocardiaceae > Nocardia > Nocardia sp. NPDC050799. The sequence continues at coordinate 220,670 of NZ_JBFAHF010000002.1, forward strand.
AGCGGCGTTGATCGGCCAGCTGCCAGGCGGCGTCCGTGCCGGAGCGCCGCAGTGCGACGTCACCGGCGGGGGTCTGGACCGCGACCAGAGGAGTCGCGACCCGTGGGAGCGGAACTCGGTACAGCGCCTGGCCGATGCGCAGATCCCCGACCCGGCCGCGTAACTCCGTAGCGGGCCGGTACTCGGTGAACGACACCAGCGCCCACCGATCCGCACTGTCTGTCCCGGTGAGCGATTCCCGGGCCCGGTCGAGGTATTCGGCGATGGATTCACCCTGGTCGGGTCCGAGGCGGTCGGTGGAGACGATCTCCTCGGCGGGGGGGATCAGGTAGCCGAGTGCGAGGACGAAGACACCGCAGGCGGCCGCGGCCGCGCCGTAACCGAGCCCCCGGCGGATATTGCGGGGCCGGTGCGGCGGGGCGGCGGGTACCTCGGTCATCGGCGGTCAGGCGTCGCGTAGCACGCGCAGCGCGTGGGTGAGGTCGTCGGGGTATTCGCTGGTGATCTCCAGGTAGCGGCCGCCGGCGGGGTGCTGGAAGCCCAGCGATCGGGCGTGCAGCCATTGGCGTTTCAGTCCGAGCCGTTCGGCGAGCCGGGGATCGGCGCCGTAGGTGAGATCACCGCAGCAGGGGTGCCGGATCGCGGAGAAGTGCACCCGGATCTGATGTGTGCGGCCGGTTTCCAGATGAATATCGAGCAGGCTCGCCGCCTGGAACGCTTCCACGGTGTCGTAGTGGGTGACGCTGGGCCGGCCGTCGGAGGTGACCGCGAATTTCCAGTCGTTACCGCGGGCGCGGCCGATGGGAGCGTCGATGGTGCCGCTGCTGGGGTCGGGATGGCCCTGGACCAGGGCGTGGTAGCGCTTGTCCACGGTGCGCTGTTTGAACGCGCGTTTGAGCACGGTGTAGGCGTGTTCGGACTGGGCCACCACCATCACCCCGGAGGTGCCGACATCGAGGCGATGCACGATGCCCTGCCGTTCGTGCGCACCCGAGGTGGAGATCCGGTATCCGGCCGCGGCCAGCCCACCGACCACGGTGGGCCCGCTCCATCCGACTCCGGTGTGCGCGGCGACGCCGACCGGCTTGTCGACGGCGACGATATCGTCGTCGGCGTAGAGGATCTTCATACCCTCCACCGGTTCGGCGTCGATACTCAGTTCCCGGCGCGGTTCGGGAAACACCACTTCGAGCCAGGCGCCCGCGGTGAGCCGGTCGGATTTGCCGGCGGCCACTCCGTCGAGCTGCACCGCCCCTTCTTCGGCCAGGGCCGCGACCGCGGTCCGGGACAGTCCGAGCAGCCGCGCGAGGCCGGCGTCCACCCGCATCCCGTCGAGTCCGTCGGGGACGGGCATCGTCCTGGTCTCTCTCATGCGGCGGTCTCCTTGCCGTCGGCGGTGGCGGACGTTCCGGGCCCCTTGCCGGCGGTGGACTCCGGAGCGGCGCCGGCCGCGGAGTCCTCGGGTGTGGCGTCACCGGCGGAGCGGTCCCGGCCGGGGCCGGGCTCGTCGGCCGGGGCCGGGGCGGAATCCGTGGTGGACGTGGCCTTGTCCTTGTAGCGGGTGCCGTCGGGTTCGAAACCAAAGACGGTGAGCGTCACCAACAGGATCGCCCCGCACACGATCGAGGAATCGGCCACATTGAACACCGGCCACCAGCCGACCGAGACGAAATCCACCACATGACCCTGTAGCGGGCCCGGCGCGCGGAACAGCCGGTCCATCAGGTTGCCGAGCGCGCCGCCGAGGACCCCGCCGAGGCCGATCGCCCACAGGGTCGAGCGCAGGGTGCGGCCGATGCGCAGCACCCCGATCACCACCGCGGTCGCGATCAGCGTCAGCAACCAGGTCATGCCGGTGGCCATGGAGAACGCGGCGCCCGGATTGCGCACCAGCACCAGTTCCACGAAGTCACCGATGATCGACACCGGTTCGCCGGGACGTATCCGCGCGACCACGATGATCTTGGTGACCAGGTCGAGCGCGAACAGCGTCCCGGCGACCGCCAGCAGTAGCCGCAGCCGCTGCCGCGGTTGCGCGCCGGTCCCGCCGGGGCGGTCGTCGGGGTCCTGCTCTGGCGTAGGCCGGTCCTCACTCACGCCGACCATCATCTCTCGAGGAGGGACGGCCCAGCACTGTGGGCACCCGCGCGCACCGGCGACGGGCCGCCGCCCCGGTGTGTCGCGGCGCGAGCGCCGGTGCCGGGCGGGGCTTCCGGGAGTCGGCGCGATGTCCCAGCCCACGCTCAGGTACGCCTCGTAGGCTGTCGGGCGTGACGGTGTTGTGTTCGTTTCCCACGCCCCGCCTGGCAAGGTCCAGAGTGCTGATGGTGGTTCTCGCGGTGGGTCTCACCGCTTTCGGTTCCGGCTGCGGCGACGGCGGCGACTCCGGGGCGGAGGCAGACGGCACCGAACCGCTCGGAATAGGCGAGGTCACCGTGCCGATCGCGGCGGCCGTGGTCACCACGGTGGACCCCGGCGAGGAGCCCCGTTCGATGTTGCGGCCGTCCTACTACGACGGCACGATCCAGGCGGTGACGTTGCGCACCGATCACCGTATCCAGCAGCAGATCGATTCCCAGCAGGTCCGCGATTTCTCCAGTCCGGCGCTGACCATCCCGATGACCGCCACCACCGACGCCGACGGGGTGGAGCTCGCCCTCGGTTCGGTGACGACTTCCGATCCGGCGTTGTCGGAGGCGCTGACCGCCGCCGACGGAACGCACGCCGGGTTCGAGATGAGCGAACTCGGCGGAATCACCGCGTTGCGTCTTGCGCCCGCCCCCGACACCTCCAATTCGGCGCGAGCTGCCCTGGAACAAGCTTTCTACCAGGCGGTCTACCGATCCATCACCTTCCCCGACGAACCGGTCGGGGTGGGCGCGGTATGGCGGGTGCAGCAAACCGTGGGCGGCGGCGTCGACCTCGACCAGATCACCACGGCCACCCTGGTCGCCCGCGACGGTGGACGGTTGTCCATCCGGCTCGACGTCACCCAGACGCCGAAATCGAGTATCTGGGATCTGCCGAACGAGGCCGGCATCCTCGATATCGAGGACTACGCGATGCAGGGCAGCGGAGATATCACCGTGGATCTCGGCCTGCCGCTGCCGGTGGCCGGGTCGATCTCGATCGGCGGCCACCAGTTCTACCGTGACCCGCGCACCTCGACGGTGCTGCGTCAAGTCATCGAGACGAAGGTCAGCTGGGGCGGCTGATCCGGCGGCCGGGTTCGTCCACGGCCATCGGCGGGAACCGGGCATAGGCTCACAGGTGTCCGACACAACTCTCCGAGACCGGAGGTCCCGTGATGTCCGATGTCCCCCCTGTTCCCGAAGGTTATCCCACTATTTCCCCCGGCCTGGCGATCGCCGGGGCCGCGGACGCGGTGGAGTTCTACAAACGGGTGCTGGGGGCCACCGAACGGATGCGGATCCCGGGTCCCGGCGACACCGTGATGCACTGTGAGCTGCTGATCGGTAATTCGGTGCTGATGCTCGGCGACCCGGCCCCGGATATGGCGTTCCGGGACCCGCACTCGATCGGCGGCACCCCGGTCAACCTCTATGTCTACGTACCGGATATGGATGCGGCCCACGCCGCGGCGCTCGCCGCCGGCGCCACCGAGATCAGCGCCCCGCAGACCCAGTTCTACGGTGACCGGACCGGTTCGTTCGTGGACCCGTGGGGGCATCAGTGGACCGTCGCCACCCATGTGGAGGATATCGAGCCCGAGGAGATGCAACGGCGGATGGACCAGCTCGGATCCTGACCCGCTCCGAACCCCCGTACCGGACCCGCGGCCGGACCCCGGTGACTACGATGGGCGAGTCGAAGGAGCAGGAAGGGTCTGGCGGATGCGGGTGCTGGCCGTGGACGACGAGCAGCCGGCGCTGGACGAGCTGCTCTATCTGCTGCGCGCCGAACCCGCGGTGACCGACCTGCACGGCGCCGCCGACGCGACCGGCGCGTTGCGGATTCTGCGGGCGCACGCGGTCGACGCGGTCTTCCTGGATATCAATATGCCGGGCCTGGACGGTATGGAACTGGCCGGGGTGCTCGCCGAATTCGTGCATCCGCCGGCGATCGTCTTCGTCACCGCGCACGAGGATCACGCGGTGGCCGCGTTCGATCTGGGCGCGGTGGACTACCTGCTCAAACCGGTGCGCCGGCAGCGGCTGGGGGCCGCGGTGCGGCGGATCGCCGACCGCCGGACCCGCACCGATCCGGAGCCGGGTCCGAGTGCGTTCGGGGGCCACGAAGTCATTCCGGTCGAGCTGGGCGGGGTCACCACACTGGTGCACCGATCACAGGTGAACTGGGTGGAAGCCGAGGGCGACTACGCCCGGCTGCACACCGACACCGGTTCTCATCTGGTGCGCATCCCGCTCTCGGCGTTGCAGGACCGCTGGCGCGAGGATTTCCTGCGGGTGCATCGCTCGTATCTGGTGGCGCTCGGGCGGGTGACCGGGCTGCGGACGGTGGGCTCGGGCACGCTGGTATGTCTGCGCGGGGCGCAGCGGGTGGAGCTTCCGGTGAGCCGTCGCCAGGTACGCGAACTCAAACAGCGGCTGGTGCACGGACCGCATCCGTCGCCGGACCGGCGATGATCGGCCCCGCCCCGCGGCCGCCCCGCCGGCGGGTGGTGCTCGCCGAACGCCGGGGCGCGCGCCGCGTCCGGACCCGGGTGGAGGTCGCCGAACAGACCGAGATCGGCGAGGCGCTGATCGGCGGGCTCATCCGGGCGCAACTGGGGCTGGCCCTGAGCTGTGGTCTGGTGATCGCCCTACTCCTCGCCGCGCTCCCGCTGCTGTTCGGCGTGACCGCGATCGCCGAGACCGTGGTGTTGGGTATCCGGCTGCCGTGGCTGGTGCTGGGCGGAGCCGCCTACCCGCTGCTGTGGCTCACCGGGCGGGTGTACCTGCGGCTGGCCGAGCGCAACGAGAATGATTTCCTCGAGCTCACCGGTGATTGAGCGGCCCGCGCCGGGGGCCCGGATCCGGTCGATGGGCAGGCCGGAATGGTGACCGCGTCCGGCCTCACGGTGGCGGCACTGCTCGCGGCGGCGCTGGCGACGGTCGTCCTCGGTGTGTACGGGGTGCGCTGGGCTCGCACGACCTCGGATTTCCTGGTGGCCTCCCGCAGTGTCGGCCCACGCTGGAACGCCGCCGCCGTCTCCGGTGAGTATCTGTCCGCCGCGTCGTTCCTGGGGGTCGCCGGGCTGATCGCCAAATACGGCGCCGATGCCCTGTGGTACCCGGTGGGTTTCACCGCCGGGTACCTGGCGCTGCTGCTCTTCGTGGCGGCGCCGCTGCGGCGGTCCGGGGCCTACACCGTGCCCGATTTCGCCGAGTTCCGGTGGGGTTCGCCGCGGTTGCGCCGCCTCGCCGCCGTGGTGGTGGTGCTGGTGTGCGCGGTGTACGTGATCCCGCAGTTCCAGGGCGCCGGGTTGACGCTGCGCATTCTGCTGGGTGTACCGGGCTGGGTGGGGGCGGTCGCGGTGGCGGTGATCGTGGTGGCCAATGTCGTCTCCGGGGGGATGCGGTCGATAACCCTGGTCCAGGCCTTTCAGTACTGGCTGAAACTGACCGCGGTGGCGCTGCCCGCGCTGGTCCTGCTGGTGCATTTCTCCGCCGCCGACCGGCCCGGCGGCGACCGCGAACTCGGCGCGCCCGCCCCGCCGACGGTGAGCGAGCAGACCACGGTGGAGGTGACCACCCCGGTACTCGTGCAATTGGCCGCACCGCAGTGGGTCTCGGTGCACGGGATCCTGGACGACCGCACGGTGGACGGTCCGGTTCTGCTGGCGGCGGGTATTCACGAATTGGCCCGGGACACCCTGCTGGTGCTCGAACCGGGCGCGGCGGTGCCGGTGGTGGCAGGTGCCCCGGCCGACGGCGCGCACTGGCTGCTGCCCGGCGGCGGTTTCGCCGGACCGCATCCGCGATACCAGGTGTACTCGCTGATGATCGCCACATTCCTGGGCACCATGGGATTGCCGCATGTCCTCGTGCGCTTCTACACCAACCGCGACGGCCGGGCCGCCCGCTCCACCGCGCTCGCCGTGATCGCGCTGGTCGGCACCTTTTACCTGTTCCCGGTGCTGCTGGGTGTCTTCGCCCGGCTATATGTGCCGCAACTGCTGATCACCGGAACATCCGATGCCGCGGTCCTGCTGCTGCCCTCGTCGGCGCTGGCGGGGCTGCCCGGGCAGTTACTGGCGGCGCTGGTCGCGGCGGGCGCCATGGCCGCTTTCCTGTCCACGTCCTCGGGGCTGGTGGTGAGTATCGCCGGCGTGCTGAGTACGGATGTGCTGCGCGGGCGGATCCGGGACTTCCGGGTCGCGGCGCTGGTCGCCGGCGCGGTACCGCTGACACTGTCGCTGGGGGTGGTCTCGCTGGACCTGTCCCGCACGGTGGGGCTGGCGTTCTCGCTCGCGGCCGCGACCCTGTGCCCGCTGCTGGTGCTCGGAATCTGGTGGCGCGGCCTCACCGCAGTGGGTGCGGCCGCCGGTCTGGTGACCGGCGGCACCGTGGCGGGCGCGGCGACCCTGGTCTCCGTGCTGGGCGGCGTCTCCGGCCAGTTGGCGGACGGCTGGGCCGCGGCGCTGCTCGGCTATCCCGCGGCCGTGGCGGTGCCGCTGGCCTTCGCGACCATGGTGCTGGTCAGTCGCTGGACCCCGCGACCGCCGGGGGTGGGCCGGGCGTTCGTCCGGATGCACGCCCCGGAGCGGCTGGGCATGGGCGCCGACCGCGTGCCCGGGCACCGGCCGGACTGATCGGCGGCAGCGACCGGGCCCCGACCGCTCGTCGCGGCCCAGCGACCGCTCACCGCACACTTCCCCGTCTCCACCGAGTGACTCCCATCACAGGGGTCGCGAATCGCCCTCGGCCCGCTACCTTCTGCTCAGGTAATACACGTCACATGATGAGGGACCCGGCATGACCGATATCGATCTCGACAAAAGCGGGGAGCGGGCCGGCCCGCCGCCCGATTTCGTCGCCGCGCAGGCGAGCCCGGAGTTCCAGGAACTCCGTAACCGGCTGCGCCGCTTCATTTTTCCCATGGCCGCCCTGTTCCTGCTCTGGTACCTCGGTTATGTGCTGCTCGGCGCCTACGCGCACGATTTCATGGCCACTCCGGTGTTCGGTGAGATCAATATCGGACTGCTGCTGGGGCTGGGCCAGTTCGTCTCGACCTTCGTGATCACCGGTCTCTACGTCCGCTTCGCCAATCGGGAACTGGACCCGCGGGCCGCCGCGCTCCGCGCCGAACTGGAAGGGACCCGGTCGTGACCACGCTGTACGCCGCCGACGCCACGGTCGGCAATCCGGTCGCCAATATCGCCATCTTCGCGCTGTTCGTCGCGGTCACCATGGTCGTGGTGCTCTGGGCGGGCCGCAACACCTCCGGCGCGACCGACTATTTCACCGGTGGCCGGGGTTTCACCGGGCCGCAGAACGGGATAGCCATCGCCGGGGACTACCTGTCCGCGGCGAGCTTCCTCGGGATCGCCGGCGCCATCGCGGTCTACGGCTACGACGGTTTCCTCTATTCGATCGGTTTCCTCGTCGCCTGGCTGGTGGCGCTGCTGCTGGTGGCCGAAATGCTGCGGAACACCGGCAAGTTCACCATGGCCGATGTGCTGAGTTTCCGGCTGAAGCAGCGGCCGGTGCGTACCGCGGCCGCGATCAGCACTCTGGCCGTGTCGCTGTTCTACCTGCTCGCCCAGATGGCCGGCGCCGGTGGTCTGGTGGCCCTGCTGCTGGATGTGTCCAGTAAGACCGGGCAGGCCGTGGTGATCGCCGTGGTCGGTCTGCTGATGATCGTGTACGTGCTGGTGGGCGGGATGAAGGGCACCACCTGGGTACAGATCATCAAGGCGGTCCTGCTCATCGCGGGCGCCGCGGTGATGACGGTGATGGTGCTGGCGAAGTTCGGGTTCGATCCCTCCGGCATCCTTTCCGGCGCGCAGAGCGCGATCGGCGGGTCCGAGAACGCGAAAGTGGCCGCGCGGGACGTCCTCGCCCCCGGCGCGCAGTACGGCGGCAGCGAGATGTCGAAACTGAACTTCGTCTCGCTCGGCCTGGCGCTGGTATTGGGCACCGCGGGTCTGCCGCATGTGCTGATGCGTTTCTACACGGTGCCGACCGCCAAGGAGGCCCGCCGTTCGGTGGTCTGGGCGATCGCGCTGATCGGCGCCTTCTACCTGTTCACCCTGGTGCTCGGCTACGGCGCGGCGGCGATCGTCGGCCCGGACCGGATACTCGGCGCGGCCGGCGGACAGAACGCCGCGGCGCCGCTGCTGGCCTTCGAACTCGGTGGCGTGATCCTGCTGGGCATCATCTCGGCGGTGGCGTTCGCGACCATTCTCGCGGTGGTCGCCGGACTCACCATCACGGCATCGGCCTCGTTCGCCCACGATATCTACGCCAATGTCATCCGGCGCGGCAAGGCCGACGACGCCGCCCAGGTCCGGGTCTCCCGGATCACCGCGGTGGTGATCGGCGTGCTGGCCATCGCCCTGGGCATCCTGGCCAACGGCCAGAACATCGCCTTCCTGGTGGCGCTGGCGTTCGCGGTCGCGGCCTCGGCGAACCTGCCGACCATTCTGTACTCGCTGTTCTGGCGGCGGTTCAACACCACGGGCGCGCTGTTCAGCATGTACGGGGGACTGATCTCCACGGTCGTGCTGATCGTGTTCTCCCCGGCGGTCTCCGGATCGGCGACCGCGATGCTGCCGGACCTGGATTTCGACTGGTTCCCGCTGTCCAACCCGGGGATCGTGTCCATCCCGCTGGCGTTCGTGCTCGGGGTGATCGGCACCTACCTCGGCGGCAAGGACACCGAAGATCCGGCGAAGGCCGCGGAAATGGAGGTCCGGGCACTGACCGGGGTCGGCGCCGAGAAAGCCGTCGCGCACTGAGCGCGGGCCCGGATGCCGCGGCGGCGGCATCCGGGCCCCGTACTGCTCGGCGCAGGCCGGCCGGTCCCCGCTCTGTGAGGGTGAGCGGGGCTCGGCCGGCTTCGCGTCACGGCCGGATTCCGGGGCGGAACTTGGGCACTCGCATACTCACTCTGGTCCCGGCGCCGGGCGCGGTATCCACCACCAGTCCGTAGTCGTTGCCGAAGGCGGCACGCAATCGGTCGTCCACGTTGGCCAGGCCGATATGCGCGCCCTCTGAGGCCGTGTCCAGGGACCCGGACCGCAACAGGTCGGGCTCCATACCGGCACCGTCGTCCTCCACGCTGAGTACACAGTCGGTCCCGGCATCGAGTGCTTCGATGGTGACCGTGCCACCGCCCGGCGTGGCCGCCAGCCCGTGGCGTACGGCATTCTCCACCAGCGGTTGCAGGGCCAGGAAGGGCAGTGTGACGCCGAGCACCTCGGGGGCGATCCGCAACCGCACCTGCAGCGCCGGCCCGAACCGGGCGCGTTCGAGTTCGAGATAGCGTTCGATATTGCTGAGTTCGTCGGCCAGTACCGTGTACTCCCCGGCGTCGCGGAACGAGTACCGGGTGAAATCCGCGAAATCCAGGATGAGTTCCCGAGCCCGGTCCGGGTCGGTACGGACGAACGAGGCGATGGTGTTCAGGGCGTTGTAGATGAAATGGGGGCTGATCTGGGCCCGTAGCGCGCGTACCTCGGCACGGTCGAGCCGGGCCCGGGAGGCGTCCAGTTCGGCGAGTTCCAGTTGGCCGCACGCATACCGGGCGACTTCGGCCAGCGCACCGAGCGCGCCGGGGCCCGGCCGGCTGCCGGTGACCATCCCCAGCGCCCCCACGACGGTGCCGTTGTCGCTGAGCAACGGTTGGGCGACCAGGGTGCGCCCCGGATGATCGGTCTCGGGCAGATGCGCCAGTACGGGCCGCCGCGCTGCCACGGCTCGCCGGGCTGTCCCGGTGAACTCGGCCGCCAGCGGCTCGTGCACACCGTCCCAGGCGAGGAGTGCGCCGTCGGGATCGCTGACCCCGAGACCCTCGGCCCCGACCAGGGCCCGCAGATGCGGGGCGGCCTCCTGGGCGGACTCCCGGGTGAGGCCCCGGCGCAGCGGCCGGGCCGCCAGGGAAGCGGTGTGCAGTGCGGTGTGCACCGCGCGTTCGGCGGGGGTGGTGACCATCCGCCGCGGACGCGCCCAGACGAGCAGTGCCGCGGCGATCAGCACCGCCGCACCGGATACGGTGAGCAAGGTCGCGGTCATCGCACTCCCTGTCCCGTCCCGGCCCTCGCGCCGCTGTACCGATCCACCCGGTTCGCCGATCGCCGAGCGGCTCCGCCGGCGAATGACCCGGGCACATGGTACGAGCCGGCGCACCGCCGGCTCGCGCGGCCCGGCTCGCCGGTGCCCCCGCGTCGCGGCGTACCTGTCACGCCCGGCCCCGCCGGGCACTGTCGTAGGCCGGCTCACCGGCCGATCGTCACGATCCGGCTCGCCGACGGGGGCCGGTCATCGTCTCACGCTTCCCGCGGCAACCGCCATTGCCGCGGGAAACCTTCTCCGGAAGCGATGACCGGCCCGCGTCGGCGAGCCGAGGTCGGAGATCCGGCGTCGCGAGCGCACCGGGTGGAAGAAGGTCGGGGCGGGCCGCTCAGGGCCTCCCGGGACCTATTACGCCGAACGGGCCGGAAGCTGTCTGCGGGGGCCGGTGATCACCCCTGGTACTTCTGGACGACGAATTCCACCGATCCCGATTGGGGGATATGGGCCGCGCCGACGGTGACGGTCGCGGTGAAACGCCCGATTCCGGGACGGAACAGGGCCGAGGGGCCGTCGCTCATCCAGTGGCCCGGGCCGTTCGCGTTCTGGGTGGCCGATCCGGTCTCGCCGGTGTCGAGGTTGCGCCAGTTCAGGGTGATCGGCAGGTGGCACGACCCGATGCCGAACATGATGGTCGAGACGGTGAACGACGCGTGCTCCGGATAGCCGGGACCGTTGACCGAGGTGTCGACCTGGGCGACGCACGGGCCGTCGGTGAGGGAGTAGATCGTCTGGAACGAACCGCCGTCGGCCGCGGCGGGAGCGGCGGTGGTCGCCAGCGTCCCCACCGCGAGTGCGGCGGCGGCGGGCAGCGCGAACGCGGTCCTGCGTGCTGTCATCGTTCACCTCGCTGGTCGGTGTGCACGTGCGGGGTCGATCGGGGGCCGGGCGGAAATCCGCCGGGATGTGACGCGGCACGACCCTACCAGTGACCGGACGTGCCGGGGGCCGAATCGGTTTCCCGCGCCGGGACACCCGGCCGACACGCCCGGGCCCCGCGGGCACGCCCATCCGGCGCCGAACCGGTCGGACGGTGCGCATAAACTCGCTACACCAACCCCCGCCGAGCCATTGGGAGGAAGGACAGATCTTGGCCGCCTCGTCCGGATTCGTTCATCTGCACAACCACACCGAATACTCGATGCTCGACGGTGCGGCCAAGATCTCACCGTTGTTCGCCGAGGCCGACCGCCTCGGGATGACCGCGGTGGGGATGACCGACCACGGCAATATGTACGGTGCGGCCGAGTTCTACCATTCGGCGAAGAAGGCCGGTATCAAACCGATCATCGGGATCGAGGCCTATATCGCGCCCGGCTCCCGGTTCGACACCAAACGCATCCAGTGGGGCGATCCGAGCCAGAAGAGCGACGACGTCTCCGGCTCCGGCGCCTACACCCATATGACCATGGTCGCCGAGAACGCGACCGGTCTGCGGAATCTGTTCAAACTGTCCTCGCTGGCCAGTATCGAGGGCCAGCTCGGTAAATGGGCCCGGATGGACGAGGAGCTCATCGCCGCCCACGCCGAGGGCATCATCGCGACCACCGGCTGCCCGTCCGGTGAGGTGCAGACCCGGCTGCGGCTGGGACACGAGCGCGAGGCGCTCGAGGCCGCCGCCAAATGGCAGGAGATCTTCGGCCGCGACAACTTCTTCCTCGAGGTGATGGATCACGGCCTGTCCATCGAGACGCGGGTCCGCCAGGGCCTGATCGAGGTCGGCCGGGCGCTCGACATCCCGCCGCTGGCCACCAACGACTGCCATTACGTCACCAAGGAACACGCCCGCAACCACGAGGCGCTGCTGTGCGTCCAGACCGGGAAGACCCTGTCCGATCCCACCCGGTTCAAATTCGACGGTGACGGCTACTTCCTGAAATCCGCCGCGGAGATGCGCGCGCTCTGGGATGCCGAAATCCCTGGTGCCTGCGACAACACCGTGTGGATCGGGGAGCGGGTCCAGTCCTACGCCGAGGTATGGGAGCACCGGGACCGGATGCCGGTCTTCCCGGTGCCCGAGGGGGAGGATCAGGCCGGCTGGCTGCGCAAGGAGGTGCACCGCGGCCTGGAACGGCGGTTCCCGAACGGGGTGCCGCGCGATTACCTCGAACGCGCCGAGTTCGAACTCGACGTCATCATCGAAATGGGTTTCCCGGCCTACTTCCTGGTGGTCGGTGACCTGATCAACCATGCCCGCGAGGTCGGTATCCGCGTCGGCCCGGGCCGTGGTTCGGCGGCCGGATCACTGGTCGCCTACGCCATGGGCATCACCAATATCGACCCGATCCCGCACGGCCTGCTGTTCGAGCGCTTCCTCAATCCGGAGCGCGTCTCGATGCCCGATATCGATATCGACTTCGACGATCGCCGCCGCGGTGAGATGGTGCGCTACGCCACCGACCGCTGGGGCAGCGACCGGGTGGCCCAGGTCATCACCTTCGGCACCATTAAAACCAAGGCCGCCATCAAGGATTCGGCGCGCGTCCAGTTCGGCCAGCCCGGGTTCGCCATCGCCGACCAGATCTCCAAGGCGTTGCCGCCGCCGATCATGGCCAAGGACATCCCGCTGTCGGGGATCATGGATCCCGAGCACGAGCGGTACAAGGAAGCGGCCGAGGTCCGCGAACTCATCGGCAGCAACCCTGATGTCGCGAAGATCTACGAGACCGCCCGTGGCCTCGAGGGCCTGATCCGCAACGCGGGTGTGCACGCCTGCGCGGTCATCATGTCCTCCGAACCACTGATGGAGGCGATCCCGCTGTGGAAGCGGGCGCAGGACGGCGCCATCATCACCGGCTGGGACTATCCGTCGTGTGAGGCCATCGGCCTGCTGAAGATGGACTTCCTGGGCCTGCGCAACCTCACCGTCATCGGTGACGCGCTGGACAACATCAAATCCAATCGCGGTATCGACCTCGATATGGACAATCTGCCGCTCGACGATCCGGCCACCTACGAACTGCTCTCGCGCGGCGACACTCTCGGCGTCTTCCAGCTCGACGGCAGCGCAATGCGCGATCTGCTGCGCCGAATGCAACCCACCGGCTTCGAGGACATCGTCGCGGTGCTCGCGCTGTACCGCCCCGGTCCGATGGGCATGAACGCGCACAACGACTACGCCGACCGCAAGAACGGCCGGCAACAGGTCAAGCCGATCCACCCGGAACTGGAAGAGCCCCTGAAGGAGATCCTCGCCGACACCTTCGGCCTGATCGTCTATCAGGAACAGATCATGCAGATCGCGCAGAAGGTCGCCGGGTATTCGCTCGGCCGAGCCGATATCCTGCGCCGCGCGATGGGTAAGAAGAAGGCCGAGGTACTCGAGGCCGAATTCGAGGGCTTCGAGGCCGGTATGCAGGCCAACGGCTTTTCCAAACCGGCGATCAAAGCACTGTGGGACACGATTCTCCCCTTCGCCGGATACGCGTTCAACAAATCGCATGCCGCGGGCTACGGGCTGGTCTCCTTCTGGACCGCCTATCTCAAGGCCAACTACAAGGCCGAATACATGGCGGGTCTGCTCACCTCGGTCGGTGACGACAAGGACAAGGCCGCGATCTATCTGTCGGACTGCCGCAAACTCGGTATCACCGTGCTGCCACCCGATGTGAACGAATCGGAGACCAACTTCGCCTCGGTCGGCGCGGATATCCGGTTCGGGCTCGGCGCGGTGCGCAATGTCGGTCAGAACGTGGTGAACTCGATCATCAACGCCCGCACCGAGAAATCGAAGTTCACTGATTTCTCCGATTACCTGAACAAGATCGATACGGTGGCCTGTACCAAGAAGGTCACCGAATCGCTCATCAAGGCCGGGGCCTTCGATTCGCTGAACCATCCCCGCAAGGGGCTCATGCTGGTGCACTCGGATGCCATCGACGCGGTCATGTCGACCAAGAAGGCCGAAGCCATCGGCCAGTTCGACCTGTTCGGCGGAATGGACGACGACAGTGGCGAATCGGTGGCATCGGTATTCGATGTGAGGGTGCCCGACGAGGAGTGGGAGAGCAAACACCGCCTCGCGCTGGAACGGGAGATGCTCGGGCTCTATGTATCCGGCCATCCGCTCAACGGCGTCGACCATGTGCTCGCCGCCCAGGCCGATACCCAGATCCCGACCATTCTCGAGGGCGATATCAAGGACGGTACCCAGGTCACCGTCGGCGGCATCCTCGCCTCGGTGAACCGCCGGATCAACAAGAACGGTCTGGCGTGGGCGTCCTGCCAGCTCGAGGACCTCACCGGCGGTATCGAAGTACTGTTCTTCCCGCAGGCCTATTCCGTGTACGGCATGGATGTGGTGGAGGACGCGGTGGTCCTGGTGAAAGCCCGCGTCTCCATGCGGGACGACCGGATCTCGCTCATCGCCAACGATCTCGCCGTACCGGATCTGTCGGCGATCGGGGTGGCGAAACCGCTGGCCGTCACCATCTCCACCCGGATGTGCACCCCCGATAAGATCGGCGAGCTGAAGCGGGTGCTGTCCCGGCATCCGGGGACCTCGGATGTGCACGTCCGGCATGTGGGCGCGCGCGAGAAGACGACCCTGCTGAAACTGGACGACAGTTTGCGGGTGGAGCCGTCTTCGGCGCTCATGGGCGATCTGAAGGCCCTGCTCGGACCGGGCTGCCTGGCGAGTTGAACGTCCGAGCGGGCGGCTGGTGCGCCGCCTGCTCGACACCGGTGGCGTTGTTGTCGTCCCGGACGCCGAAATCCATGCGCCCGCACCGGCCCCGACGCCGTTCACCGCTTGTCGCAGCGGTTCGAGACCGGTCAGGCCCTCGGCGGCCGCGAGCGCGTACTTCCCGCCGAACTCCTGACCGATCTCGTCGGCGGTTCCAGCACCTGCCGGTTCCGCTCGAAGGGTGCGCGAGATGTACCCCTGTCCGCCATCCGGATACCGCTGACCAGCGAAAGCCACGAGGGCTGAACCCGATCCGTTATCCTGGGTCGGAGCAAGGGAGGTCGCTCATGCCCATCAGGTTCCGTAAACGCCAGTCCTTCGGACCGTTGAAGTTGAACTACACCCAGTCGGGGTTGTCCTCGTGGAGTATCAAGATCGGCCCCTGGTCGTGGAACTCCAGGACCAAGAAGAACAGCGTCGATCTACCGGGTCCGCTGAGCTGGCGCCAGCGCTGATCCCCCGGCCACTCGGCCGGGTCATCGGATCGGGCGCAGTTCGATCACCACCCCGCCCTGCTGCCAGGTCTGGTAGATATCGGCCTTGTTCGGATTACCCGCGCCATCGAAACCGATGCCGTTGTAGCCCGCGTTGGTCCGGTTGTCCCGGGCGATGATCTCGAACAGCCGCAGTACATCCTCGGCTTCGGTGTGCACGACCGGGTCGAATTGTTCGGGCCGTCCGCCGCGGGTGATGGTGAGCGGGGTGCCGGTCGTCAGGTTCTTCACCCACGGTCGCCGGGCCGTGCCGATCAGCAGCGTCTGTCCGTGCACGGTGTAGGCGACCGGGATCTCGTAGGCGCGCCCGGATTTACGGCCCACGACGTGCAGGGTCGTCAGTCGTTTACCCACCACGCGGGACAGGCCCGGGAGCCGCAGCAGCGTGCGGATCACCCGGTTGGTCAGGCCCTGGGCCCGGCCGATGGGCCGCGGTCCGCTGGTGGTCGGGGTGCCGTAGGGGTTCGCGGCCGGGGAATCCTCACTCATGGGTTCAGTATCGTCGCCTCACAGCACTTGGTCGAGAAACCTTCGCAGGCGGGGCGTTCCGGCGTTGTCGAACAGTTCGTCCGGACTGCCCGACTCCACCACCACACCGCCGTCCATGAACACCACATGGTCGGAGACGCTGCGGGCGAACCCCATCTCGTGCGTCACCACGATCATCGACATACCGCCCGCGGCCAGCTCCGACATCAGCGCGAGCACTCCCTTGACCAGTTCCGGGTCCAGCGCGGAGGTGGCCTCGTCGAAGAACATGATGTCCGGTTTCATGGCCAGCGCCCGGGCGATCGCGACCCGCTGTTGCTGACCACCCGAGAGGTTGGCGGGCCGGGAGTCGGCCTTGCCGGTGAGCCCCACGATCTCGAGCTGTTCCAGCGCCAGCGTGCGGCCCTCCTCCTTGGACAGGCCGCGCAGCTTGCGCGGTCCCAGCGCGATATTGTCGGCCACCGTCCGGTGTGGGAAGAGATTGAACTGCTGGAAGACCATCCCGATGCGCTGCCGCAGCCGGTCGGGGTTTTCGGTGAGCACCGAGCCGCCGTCGATCAGGATGTCCCCGGCATCGGGTTCGTGCAGGCGGTTGAGGACGCGCAGCAGGGTGGACTTCCCGGAACCGGATGGGCCGATCACCGTGGTGGTCTTACCCGCGTCGACGTGGATGTCCACCCCGCGCAGAATCGGATTACCGCCCAGCCGTAGGTGGAGTCCGGTGCCGGTCAGTGAGGCGCTCATCGGTTACCCCCGGCCTTCGGTGATGGCGGACTGCTCGACCGGGTCGATCGGCTGATCGGGCCGGCCGGTGCGCATCCGCCGGTCGATGTAGTTCACCAGATGGGTGAGTGGGATGGTCAGCAGCAGATAGACCAGGCCGGCGGCCACCAGCGGTGACAGGTTGCCGGTCTGGGCGTTGAGGTCACGGCCGACCGCGAACAGTTCGCGCTGGGTGGCCAGCAGCCCCAGGAAGTAGATCAGCGACGAATCCTTGATCAACGCGATGAACTGGTTCATCAGCGCGGGCAGTACCCGGCGCACCCCCTGCGGGATCACCACCAGCGTCATCGCCTGCCGGTAGCCGAAGCCGATCGCCCGGGCGGCCTCGAGTTGTCCCGGCTCCACCGATTGGATACCGGAGCGGAAGATCTCGCCGATATAGGCCGAGGCGAGCAGAGCCAGCGCCACCGCGCCGAGCCAGTAGGGATTGTTGCCGGTGAGACCGCTGACCACCGGCCCGATCCCCAGGCCGATGAGCAGGATGATGACCACCGCGGGCAGGCCGCGGAAGATATCGGTGTACACCCGGGCCGGCCAGCGCAACCAGCGGGTCCGCGAGATTCCGGCCACCGCGAGCAGCATGCCGATCACGGTGCCCAGCACGCCGGAGACCAGCGCGAGGATCAGTGTGTTGGGCAGGCCGGTTTTGAACAGGTCCGGGAAGGCCTGCCGGTAGAGCGACCAGTCGAAGAAGGTGTCGCGGAGCTGCTCCAGTGTCGATTTCGGTGTCTGCGCGGTCTGCTGCTCGGGAGCCTGTTCGACGGCGAGAGCGGCGAAATCGGGCAGCTGCGGGGCCGGTGCGGCCTTCGATCCGGGTTTCCAGCCGGGCGGTAGCTCCCGGGGCACCCAGTCGCTGTAGAGGCGGGCGTAGGTGCCGTCGGCGATTACCGCGTCCAACCCGGAGTTGAGCGCGTCGATCAGCGGCTTGTTGTCCTTGGCGACCGCCCACGCGACAAAATTGTCCAGGCTGAACGAGTTGTCCACGACCGAGGTCGCATCACCCGGCGCGATCGCGCCCTGGGCCTGCGCAGACGGGGCGACCCACGCGTCCACCTGGCCGGTTTTCACATTCGCGTAGGCGGTGTTGTAGTCGGGGAATTTCACCGGGTCCAGGCCGAGTTCATTGACGACGTATTCGTCCTGGACCGTGCCCTGCACCACCGCCACCCGGGAACCGGACCCGAGATCGGTGAACCCGTGCACCGGGCTGCCGTCCTTGACCACCAGCGAGAAGTAGCCGAAATCATAGCCGTTGGTGAAACCAACCATCTCGCGCCGGGCGTCGGTGGTGGTGATGTTGGACGACCCGACGTCGAACCGCTTACCCGCGACCTGGGCCAGCAGGCCGGCGAACTCGGTACCGGAGTACTCGACCCGCAGCCCGAGCTTCGCGGCCACCGCGCGCAGCAGTTCGTTGTCGAAACCGGTGAACGCGCCGGCGGAGTTCACACAGATACTGGGCGGCGCGTCGGAGAGGGTGCCGACGCTCAGCACACCGGGCCGGATCAGGCCCAGCCGGGAGACGTCCACCGTGGCCGGCGGTTCGGTCGATTCGGTGGTGAAACGATCCTCTTTGCCCGCACCCGGTGCGGTCAGGTTCCCCGGTGCCGCGGTGGCCGCCTCCGGCCCGGGCGGCGCGCACAGGTCGCGGGCAGTGCCGTCACCGCCGCCGCTGCCGCACGCGGTCGCCAGCAGGGCGACGGCGACCAGCAGAACGGCGAGCAGCGCACGGGCGCGCGGAATGGGCAGACCAGGCATGATCGACCACCCTAGCGTTCGGTCCGGTCCGGTCCGCGCACCCGGGTCGGATGTGATCGCGGCGCCGCCGCCACCGGTTCACTCGGCGGCGAAGAACCTGCGGGGCACCTCGACGAGCATCGTCCGCAGCTGCCGCTCCTCGATCCCGCGATCGAGCACATAGGGGAAGACGTCGTCGAACAGGTGGGTGTAGTGCCACTGCGGCAGGACCGCCGCGCGGGTGGCCGGTTCCATCCAGTCGATATAGCAGCTGGCGTCCTGCGAGAGCACCATGCGCTCGGCGTAGCCGCGGCGCACCATCTCGATGAGGGTATCGGCGCGCGCCTCGAAGGTGGTCTCGAGATTGATCCCGAATCGGTCCATGCCCAGGACGAATCCGGAGTCCGCGAGTGCGGTCAGGTAGTCCAGATCCGTGGTGTCACCGCTGTGGCCCAGGACGATCCGGGTCGGGTCGACCCCTTCCTCGGCGCACATGACGCGTTTGACCTCGAAACCGGACCCCGATTCGGGGTGGGTGTGCACGGTGATCGGCACCCCGGTCTCATGATGTGCCCGGGCCACCGCCCGCATCACCCGTTCGACACCGGGCGTCAGGCCCTCCGTGTCGATCGCGCATTTGAGCATGCCCGCCCGGACGCCGGTCCCGGCGATACCATCCCGGATATCGCCGACGAACATATCGACCATCGGATCGGGAACATGGGTGCCGACCAGCGGGTCGAGCGCCGGTCCGCGGTAGTGGAAGAAGAACGGGACATCGTTGTAGGTGTAGAGGCCGGTGGCCACGATCAGATGCAGCGGGACCCGCTGCGCGATCTGCGCGATCCGCGGGATGTAGCGGCCCAGGCCCACCACCGTCGGGTCCACGATCGTGCGCACACCGGCCTCGTAGGCGGTGGTCAGCTGCCGGACCGCGTCCTCGACCCGCTCGTCCTCCGAACCCCACTCCTGCGAATAGTTCTGCTGCACATCGGAGCTGAGCACGAAAACGTGCTCGTGCATGAGGGTGACACCGAGATCGGCGGTGTCCACGGCACCGCGGACGGTGTGGATCGAGGGCACGGAGACTCCTGGAAAATGGCAGCGCGACGACGCCGGTACGACGGATGGGATGGGTCCGCGACACCACCCGTGGTGGGTGCGGCAAACCGGTTGCCGGCGAGCCAACTACTCAGGTGGACACCGGTTTCCGGGGATAACTGAACCTTACGGCGAGGCTGTGGGGCGGACCATATTCCGGCCGCATGAAAGCTCGGCTGGCATTTGTGCGCTCAGCACATGCCCGCGGCGCGCTCGGCGAAAAATCCGTCGTGCGGGGAGCATTGCACCCGCGGCGTCCGTCCGGAATCGGTGCCCGTGGCTCAGTGCTGTCCTGTCTCCGGTCGCAGTACCGCGGCGCCGAGCAGGTGGGTGGCCTGTAGGGCCAGCCGCGGATACAGATCCGCACCGGGTGCGTCGGTGCTCACGCCGATGAGGTTCAGGGCCTGCCGGACGCGGTACTGGACGGTATTGCGATGGACGGCCAGCCGGGTGGCGGCCGCCGCGTAACTGCGGTTCACGGCGAGGAACACGCGCAGTGTCTCCCGCAGCCAGAGATTGCGTTCGTTGTCCACCGCCAGTTCGCCGAGTTCGTCGGCGACGAACTCGCGCAGCGTATCGATATCGCCGGCCAGCAGCGCGACCGCCGAAACCTCGGGATGGGACAGGACCCGGGCACCGTGCTCCCCGCCCAGCAGCGCGAGTCGGCGTACCCGGTCGGCCTGACCCGCCGTGCGCCGGAATCCGGCGACTCCGGTGCCGTAACCGCCGAAGGCCACCCGCACCGGCAGGGCGCGGTCGGAGAGCAACTGTTCGATCGCGGCACTGTCCACGGGTGCCTCGTGCGGGAGGGCGAACCACACCCGCGCCTCGTGTTCGTCCACCGGCACCAGCAGGTTCCCGTGCGCCCGGTCGAACACGGTGGTCAGCGCCGTGCGGAGGTGGTCGAAGACCGCTACGGCGGTGGTGGGGTCGATATGCGGGTCGGTCCAGGCGTCGATCGCGAGATGCCCGCGGGTGAGCGGATAGTGCAGTACCTGCTCCGCGGCCTCGGTATCGGTGGTGGTGCCGTTGAGCAGCCGGGTCACCCACTGCTGCCGTAACCCGCCCCGATTACCGACCCAGCGGTCGCGTTCCTGCTCGTAGGCGACACCGACCTGCTCGCACACCCGGTCGATGTACACCGAGGTGCGGTTGACGATATGGACGATCGCCGAGGTGGTCACCGGGCCGCCGCCGCCGAATTCGATCGCGTAGCGCATACCGGTGTCCAGAAAGCCGGCCTGACCGATCCGGTACGCCCGGATCAACGCCGACGCCGGCACATCGCGCTGGGCGAGGATCCGGGCGTACACCAGGGCCCGCTCCGGCGCTCGGACATCGTCTTCGCCGGCCTCGTTCTGCAGGAACTGCAGAACTTCCATCAGGTTATCGGTCGTCCCGTCCTCCATCAGTTCGCGCAGCCGGGGGTCCTGATCCAGCGCCGGCACCTGCGCGCGCATCATCTGCGACAACTCGTCGACGAATTGGTCGCGGTCCCGGAGGAAGGTCTGCGCGACCAGTCCGACCACCTCTTCGGTGCTGTGCGCCGCCTGTCGTTGCTCCACAGTGGTAATGATCGCGCGGTGCACCGGCCGGGTGACCGGGCGGGCGGTCGTCCCCGGCCGCGGCGGCCCGGCCGACGCCGAACCCGGTGCCCCGACCGGCGCGGACGATTAGAGTCGGCGGGCAGGCGGACGGCCGGTGTACCGGACCGCGCGCGGCAGTGTTGGGCAGGACCGACGGGGTGCGGGGCAGCTGTTATGAAGATTTCCGCCGGTGCGCCCGGATGGTACGACGCGTGCTCTCCGGCCGAACGCGCCGCCACGGTCGCGCTGGCCACCACCCGCCGGAACTGGTCGGTGCTGTGGTCGGCGCTGGCCGTGACCGGTCTCGTCCTCGCCTGCTATCCGGCGGCGGCCGGTCTGCTGCCGCTGCCCGGCCCGGAACCCGCCGCCCCGCCCGGGGCACTGTCGTTCGCGATCGGCGCGCTCGTGCTCGATCTCGCGGTCCTGGTGGTCAACAGTGTGGCCTGGGGAAGGGTGGAGCGCGTGTTCTCCGGGGCGGCGCCGGACGAGGTGGTGCGCCCGTTCCGCTGGGTGCGCTGGCTGCCCACCTCGCTGGTCTCGCTGCTGGGGACCGTCGCGATGCTGGTGGTCGGGGTGTACCCGCTCGCGCGATACGGCGAGGCGGGCCTGCGGGCGCTGTCGGCCGCCGATTGGGCGAGCGCCGGCGTGGCGGTGCTGTGTGTGCTGTGCGGTCTGTCGACCTTGTGGCTGAAAGTGATCTTGCGACCGGTCCGGACCGGGCCGTAGTGGCGGACCCGCACCGCCACGGCCCGGCCGGGTCGATCAGTTCAGCGGATTGCGCCGCTCCAGCAGTACGGCGTCGCGCCAGCGACCTTCGGAGCGGCCGCTGCGCTCCCGGATACCGACGGTGCGGAAGCCCGCCGCGTGATACAGCGAAATACCGATCCGGTCCTCCGGGAACGCGGTGGTCTGCAGGGCGCGCAGGCCCGCGTCCTCGGCGGCCGTGACCTGGCGGCGCAGGAGGGCGGTGCCGACACCGCGACCCGCGAGTTCGTCGGCGACCATCACGCAACTG
This sequence comes from Nocardia sp. NPDC050799, assembly GCF_040654015.1. Lineage (NCBI taxonomy): Bacteria > Bacillati > Actinomycetota > Actinomycetes > Mycobacteriales > Nocardiaceae > Nocardia > Nocardia sp. NPDC050799. The sequence goes on from NZ_JBFAHF010000002.1 coordinate 242,815, forward strand.
TCGGCGACGTCCCGATAGAACTCGTGGCCCGAGACCGGGGTAAGGGCCGCCCACCCGGCGATTCGACCGTCGGCTTCGGCGACCCATCGGTGCCCGGGCAGCCACTGGCGGTCCAGGGCCTCCCGGTCGGGTGCGTCGGCGGCGCCGACAGCGGGATAGGCCGTGCCCCGGGCGGCGTGGATGGCGCGCACGGGTTCCCAGTCCGCGTCGGTCAGTGCCCGGACGGTGATATCGCCCGGCGGCTCGTCCGGGCCGGATGGCCGGGGGGTGAGCAGGCCCATCACCGCGTCGGCGGTGTGCGGTAGTTCGGTGCAACGGTGCGGATCGACGGTGACGAGGGTGGCAGTGCCCTCTTTGTGTACTGTCACGAACCCGGCGTCGGTGAGCTTGCGGACATGGTGGGAGACGGTCGGCTGTCCGATACCGAGTGCTTCGGCGATTTCGCCGATGTGGATGCCGGTGGGGCTCGTGGCGACCTGGTGCAGTAACCGGACCCGGGTCGGGTCGGCCAGGCAGGAGAACCAGCCTGCGTAGATGGCCGCGTCGGCGACCGGGAGCGCGTCACCGCGCACCTGGTCCCGCACGACCGGCGGTGCCAAGGAGGTCATGGGGCCCACTATATCGACGGAAGATATTCGATCCGAGAAAGTCGACTTTCGGCCGTTTATCCAGTGTCGTCGATATTGCCGGGTGCCGGTATCGCCGGTAACCGCGATCCCTTTCGGGTGCGATTGCCGGTGGCCGGTGCACCGATATAGAAATATGCCGCCTACCAGGGAATACGCACGAAACGGATTCCGCCGCGCACCGGTACGGCCCGGCATGGGAGCAGCTCGCGGGTGGTCGGATGCGACGTCTATTCCCGGCCGGAGCGCGAGTGTGAATTCTTTACCGATTTGTTTCCTGGGGCCCGGATGGAATTGCCGCGCCGTGTCCGGGAAAGTGTCCGCGGCGAATTCTCCGGAGGGTAGCTGTCCCGGACGATTACATTCGGATGTCCACGCGCAACCGGACGCGGCGTGCTTCCGGCCGGCCGGTCACGGCGTACCCGGCAGCGTACCCGGCTGTCTACCGTCCGGGACGGACATTGCCGGAAACCTTGGATGACCTTACTGTGTAAGGATGAGCAGCGTCGCTTATTCCGGCAGCGCCGGAGCAGAATTTCGGCGGCTGACGTCCGCATTCACCCGGGTCTACGGCGGCCGGAAGGGCGTAGGTGCGGCGCTGGCGGTGTACCGGCACGGGGAACCGGTTCTCGATATCTGGACGGGGGAGTCCGCGCCGGACCGGCCCTGGAGTCGCGATACCGGTGCGGTGGTCTTCTCGGCGACCAAGGGAATCTCGGCCACGGTTGTGCATCGGCTCGCCGATCGCGGTCTCATCGACTACGACGCCCCGGTCTGTGAATACTGGCCCGCGTTCGGTTGTAACAACAAAGACAAGATCACCGTCCGGCAGGTCCTCACCCATTCGGCCGGCCTGTCCGGTGTCGGCGCGCTGGCGGCGCAGGGTGCCGAACTGCTCGACCACGACCTCATGGCCGAACGGCTGGCCGCCGCCACCCCGGACCGGCTGCTCGGTGTTCCGGCCTATCACGCGATGACCTTCGGCTGGCTGCTTGCCGGACTGGCCCGGGAGGTCACCGGCGTCAGCATGAAGGAACTGTTCCAGCGCGAGGTCGCGATCCCGTTGGGCACCGACGGTGTGCACCTGGGCCGCCCGCCCGCGGGATCGGTCACCGTGGCGGCCGAGAGCTTCGGCGCGGGCTTCTCCTTCGCCGGTACACCGCGCGGTTCCCGGGTGGTCGCCCTGCTGCAGGCCATTCCCGGCGCGCTCGGCGTCAGCAGCCGCTCCCTGTTCATCCCCGGCGCCGAGGCCATCCTGACCGGCCCGAATCCGCCGCTGCTGGACAGCGAGATGCCGGCCGCCAACGGTGTGTGCAGCGCCAACGGCCTGGCCGCGGTGTACGAACCGCTGGCCTGCAACGGGCTCGCCGGGGGCCGGCGGTATCTGTCCGGCGCCGCCGTACAGGCCATCCGCCGGATCGAACGGTTCCGGCCCGATACCGGGTTGTTCCTCTATATGGGACCCCTGTGGCATCTCGGGTACCACGCCATGCCCACCCTCGGCGCGCCCCGCGGGTTCGGCCATATCGGCCTGGGCGGCTCGTTCGGCTGGGCGGATCCGGACAGCGGTATCTCGCTCGGTTTCGTGCACAACCGGCTGGCGATGGAAACGCTGGCCGTGGATCAGTCGGCGTTCGCCTGGCTGCTGCCGCTGGTCATGTCCGGGGCCCGCTCGGCCGCCCGGATCGGCCGCGGCGCACCCCGGGAGGCCGCGGCCTGATCGCTCAGGTCAGATAGCGGTAGGCCGGGGAACCCGGTTCGAGCCGCTCACACTGGATCGGGGAATGGGCGATCCGGTCCAGCAGCGGGTGCAGGCCGGTACGTTCGCCCAGTTCGACACCGACCAGGGCGGCTCCGGTTTCCCGGTTGTTGCGTTTGACGTATTCGAACAGGGTGATGTCGTCGTCGGGGCCCAGTACCTCGTCGAGGAACCGGCGCAGCGCCCCCGGTTCCTGCGGGAAGTCCACCAGGAAATAGTGCTTGAGCCCTTGGTGGACCAGGGAACGTTCGATGACCTCGCCATAGCGGGACACATCGTTGTTCCCACCCGAGACCACACAGACCACGGTGGACCCGGGTTCCGGGGGTGATTCCAGCAGCCCCGTGATCGCCAGCGCGCCCGCGGGCTCGGCGATGATCCCCTCGCTCTGATACAGGTCCAGCATGGCGGTGCAGACGGCTCCCTCGTCCACCCGCAGCAGCCGGAAGGAGCCGGCGCCGCCGGGGGGTTCGGTCGAGATGAGCAGGGGCAGGGAGCCGTGCGAGACCACCCGTCCGCCGAAACCGGCCACCGCGTCGTAGGGGACCCGGCCGATCCGGCGGACCGCGGCGCCGTCGACGAACGGGTCGACCTCGGGCAGGGTCACCGGCCCGCCCGCGACCAGCGCCGCGGTCATCGAGGCGGCGCCGGCGGGCTCGACCGCGAGGATCGCCGTCTCCGGGGCACGTTCCCGCAGATAGGTGCCGATACCGGCGAGGCACCCGCCGCCGCCGACGGGGACCACCACCAGATCCGGCGCGGTTCCGAGCTGATCGAGGATTTCGGCGGCGATGGTGCCCTGACCGGCGGCAGTCCGGGTGTCGTCGAACGGCGGCACCATGGTGGCGCCGGTGCGCCGGACATCGTCGGCCGCCGCGGCGGCCGCGGCGTCGAAGGTTTCGCCGACGGCGATCAGTTCGACGAACTCGCCGCCGTGCACCCGGATCCGGTCGCGCTTCTGTCTGGGCGTGGTGGTGGGGACGTAGATGCGGCCGGTGATACCCATGGCCCGGCAGGCGAACGCCACGCCCTGGGCGTGGTTACCGGCGCTCGCCGCGACCACACCCGCCGCGCGCTCGGTGTCGCTGAGCTGGACCACCAGGTTGTATGCGCCGCGCAGCTTGTAGGAGCGCACGACGGTGAGATCCTCGCGTTTGAGGTACACCTGGGCGCTGGTCAGTTGCGACAGGCGCGGGCATAGTTGTAGGGGAGTGGGCTCGATAATGTCGGCGATGCGTTTGGCTGCGGCGTCGATCTCGTCCGCGGTCAACGCGGGACGGGCTTCTGGCAGGTGAGTGAGCACATCGGACACCCGGTCCATGCTGCCACCCACCGCGGCCGGAGCGCGCGGCGGGTGGCCGTGTCCTGCGCTTTCCTTCATCTGGGCAGCGTGGTCCCGGACTGCCGGAACCACGCCCGGACCGGTGTCGTCAGCGCGGGCTGAGCACGAAGACCGGGATCCGGCGATCGGTCTTGAGCTGATAGTCGGCATAGGGCGGGTAGGCGGCGACCGCTCGCGTCCACCAGAGCGCCTTCTCCTCGCCGAACACCTCGCGGGCGGTGTAGTCCTTGGTGACCGTGCCGTCCTGCAATTCGACATGGGGTTCGGCGACCACATTGTGGTACCAGACGGGATGCTTCGGCGCGCCGCCCAGTGAGGCGACGATCGCGTATTCGCCGTCGTATTCGACCCGCATGAGCGCGGTCTTGCGCAGCTTGCCGGTCTTGTTGCCGACGGTCGTCAGCACCACCACCGGCATGCCCTGCATAGTGGTGCCCTCGGTACCGCCGGAGTTCTGGATCCTCTCGGCCTGCTCGCGGGCCCAGTCGGAAGTGGACGGTGCGTATTCTCCAGTCAATGGCATATCCCGGGAAACGTCTCGGAAGGCGCCGCTTGTTCCCGGGGCGGTCCGACCTGGCCGGACAGGGCTCGCGCGGTCGCCCGGCCCACCGAGTCGGCGGCCGCGCGGGGTTTCGGGCCGGACGGCGGAGTATGTGGGCGGGAAGACAAAAGTTCGATGGACCGAACACCATCGCCACGGGTAGCCTGAACATATGACCGCATCCCCGCTCACCGCCCCGCGCGCCGCCGTCCGCGGCCCGGCGGCTGTCGATATCGCGGGGTCGCGCTGGCCGGTGTACAAGCTGGAGGCGCTGATTGTGGGACTGCTGGTGTCCCTGGTGGTGGCGGTCGTCCTGGGATCGGTACAGACCGGGGTGCTGCTGGGAGCGGCGGTGGGCGTGCTGCTGTGGTCCGCCGGGTGGTGGCGCTCGGCGCGCCGATAGCCCGGCGCTTCCGTGCGCCGCGCCGGGCGCAACGAGCCCCGCGCGGTTCCCTTCCGTACTAGTCTGGGCCGAGTTGAACACACGTCCACTTGGCTCCGGGTCGGATATCCGGGTCCCCGAGGTACACGCGAGCCGATTCATGACCGATCGAGTACATGCCTTCACCGACGACGCAATGGGCGAACACGATGCGGTGGCGCTCGCCGCTCTGATCCGCGCCGGTGCGACGAGTCCGGCGGAACTGGCCCGGGCGGCTCTGGCCCGGGCCGAAGCGGTGAATGCGCGGTTGAACGCGATCGCCTACCGGTGCCCGGAGCCGCGACCGGCCACGGCCGGAGACGGCGTGTGGTACGGGGTGCCGGCCTTCGTGAAGGACAACGCCGATGTGGCCGGGCTGCCGAGTTGTTACGGCAGCGCGGCCGTCACAGCGCATCCCGCCGGTAAGGACGATCGGTTCACCGCACAACTACTGAGTACCGGGGTGACGGTGCTGGGCAAGACCACCATGCCCGAATTCGGCTTCACCTCCACCACCGAGTTCGAGCACGGCGACCCGACCCGCAACCCGTGGGACACCGGGTACACCGTCGGCGGGTCCTCGGGCGGATCGGCCGCCCTGGTGGCGGCAGGTGTGGTGCCGGTGGCGCACGGTAACGACGGGGGCGGATCGCTGCGCATCCCGGCGGCCTGCGCGGGTCTGGTCTCGCTGAAACCCAGCCGGTTCCGGCACCTGGACAACGCCCAGGCGCGGCAGTTGCCGATCAAACTCGTCTCCGAGGGTGTGCTGTCCCGGTCGGTGCGCGATCAGGCGGCCTACCACGCCGCCGCCGAAGCCTATTGGCGCAACCCGAAACTTCCGCCCATCGGCACCGTCGAGGGGCCCGCCACGCGGAAACTGCGGATCGGTCTGCTGACCACGGCGTGCAACGGTCTGGAACCCGACGCCGAAACCCTGGCCGCCGTGACCGCGACCGCCGGGATCCTGGAGAGCGCGGGGCATACGATCGAGCCGATGCCCTCGCCGGTCTCGGCGGAGCTGGTCGCCGATTTCCTGCAGTACTGGGGATTTCTGGCGCAGATGTCGGGCGTCACCGGAAAGCTGAGTCACGGCCGCTCCTTCGACGCCGCCCGGCTGGAGACCTTCACCAAGGGGCTGGCCGCCGCCTTCCGCCGGCGGCTGTTCGCCACCCCGGGTGCGTTGTACCGGCTGAACCGGGCCCGCGCCGACTACGACGCGGTACTCACCCGCTACGACGCCGTCCTCTCGCCGGTACTCACCCACACCACACCCGAGATCGGATACCTGAATCCGGGCGTGCCGTTCGCCGAATCGATCGAGCGGGTCACGAATTTCGTCGGCTATACACCGATCAACAATGTCACCGGGTCGCCGTCCCTCGCGGTTCCGGCCGGTCTCACCGCGGCCGGGCTGCCGGTCGGGGTCATGCTCAGCGGGCCCTACGGTGGCGAACGTACGCTGCTGGAACTGGGTTTCCTGCTGGAAGCGCAGGCGCCGTTCCCACGGATCGCCGCCGCGGACACCGGGTCCTGACGGCGCGGTCAGCGGACCAGCAGCGCGACCGGAAGGCGGGCGAACAGTTTCTCCGTGCGGGCGCGGTTCTGGAACGTATGCCCGGTGAGACGGTCGGTCCAGGATCCGCCCGAGAGTTCGATATAGGTATCGCCCCAGCCGGTTTCCCCGATCGCGACACTGTGCCGGGTGACGGCGACGATGATCTCCGGGTCGGCGCCGACCCGGCCCCGGGCATAGGCGACGAGTTTGTCGGCGTGCTCACCGTGCCCGAACACCGGCGTGTAGGTGCCGCCGACGAAGCATTCCGGGCGTTCCCGCCGCAACCACAGCGCGTAGGCGACCAGCCACATCTTGGCGGCGCCCGTGATATCCAGCGGCGGCGTCGTGGTGAGGGTGTGCAGCATCCCGCCCCGCGACCCGAAGTCGACCGGGCGGCGATTGTCGGGGTCGACCAGCGAGTCATCCCAGACCTCACACCCCTGGTAGATGTCGGGGATGCCCGGCGCGCACAGCTGCAGCAGTTTCTGTGCCAGTGAATCCGACCAGGCGTGCGGGGCCAGATCGTGGGCGAGATCGGTGAGCTGGCGGCCGACCGGCCCGTCGATCACCTGGTCGAGCCAGGCGTGCACCGCGTTCTCGAACTCGGCATCGGGTTCCTCCCAGGAAGTGTGCTCCCCGGACTCGCGCATCGCCTTCTCGGCGAACCGGTGTACCCGGTCGCGCAGACCCGGCACCGAAGGTGCCGGACGCCCGTCGGCGGGCCACATTCCGAACATGTTCTGCAGCAGGAACAGTGCGGTGGCGCCGTCGGGCGGGGGCAGCTTCTCGAGCCATAGGGTGACCGCACGGGCCCACATCCGGGGGACCTGGGAAAGTACCCCGATCCGGGCCCGCACATCTTCGCCGCGTTTGGTGTCGTGGGTGGACAGGGTGGTCATCGACGCGGGCCAGCGGCGCGCGCGCGAGGCGTTGGCGAGATGGAATTCGTTGACGGTGCGGCCGAAACGCGCCGGGTTACCACCGATCTCCTGGAGCGACACCAGGCGCACCGCGCGGTAGAAGAGAATGTCCTCCACGGCTTTCGCGCCGATCGCGGTGCTCACCTGATGGAACCGGGTCCACGCGGTACGGCCGGCGATCAGCGCGCTCACCAGGACCGCCAGCGGTACCCGCAGTTCCGCGTTGCGTTTCTCCACCTCGGCGACCACCGCGCTGATCATCCCGACGAGCGGGGTGTAGTCGGCCCGGGCGACCGGCAGGAACGACAGCACCTCGATGGTGGCATTGGTGAGGGCCATGGTGTCGAAATCGTCGGCGCCCGCGTCGGCTTTGATCGCGGCGACCAGGCGGCGCAGTTCCGGCGCCAGGATGCTCTCCGCGACCGCGCGCTTGATGCGATGTTCCTTCTCGCCGACCCACACCCGATCACTGCCGTGCCCGGTGATGTGGCGGGACAGCTCGGTGAGGATCTGTTCCCCGGCCGGTTCCAGCAGCACCCCGCCGAAATCGGCGATGCCGTCGTAGCCGGTGGTCCCGTCGATCGGCAGGGTGGGGTCGAGGGGCTCCCGGTTGGCGAGGGTCTTCTCCACCAGCAGCAGCCGGGTGGGGCCGATCAGCTGCCGTAGGCGTTGCAGGTATCCGGCCGGGTCGGCGAGGCCGTCGGGATGGTCGACCCGGACACCGTCGATCAGATCGTGTTCGCACCAGGCCGCGAGTTCGCGATGGGTGGCCTCGAACACCACCGGATCCTCCTGGCGCAGCGCCGCCAGCCCGCTGATCGACAGGAACCGGCGATATCCGCAGATCCCGGATTTCCAGCTCACCAGCCGGTAGTGCTGTTTGTCGTGGATGCGCAGTGCATTGTCGCCGTCGGTGCCGGGCGCGATGGGGAAACGGAGTTCGTGCAGGGCGAGCAGCGGTTCGGGGCCGGATCGGTCGACGGTGAGGGCGGCCGGGTCGTTCGCGCCGCGCAGGACCGGTAGGGCCAGCCGGCCGCCCACACCGTTGCCCGGACTCCAGTCGATATCGAAGAACGACGCGAACTGGGATGTGCGACCGTATTGCAGCACATGCCACCACCACAGGTTCTGCTGCGGATCGGCGACCCCCACATGGTTGGGCACCAGGTCCATGATCAGGCCCATCCCGCGGTTGTGCACCTCGTCGGCGAGTGCCTTGAGTCCGAGCGGGCCGCCCAGCGCGGCGGAGACGGTGGTGGGGTCGGTGACGTCGTAGCCGTGGGTGGAGCCGCGCGCGGCCGTCATCACCGGGGAGATGTAGATATGCGAGACACCCAGTTGCTGGAGGTATTCCGCGATGGCCGCGGCCTGGGCGAAGGTGAGTCCGTCCGGGCGCAGCTGAAGCCGGTAGGTGCTGCGGACCGGAGTGGCGCGCGGATTGCGGCGGAAGCTCGGCGGGTCTGCGGGCATACGGTTCTCGGTCGGGGTCCTGAGGAGCGCGGCGGGTGGAAAGGCGCCGGAGCCGGCCGGCGCGGGGGTGCTGGGACTGGCCGGAATCAGCGTGGATGCTCGGCGTCGCCCGATGGCCGGGTGCCACGCGGATACACCACCGGCGGTGTCACTTCCTCGATCAGCGAGTCGGACGCGTCCATGGACATGACACTAGCGCCATTTCGGCGCGCGGATGCCAGGGGTCACTGGCTGATTGCTCAGGGCCGGTCGGCCGGGCCCGTCCAGCGGCGTGCGTAGCCGGTTCGCCGGGCGATTGCGGCGAGACTTCCCAGAATCGCGCGCTGCAGCCAGGGTGGGATTCCGGCGAGGTAGCCATCCTGCAGTTCCCAGAGCAGGGCGAGTGCCAGCGGATTGCGTGGGACACCGGAGCGAGTGGTCGCCCCCGCTCGGTCAAGGGCGCTCCACAGCGCGAACATCTCGATATGCCGCAGGGGCGGGCGGATCTCGTGGTCGAGCACCGTATCGGGCGCGACGCTACGGAATTCGTGGACGGTACGGGCCGCGGCGCGCACCGTATCACCGGGGCCGGCCGTGATGTCGCGGCCGTCGACGCGGAACCGGAGCGCGCCGCGCCGTACCGTCCAGCTCTCGCCGATCACGGGGTGCCAGTGCGGGCCCGCCTGCCGGCCGGGGGTGGGCAGTTCGTGGCGCAACCGCAGATAGGGGCCGTGCGTGTCGGTGCCCTCGTCGACCACGGTGACGCGGTGACCGTTGCGGAAGGAGATGACCTGGTCTGGCATTTCTCCATTAGAAAGGTTACCTTTGTAATATGTCAACGACGCCGTCGCTGCTGAAATTGCTCGCGCTGGCCACCCGGGCCGTCGAGGCGGAACTGAACGACGAACTGCGTACGCGGCTGACCGGGGAGTTGAGTCCCGCGCACTATGTGGTGTTCCGGTATCTGGATCCGGCGGGATCGCGGGTGGGGGAATTGGCGGCGGCCGCCGGGATGACCCAGCAGTCCATGGGCGAACTGGTGGGTCGGCTGGAGCGGGCCGGGCTGGTGCGCCGGCAGGTCGATCCGCGGGACCGGCGGGCCCGGCAGGTGGTGTGTACCGAGACCGGGCTCGCGGCACTCGAACTGGCCGGGGAGCGCATCGGGCGGATCGAGGATCGGATACGGGCGGATGTGGGGGAGGCCGGGACGGTGGAGTTGCGGCGGCTGCTGACCCGGGTGGCAGCCGTGCTGGACGGGGCCGGCTGACGATCGGGGGGGCAGGCGGGTGTGCGTAAGTGTCGAGCAGTCCGCACGCCGGTGCTGTTCGACCGCCTGCACGGCGGCCACGTGGAGTAGGTCGTGGGTGAGGCCGCGCCTCCGGCGGCATCGGGTCGCTGCGCGCCGACGTGTGTCCCTGCTGTGCCGCCCGGCCTGTCCGGGTTGGTAACTTGAACGGCGTTCAAGATTTCGTGCGGCCGGCCGCGGTCGCGCTACGAGTGGAGGATCGCCGTGCTCGCCGCCCCCGCAGAACTCACCGCCGCGCAGATCTCCGACCTCGACGCGCGCTATGTGTGGCACCCCTACGGCGGCTTTCCGCCCAGCACCGAACCGCTGGTCGTCACCGGGGCCGTGGGCACCCGGCTGACGCTGGCCGACGGCCGCGAACTGGTGGACGGGATGAGTTCGTGGTGGGCCGCGGTACACGGCTACCGGCACCCGGTCCTCGACGAAGCGCTGGTGGCGCAGTCGCGCCGGATGAGTCATGTGATGTTCGGCGGGCTCACCCACGAACCGGCGGCCCGGCTGTGCGAACTGCTGGTGCGGCACACCCCTGCCGGCCTGGACCGGGTGTTCCTCTGCGATTCCGGTTCGGTCGCGGTGGAGGTCGCGGTGAAAATGTGCCTGCAGTACTGGCGGTCGATGGGGCGCCCGGAAAAGCGCCGGCTGCTGACCTGGCGCGGCGGATATCACGGCGACACCTTCACGCCGATGAGTGTGTGCGATCCAGAGGGCGGGATGCACGCGCTGTGGACCGATGTCCTGGCCGAACAGCTCTTCGTCTCCGCGCCACCCCGGGACTACCGCGACGATTACGTGCGGGAGCTGGAACACGCCGTCGCCCGGCACGCGTCCGAGCTGGCCGCGATCGTGGTGGAACCGGTGGTCCAGGGGGCGGGCGGGATGCGCTGGCACGATCCCCGCTACCTGGCCGACCTGCGCCGGCTGTGTGACGAGCACGGGGTCTTGCTGGTGTTCGACGAAATCGCCACCGGGTTCGGGCGGACCGGCACGCTCTTCGCCGCCGAGCAGGCGCGGGTCGCACCGGATGTCATGTGCGTGGGCAAAGCACTCACCGGCGGATATCTGACCCTCGCCGCCGCGCTGTGCACGAGCGAGATCGCCGAGTCCGTCAGCGCCGCGCACGGGGGACTCATGCACGGCCCGACGTTCATGGGCAATCCGCTGGCCTGTGCCGTCGCGGTCGCGTCGGTGGAACTGCTGCTCGCGCGCGACTGGCAGGCGGAGGTGGCCCGGCTCGGCGCCGGCCTGCGTGCGGGTCTGGCTCCGGCGCGGGAGCTGCCGGGGGTGACCGAGGTGCGGGTACTGGGCGGTATCGGAGTGATCGAGCTGGATCGGCCGGTGGATATGCGGGCGGCCACCGCGGCCGCCGTCGCCGCGGGCGCCTGGATCAGGCCGTTCCGCAACCTGATCTACGCGATGCCGCCCTATATCAGCGACGGCGCCGATATCGCGACCGTCACCGCCGCCATGGTGGCGGCGGCACGTGCGGGTTCCTGAACCGTCCCCGGCCCCGGTGGCGGGGTGCCACCGGAGCCGGGGCCGGGGCGGCGCCCCGGGGCGGGATCAGTGCGGTGCGGCGGACCCGGAATCGTCCCGGCGGGCACCGCTCTCGGCGAATGCCCGGGCGTAGCGGGTACCGGCGATGAGCAACAGCACCCCGACCACCAGGAACGCGGTCACCCGGATCAGCCCGTCGAGGGTGGCCAGATCGAACAGGAACAACTTCGCCAGCGCCGCGGCCGTGACCAGCAGTCCGGAGCCGAGTGCGACCTTGGCGGCCGTCGGCGCCCCCCCGCTCAGCCGGCGCAGGCCGTACAGCAGGGCGGCCAGCGCACCGGCCATCCAGACGATGGTGGCGATACTGTGGCCGACGACGAATCCGTCGGCGATACCGGAGATCACCCCGAGCGAGACGGCCGTGGCGGTCACCAGGTAGAGGGCCGTAACGCTGCCACCGACCCACAGCAGGGTGGCGCGGGAGTCGGTGGATTCGCCGGGATGCCGCGACGCGGTGAACCGGCCCGCGCCCCACAGCGCCACCGCGACCACCGCGAGCCCGGCGATCGCCGAGGCTGCGATCCCGGCCGAGAGTTCACGCACGGCGATCCATTCGGTGGACAGGGTGCCCGGACCGGCGACCACCAGGAAGGACAGCCCGCCGAGGGCGGCGTACCCGCCGCCCAGCGCCGCCGCGACCCGGTTGCGGGTGCGGCCCGCGATCCCCAGGTAGCAGGCGGCGACGAGGAACAGGCCCAGGGCCGACGTCGCCTCGGTGGTCACGCCCCACAGAGTTTCCAGCAGGGCGAACGAACCGGCGACGGCCGCGACGGTGGCGGTATGGCCCGGTACGCGGGCGAATTCGCGCACCTTCGGCAGTAGCGCGGTCGCGGCGAGCGACAGCAGGACGACGGCGTAGCCCGACGAGATCACGGTGGCGGCCGGCCGGTCGAACAGGGCGGACGCGGCGAGCAACGGGGTGGTGGCCAGCGCACAGGTCAGGGTGGCCACGATATCGCCGGAGCGGTGCCGGACCACGACGACGGTCCCCGCCAGGCCCACCGCGGCGACCGCGACAGCGGCCACGAGCACCAGCACCTTCCGGCCGGGATCGTCGGTGCCGATCGCCGCGGCGACGACGGCGATCTGGGTGGCGAGTACGGCCGGAACCGTGCGCACCAGATGCAGGAACGGCCAGTCGTACCGGTACTGCACCGGCACACAGGCCAGTTGCAACACGATCAGGAAGGCGAGCAACGACAGCTCGGTGCTGACGAACGGGGCCAGCACCACAACACCTGAAACGACGAGAACGGCCAGGGCCTGGGAGCGCCACTGCACCGCCAGGCCCACCCCGGCCGCGGCGACACCGAGTGCGACGGCGAAGCCCGGTACCGGGTGCAGCCAGTCGTAGATCGTGGTCGTCGCGATCACGTCCAGATAGGCGCCGGCGAAACCGGTGGCGGCCAGCGCGACCCCGCCGACCCGGCCGCCGGTGCGCCGGTACACCCGCATACCGGCCCCGACCAGGGCCGCCGAGAACGCCGCCCCGGCGACGACGCGGGGGACCGGACCGAAGATTCCGGCCTGGGCGGCCAGCACCAGCAGCATCACGACACCGATGAGGGTCACCGCCACCCCCGCCACCGCGAGCAGCCGGCTGATCACGCCTTCGCGCTGCCACCACGGTGTGCGCGGCGCGACCGGGCCGGCCGGGCCGCGGCCGGGAGGTACAGGTGGTACCGGTGGCCGGTTCCGGTAGATCGGGTACGCGCCGGCATATCTACTGTGCGGTTGCGGTGGTGGGACCGGCCGGTGCGGCTGCGGCGCGGCGGCCGCGGGGACACCCCAGGGGGCGGGCCCGGGAGGTGCCGGCATCGGGCCGCCGGCCGATGCCGCCGCGCTTCCGCCGGCCCGCGCACCGGGCGTCCCTGCCGCGTCCGGTGTGGTGGCAGGCGAAGGGGACCGCGGCACGGCGGGTTCGGCGGTGTCCGGAGTGGCCGGTCCCTGTTCGGCCGCCGGCGCGGACGCACCGGCGACACCGGGCTCCGACCGCCGCGGTGTCGCAGCACGCACCTGCCGGTGCAGCGCCTCCAGATCGCGACCCAGTGTGCCCAGCTGACCGCCGAGCGTGGTGAAATCATCGGCGATCGAGGTGAACTCGCCGGACAGGCGGGCGACCAGCGCCGGATCGATCGAAGTCGTCATACCTCGATGGTCGGCGGCCTCCCTGCCGCGCGGATGAGTAGGACTACTCGGGCCGGCGCCGGGATCTACCCGATGTGCCTGAAACTACTGCGGCTCAGTCGTCGAGCCCCTGCTCGATCACGTAGCGGGTGAGTTCGACCCGGTTGGCGAGTTGTAGTTTGCGCAGGGTGGCCTGCACATGGTTCTCGACCGTGCGATGGCTCAGATCCAACCGGGTCGCGATCTGTCTGGCGGACAGGCCCTTGGCGACCAGTCGCAGTACTTCGGTCTCCCGGTCGGTCAGCGCGGGCCGGTGCGGGGCGCCGGGATCCGCCGGGGCGGTGGCCATCCGGCGGTACTCCCCGAGGACCAGGCCGGCCAGCCCGGGGGTGAACACCGCCTGCCCGGCGGCCGTCGCGCGGACCGCGGCGACCAGTTCGGCGGCCGACGCGCTCTTCACCAGATAGCCGGAGGCCCCGGCCTTCACCGCGTCCAGCACATCGTCGCGTTCGCCCGACGCCGAGAGCACCAGGACCCGGCTCTCCGGGGACACCCGCAGCACCTCGGCGGTGGCCAGCGCCCCGTTGCCGTCGGGCAGCTGCATATCCATCAGCACCACCTGGGGCCGGGTCGCGGCGGCCCGGCGGGTGGCGGCCGCGGCGTCCTCGGCGGTGGCGGCCACCCGGAAACCGGCCTCGGTGAGATCGCGGGACACCCCCTCGCGCCAGATCGGATGGTCGTCGACCACCATCACCGAAATCGTCTCCGCCGCCTGTCCGCTCACGCCGCCGCTCCTTCCGCGTTCGCGCCGTCCTCATCCTGCCAGAGCCACGGGGCTCGCCGGGGTGCCGAACACGCGGGACAGGTTCACCCGCGGGGAATACGGAACTCCCATTCGGTGCCCTCGCCGACGGTGGCCGCGGTGAGCAGTTCGGCGGTGCCGCCCAGCGCCGCGATCCGGCCGGTGATCGATCGCGACACCCCCATCCGGCCCTCGTGCTCGGCCTCGGTGAGCCGGCCGGGAGCGATACCGACACCGTCGTCGCGCACACTCACGATCAACTCCGTGCCGGTGTCCTCCAGCAGCACGAACGCCCGGGCCGCGGGGCCCGCGTGCAACTCCACATTGGCGAGGGCGGCCGCGACGGCGGCGGCGATCTCGTCGGCGGTCCAGCGGCCGAGCCGCACCGGATCGCCGGGGGTCGAGACCACCACGTCCGGCGCGGCGTGCGCGGTGAGCAGGGGACGCAGGTCGACGGTCGCCGCGTCACCGCCGGACGCGGTGCCCTGTTCGGAGATGAGCCGCCGCAGCGCGATCTCCTGTTCCCCGGCGCGCTGGGCCAGCTCGGTGGCCGGGCCGCCGATCGCGGTGCCGCGCCGGGTGATGTAGGAGAGGATCTGCAGGACACCGTCGTGCACCTGCCGCGCCAGCCGTTCCCGCTCCTCGGCGGCCGCGGTGAGTCGCACCGCCCGCTGCAGCTGCTCCTGGGCGCGCCGCGCCGTATTCGCGGCCAGACCCAGCGCCAGCCCCACCGAAACCAGCACCGGGGCGGTGGCATCGGCCCAGACGTCCTGGCCCCATTGCTGTCGCATGGTGATGATGGTGGCCGCGACGACCAGGCCCGAGACGACTCCCGCGACGGGGCCGCGCAGGATGGCGACCGAGATCACCGCGTTCGCCGACCACATGGTGGTAGGGAGGGGCTGATGTCCGTGGTACCAGTCGTAGTCGGCGACCAGCGGTGTCGCCGCGATCAGGCCGAGGACCACGAGATGGTCGCCGACCACCACCAGCGTGCGGGTGCGTGCGGTTTCGGGGGTGTGCCACTGGGCGAGCAGCAGGGCCGAAACTCCCGACCAGAGCACCATGAGCGCGATGAGAACCCAGCTCAGCCGCTGGTTCTCGTAGTACCGCACGGAGGCGATCTGCTGGCCCACCGCATACAGCAGCGTGACCAGCCGGAATGCCTGCACCGCCCGCCACAGCGGCGCGGTCGCGGCATCGGCGGGATCGGGTTCGCCGGTCCGGTGCGGGCGCATACGGTGCCTTCCTCGTACGACTTCCGACAGGGAAGTGGCCGGCCGTTGCCTCTGGGCCGGGGCTTGCCCGGCCCCGCGTGGACCGCGGCACGCGCCGCCGTCTCTCAGCGGATTGGGTTGGTGGCCGCACCCGGACCTTAAGGAGCCGAGGCGGCGATCGGTGGACGAACCCCCGGTTCGGTGGCGGCCGGTCCGAGATACCGCTCGGCCCATTGCCGGTCGAACCACCCCGGGGCCGCCGCCCGGAAACGCTCCGGGGGCCACGACCCCGCGCCCGCCGGTACGGCACCGACGAGTTCGACGCCGGTGACCCGCGGCAGGTCCGCGCGGTTGGTCCGGGTCGCGAGATCGGGTCGCGTGGGCCACGAACCCACCACCAGGCCCGCGCATTCCACCCCGGCCTGCCGCAGCGCCCAGGTGGTGAGTTCGCTGTGATTGAGGGTGCCGAGACCGGCGGCGGCGACCACCAGCACTGGGGCCGCCAGTTCCCGGGCGAGATCGAGCAGGGTGAATTCACCCAGCCGGACCAGCAGGCCGCCCGCGCCTTCCACCAGCACCAGGTCGGCGGATCCGAGATCGGCGATGGCGGCGGCGGTTTCGGTCAGGGTGAGCAGCGGAGCGCCGCAGCGGCGGGCGGCCGTGGCGGGGGCCAGCGGTTCGGGGTAGCGGGCCGGTTCGACGGTCCGGGTCACTCCGGCGAGGGCGGTGACGACGGCGAGATCACCGGGTTCGCCGGGGGCGATACCGGTCTGGGCGGGTTTGCAGACGGCGACCTCGCGACCGGCCGCGACCGCGGCCGCGGCCAGCGCGGCGGTGGTCACGGTTTTGCCGACCTCGGTCGAGGTGCCGGTGACGAAGAGCAGGGTCATATCGCCACCACCCCGCCGCGGGCCCGGACGAGGATCGGGGTCAGCACGGCGCCGATGGTGGCGACATCGGCGGCCGACAGGTCGGCGCGGGCGGTGATCCGCAGCCGGGAGGTGCCCTCCGGAACCGACGGGGGCCGGAAACAGCCCACCTCCAGGCCCTGTTCGCGACAGGCCACCGCCGCCTCGTAGGCGACCCGGGGATCGCCCAGCACCACCGGGACGACCGCCGAGTCAGGGGTGGGTACACCGGCGACCCGGGCTATCTCGGCCGCCCGGTCCAGCACGCGGTGGGGTAGTCCCGGGTCCCGGCGCAGGATCCGCAGTGCCGCGCGGGCGGCACCGACGGCCGCCGGCGCCAGGCCGGTGTCGAAGATCATGGTGCGGGCCGTATCTATCAGGTGCGCCCGGACCCGCCCGGCGCCGAGAACCACCCCGCCCTGGGCGGCGAGGGCCTTCGACAGGGTCGCGGTCACCACCACGTCGGGTTCGCCGGCCAGACCGGTCTCGTGGACGAGTCCGCGTCCGCCGGCACCGCGCACACCCAGCCCGTGCGCCTCGTCGACCAGCAGTACCGCGCCGTGCGCGCGGGTCACCCGGTGGAGTTCGGCCAGCGGTGCGAGGTCGCCGTCGGCACTGAACACCGAATCGGTGAGTACGAGGGCGCGTTCCTCGCTGCGAGTGGCCAGCAGCCGGCGTACCGCGCCGATATCGCGATGCGGGGCGATCTCCACCCGGGCGCGGGACAGGCGGCAGGCATCCACGAGGGAGGCGTGGCAGCCGGCATCGGAGACGATCAGCGAACCCCGCCCGGCCAGGGCGGTGACGGCACCCAGGTTGGCGGCGTAGCCGGAGGCGAACACCAGCCCCGCCGCGAATCCGGTGAACTCCGCCAGTTCGGTTTCGAGAAGTTCGTGGTCGGTGGTCGTACCGGTGACCAGCCGTGAACCGGTGGATCCCGCGCCCCACCGGTGCACGGCCGCGACGGCTCCCGCGATCACCTCGGGATGCCGGGCGAGCCCGAGGTAATCGTTGGAAGCCAGATCCAGGCCGGGCGCGCCGGCCGGGCGTGGCCGGAGGCGCCGTCGTAGTCCGGCGGTGGTGCGCGCGGCGGCGTTGTCGTCGAGCCAGGCCAGTGGATCGGAGGTCACGGGGGAACCATACTTGAACGGTGTTCAAGGTTGCGCCGAGTGTCCCTCGGTCGAGAATCGCGCGCCCCGCTGTGTCAGCGGATCTCGGCGCCCAGGCGGTGCCGGATACCGGCGGTGAACAGTTGCAGGCCGAAATCGAAGCGGGCCGTCGGATCCTCGGACGCGGCGAGGGTGCCGGTCTCCGCGGTCAGGGCGCCGGCGGAGTCCATCTGCAGCCGGGATTGTTCGTCGACGGTGTGCCCGAGCACGTAGTACAGCAGCGTGTACGCGGCGAGTTCGGCTTCCGCGCGCGGGATTCCGGCGCGGATGACCGCGGCGGCGAGTCGTTCCCGGCCCTTGCTGGTGGTCAGGCGGGAGGCGTAGGTGGCCGAGACCAGTTCCGCGCCGTCCCGGTAGGTGAGCAGGCAGTCGCGCAGGCGATGGGCCAGTTCGGCGAGTGCCTCCGACCAGTCGCCGGCGCGCACCGGCTGCTCCATCGGGGCGAGGATCCGGTCGGCCACGGCGCCGAGCAGTGCCTGTTTGTTCGGGAAGTGCCAGTACAGCGCGCCGGGCTGCACCCGCAGCGCGCCGGCGAGCCGGCGCATGGTGAGGTCGGCCAGACCGTACTGGTCGAGGATGGCGACGGCGCCGTCCACGACGTCGTCCCGGTGTAACTGCACGGTGCGGACCTCCCGATATCGCTGACTTCTCCTGACGCTACCCCAGCCTGAACGCTGTTCAATCTTTGGCGCTACCCTGTCCTGAACACTGTTCAAGTTCTGGGTTCCGCACCGACCGGAACCAGGAAAAACCTTTCTGACGAAGGGATCCGCCCGTGACACAGGCACCCACCGGGACACCTGATACCGCCGCGACCACCGAGGACGTGCTGACCCTGGCGCGGGACCAGGTCCTGGAACGCGGAATGGGGCTGACCCGGGAGCAGACCCTCGCCGTCCTGCGCCTCGGCGACGACCGCCTCGAGTCCCTGCTCGAACTCGCCCATGAGGTACGGATGAAGTGGTGCGGTCCCGAGGTGGAGGTCGAGGGCATCATCAGTCTCAAGACCGGCGGCTGCCCGGAGGATTGCCATTTCTGCTCCCAGTCGGGCCTGTTCCAATCACCCGTGCGCGCGGCCTGGCTGGATATTCCGAGTCTGGTGGAGGCGGCAAAACAGACCGCCAAGACCGGCGCCACCGAATTCTGCATCGTCGCCGCGGTGCGCGGACCCGACGAGCGGCTGATGGCCCAGGTGGCCGCCGGTGTGGAGGCCATCCGCAACGAGGTCGACATCCAGGTCGCCTGTTCGCTCGGCATGCTCACCCAGGACCAGGTCGACCGGCTGGCCGCGATGGGTGTGCACCGCTACAACCACAACCTGGAGACCGCGCGGTCCTACTTCCCGAACGTGGTCACCACGCACAGCTGGGAAGAACGCTGGAACACACTGCGGATGGTGCGCGCGGCCGGGATGGAGGTCTGCTGCGGCGGCATCCTCGGGATGGGCGAAAGCCTGGAGCAGCGCGCCGAATTCGCCGCCGACCTGGCCGCACTCGAACCCGACGAGGTCCCGCTGAACTTCCTCAACCCGCGGCCGGGCACGCCCTTCGGTGACCGCGAGGTCCTCCCGGCCGCCGACGCGTTGCGTGCCGTCGCGGCGTTCCGGCTCGCCCTGCCCCGGACACTGCTGCGGTTCGCCGGTGGTCGTGAGATCACCCTCGGCGATCTCGGCGCCCGCCAGGGCATCCTCGGCGGTATCAACGCGGTGATCGTGGGCAACTACCTCACCACCCTCGGCCGTCCCGCCGAACAGGACCTGGACCTGCTCGGTGAACTCGAGATGCCGATCAAAGCACTCAACGAAACCTTCTGATCGGCGATGTCGTCCGGGGAAGAACCGAGGCCGTGAGTACTGTCGGCGATATGGACGCGCGCTACAACCCGTTCACGGGCCGGCCGATCGTGCCCGGACTCGACGAACCGATCGCCCGGGCGGTGGAGCTGGGGCTGGAACCGCCGCGGTTCTGTGCGCACTGCGGCCGCCGCATGGTGGTGCAGATCGACCCCGACGGCTGGTGGGCGACCTGCTCCCGGCACGGGCGGATCGATTCCGCCCGCCTGGAAAGGCGGTAGCGATGGCCGGGTGGAACCGGGCCGGAACGCGTCGTGAAATGCGCGCCGCCCTCGTCCTGCTGCTCGCGGTGATACTGGTGAGCGTGCTGGTGGGGGCCCTGTGGGGGCTGCTGGCGCCGACCGAGCGGGTACTGGTGGTCGAGCCGGGCCGCGGCGCCGCGCTGGTCGGGGAGAGCTTGCACCAGTTCGACGCGACGGCGTTGTTCGCCGGTGCCGGGGCGGTCACCGGTTTCCTGTCGGCGGTGGCGGCATGGCGGTGGCGCCGGATGCGCGGTCCCCTCCAGTGCGCCGGGCTGCTGCTGGGCTCGGTGGCCGGCGCCTGGGTCATGGCGTGGTTCGGGAACATGGTTGTCACCTGGGATAATTCGCGGCCCGAAGATCCACCGGTCGGTCAGATCGTCGCCTTGCCCGTGGAGTTGGGCACTCAGCTCGCGCTGGTGCTGCAGCCACTGCTGGCCGGACTGGTGATCCTGCTGCTGGCCGGGTTGAGCCCGGCCGAGGATCTCGGGACCGGTTTCGCCAGTGCCTTCGGCGACTCCCGGCCCCAGCCCTACGCCGATCCGGAGTTCGACGGCGTGGCGTATCGACCCGGCCCGCCCGGCACCGCGCCCTCCGCCGATCCGGCCCGAGCCGGTGCGCGGGCCGGTTTCGGCGGTGCGGCCGGCGACGATCCACCCGCTGCCCCGCCGGGCCCGCAGCGCTGAGCTGCCGGGCGCGGAGTCGAGGCCGCCACGGTCATGCCCAGCAATAAGACCGCTGTGGCGCGCGGCGACACACGCGCGTTCCAGGTCGTCGCCGCGGGAGGTGCTGCACGGTGTGATCCACCGACAGCCCTCCGGAATGGCCCGGCCGGCATACGAGGGATGCGCATTGTGGACCCGGCCGATGGATCGCGACCGCGGCCGGTACGAGTTGTCACTGTGTCCCTGTGGGCGGGACGGCCGTGCGGCCGGTTACCGGGGTTGTCACCGACGGTCGTAGGCTGAGCGAATCCGATGGGACGGCAAGGAGATTGCTTCGTGGGGTTCACCAGCGCGCTCGTGGTCGAGGAGATCGATGGGACGTTCTGGAAGGTCCGGGAACCGCTGGGTTACGCGGGCGCGGACGAACATTTCGAAGTACCCGTCGGATTCCGGACCGATTTCGCTTCGGTGCCGCGGCCGGTGGTGTGGCTGATACCGCGCTACGGCGTGTACACGCGGGCGGCCATCCTGCACGACTATCTGCTCCGCTCGGAGTCGGTGACCAAGGTCGACGCCGACGGGCTGTTCCGGCGGGCGCTGCGCGAATGCGCGGTATCGCTGCCGCGCCGCTGGATGATGTGGGCGGCGGTGCGGTTGGGCAGCCGGTTGCAGGGCGTCTCCCCGGCGGCCCTGGCGGTGTTCACCGTGATCGCGGTGCTCTCGGTCCTGTTCCTGTTGATCCCGACAGTGGCGGTCACGCTGTTCCTGCTGTTGTTCTGGATGGTCGAGGTGATCGTCTGGCCGCTGGACCGCGGGGCCCGGCGCCCGGCGAAGCAGCCCGTACCCCGGCCGGAGCTGCGGACCTGATCCCGGCCGCTCCGCACGAGCGGATCTCCGGTGCGCGCGGTCGGGTCCACTGCCCTCGGTCGCGTCCTGGTCGGTGTCAGGCGCGCGGCCGGAGGGCGGCGAATTCGTCGGTGACGCGCAGTCCGGAATCGGTGAACCGGTAGACCGAGGCAGGGCGTCCGCCGGCCCGTCCCGGGGCGGCGGTGTCCCCGGTGGGGGTGATCACCTTGCGCCGCGTCAGGACCCGCTGCAGGTTCGTCGTATCGACCTCGTAACCCAGTGCGGCGCAATAGATCTCCCGCAGTGTGGACATGGTGAACCGATCCGGCGCCAGGGCGAAGGAGATATTGGTGTAGGACAGTTTCGCGGCCAGCCGCGCGCGGGCGTGTTCGACCACGGTGCCGTGATCGAACGACATCTCCGGTAGCGCGGCCACCCGGTGCCAGGAGGTGTCGTCCGGTAGGCGCGGGTCGGCGGTGAGGGGGACCAGGCCCAGGTAGGCCGAGGCGATCCGGCGCGGGCCGGGGACGCGGTCGGGGGCGCTGAACACCGACAGTTGCTCGAGGTGGTCCACCTCGCGCACGTCCACCTTCTCGGCCAGCTGCCGGCGCGCCGAGGTGTCCAGATCCTCGTCGCGGCGCAGCCGGCCGCCGGGGAGCGACCAGGTGCCGCGCTGCGGGTCCAGTGCGCGCTGCCACAGCAGGACCGCGAGTTCCCGCTGCTGGCGAGGCGCACGGCGGTCCCCGGCGGCTGCGCCGCCGTGACCTGCGGCGTTGTCGGCGGGGAAGCGGCGAACCTGGAACACCGCGGTGAGCGATTCATGGATGGTGCTAAACTGGTCCACGTTTTCGATCATAAGTCGAAAACCTGGTTGAGTGCGAATCGGCAGAGGGGCCGATCGCGCGAAGGAAGGAGCGACCATGGCGACGATGGGAGCAGAATTGGCCCCGGCGCCGGGTACCGCACTGCGGGAGCGGATCAGCGACGGGCCCTCGGGCTACACCGGGGTCGAGGGGACGCCGGAATGGGCGGCCGAGGTGAAACGCCTGGCCCGGCAGCGCAACGCCACCATTCTCGCGCACAACTATCAGCTGCCCGAGATCCAGGACGTGGCCGATCACGTGGGTGACTCGCTGGCGCTGTCCCGGATCGCGGCCGAAGCGCCCGAGGAGACGATCGTCTTCTGCGGTGTGCACTTCATGGCCGAGACCGCGAAGATCCTGAGCCCGGAGAAGACCGTGCTGATCCCCGACGAGCGCGCCGGATGCTCGCTCGCGGATTCGATCACCGCCGACGAACTGCGCGACTGGAAAGCCGAGCACCCGGGCGCGGTGGTGGTGTCGTACGTGAACACCACCGCGGCGGTGAAAGGGCTCACCGATATCTGCTGCACCTCCTCCAACGCGGTCGACGTGGTCGCCTCGATCGATCCCGGCCGCGAGGTGCTCTTCCTGCCCGATCAGTTCCTGGGCGCGCACGTCAAGCGCGAAACCGGTCGCGAGAACATGCACATCTGGATGGGCGAATGCCATGTGCACGCCGGGATCAACGGCGACGAACTCAACGACCAGGCCCGGGCGCATCCCGACGCCGAACTCTTCGTGCATCCCGAATGCGGCTGCGCGACCTCGGCGCTGTACCTGGCCGGTGAGGGCGAATTTCCCGCCGACCGGGTGCATATCCTGTCGACCGGCGGCATGATCGACGCCGCTCGCGCCGCGAAATCGAACCAGGTGCTGGTCGCGACCGAGGTGGGCATGCTGCATCAGCTGCGCAAGGCCGCCCCGGGTATCGATTTCCGGGCCGTGAACGACCGCGCCGCCTGCAAGTACATGAAGATGATCACCCCGGCCGCGCTGCTGCGCTGCCTGGAGGAGAACCGCGACGAGGTGCACGTCGATCCGGAGACCGCGGCGCTGGCCCGGAACTCGGTACAGCGGATGATCGAGATCGGCACCCCGGGCGGCGGGGAATGACGCCGGGCCGGGCGTGACACCGTTCCCACGGACGTGGAGTACGTGATGACCGATCAACTCGATCGCGCGTGGGAGGCCCGCGCCGACCTCGTCGTGATCGGCGGCGGGGTCGCCGGGCTCACCGCCGCCCGCGCGGCCGCCCGGGCCGGGGCTCGGGTGCTGATCCTCAGCAAGGGCGGCCCGGCCGATACCGCCACGCAGTACGCGCAGGGCGGTATCGCCGTCGTCGCGCCGTACGGGGATTCGGTGGACTCCCATGTCGCTGACACCCTCGCCGCCGGCGGCGGGCTTTGCGATCCCGACGCGGTGCGCTCCATCGTCGCCGGCGGCCCGGACGCGGTGGCGGCCCTCACCGACCTCGGCGCGGTCTTCGACCTCGGCCGGGACGGGCAGGTGTCGCGGACCCGGGAGGGCGGGCACAGTACCCGCCGCATCATCCACGCCGGCGGCGACGCCACCGGCGCGGAAGTGCAGCGGGCACTGTCGGCGGCCGGATTGCCGGTGCTGTTCGGGACCACGGTGCTCGAGGTCGTCACCGGCGCGACCGGCGTCCAGGGGGTCCTCGCCGTCTCCGAACGCGGCCGCGGCCGCGTGCACGCGCCCGCGGTGCTGCTCGCGACCGGCGGTCTCGGGCAGCTGTACGCATTGAGCACCAACCCGGCCGGCGCGACGGCCGACGGTGTCGCCCTGGCCCTCTGGGCGGGCGCGGCGGTGGCGGATCTGGAATTCGTGCAGTTCCATCCCACCGTCCTGTACACGCCCGACGGTCTCGGACGGCAGCCGCTGATCAGCGAGGCGGTGCGCGGTGAGGGCGCGCGCCTGGTGGACGCGCGGGGCGATTCGGTGACCGCCGGTGTCCATCCGCGCGGTGATCTGGCGCCCCGGGATGTGGTGTCGCGGGCCATCGCGGCGCGGATGCGGTCGCTCGGCGCCGACCATGTGTACCTCGACGCCCGGGAGATCCCCGAGTTCACCCGGCGTTTTCCGACGATCACCATGTCCTGTCGCGCCGCGGGTATCGATCCCCGCCGCGATCTGATCCCGGTGGCGCCCGCGGCGCACTATCAGTGCGGCGGTGTGGTCACCGATCTGCACGGGCGTACCGGCGTGCCCGGGCTCTACGCGGCCGGAGAGGTCGCGCGCACCGGGTTGCACGGTGCCAACCGACTGGCCTCCAACAGCCTGCTCGAGGGGCTGGTGATGGGCGAGCGGGCCGGGCTCGCGGCGCTGGAGCGGCTGGGCGAACCGGCCGGCGCCACGGCGGGATCTGGGAAGGTCCGGCCGGTGCTGCCGCGGCCGGTACTCCAGCAGACGATGACCGAGCATGCCTCGGTCGTGCGCGACGGTGCCGGGCTGGCCCGGGCGGCCCGGCTGGTCGACATAGCGCGCGGCGACGAGCCGGCCGCGTCGGCGACCGCTGTACCGGCGCCTCGCCCCGAGACGCCCGCGGACGCCGTGGCCCGGGTCGAGGATGCCGCGCTCACCGTGACAGCGCGGGCGCTGTTGCTGGCGGCGCGGGTGCGTTCCGAGAGCCGCGGCTGCCATACCCGCGCGGACCATCCGCGGACGGCACCGGGCCCGGCGCAGCCGATCATGGTGCGCCTCGACGAGGGCGGGGCGCCGCGAGTGGTCACCGAGCCGACGCCGCTGGCGGCGCCGTCGTGAGCGGTCGAGTGGACTCGTCGTTCGCGACCTGTCCGCTACCGGAGCCGGCCGGTCCGGTGTCCGCCGACGAAGCGATCCCGTGCGTCCGCTCGCCCGGATCGAGAACGAGGAGAAGACGATGACATTGGATCCCGGTCTGGATCCCGCGGAAGTCCGCGCTCTCATCCGTACCGCGCTGGACGAGGATCTGCGCTACGGGCCCGATATCACCACCACGGCCACCGTCCCCGCGGACGCGGCGGTGAAGGCCGCGGTGGTGGCCCGGCAGCCGGGCACCGTCGCCGGAATCGATATCGGGCTGCTGGTACTCGACGAGGTGATCGGCGCCGACGGCTACGAAGTCACCGAGCGGGTGCCCGACGGTACCCGGATCGCGCCCGGGCAGACGGTACTGGCGCTGGTGGCCCCGACCTGCGGCCTGCTCACCGCCGAACGCACCATGCTCAACCTGATGTGTCATCTCTCGGGTATCGCCAGCGCCACCGCCGACTGGGTGGACGCGGTCGAGGGCACCGGGTGCCGGATCCGGGACAGCCGTAAGACGCTGCCCGGTCTGCGCGCCCTGCAGAAGTACGCGGTGCGCGCCGGCGGCGGCGTGAACCATCGCATGGGTCTGGGCGACGCCGCGCTGATCAAGGACAATCACGTCGTCGCCGCGGGTTCGGTGGTCGAGGCACTGCGGGCGGTCCGTGCCGCCGCGCCGGAGATCGACTGCGAGGTCGAGGTCGACGATCTCGACCAGCTCGACGCCGTACTCGGCGAGCAGGTGCAACTGGTCCTGCTCGACAATTTCCCGCTCTGGCAGACCCAGGCCGCGGTCCAGCGCCGTAATGCCGTCGCACCGGAGACGAAGCTGGAATCCTCCGGCGGCCTCACCCTCGATATGGCCGCGGATTACGCGCGGACCGGCGTCGATTTCCTGGCGGTCGGCGCCCTGACCCATTCGGTCCGGGTGCTGGACCTGGGCCTCGATATGTAGCGGTATCGATACGATGCGACCTGCTTTCGGAGGGGGCGTCGCCGAGTTACTCAGGTGTCAGTATCGGCGGGTACCACCCTCGGTCCACGATCCGTACGCCCGACCACGGACAGTCGCCGCCTCGGTGCGAAGTGACCCGGTTTTCGGCTACCGAGACCAAACTTCGGCATCCACCAGGGCACTTGATCGCTCGGATCGGACCAGCTGGGTGGCCACCGGCCCGCAACACGATGCGTAACTGCCGCGTAGTGATATACGGTTCGCACCCGCAACGGGGCGCCGCTGCGGCTACCTGAATATCCACCCATGGGCAGGAACCGGGCACGTTCCGAAAATGAAATGCGATTCGTCCAGCGACAACAGGCGCGCCGCGCAGGCAGAAGTCGGTCTCGGGGCATCGCGCGAGTGTCATACCTTCCGAGTACCAGATCGGACCGAGCATCTTTGCGATCACCCACGGGTCGCTGTGGTGTTCACACGCGATGTCACCGGTCATGGTGTGCCCTGTTCGAATGGGTTTCGCGCCAGCGGTCGATCACACGATCAATTTCCGACTGCAGTCGCATAGGTGCGTGGTGGTCTGTTGTCCGACCCTGGTGGCCGGGTTCGAGCGACAGGCAACGGATGGCCGCTGCCACCCGCTCCAGCGTTGCGATCTCCACGAGGCGGTCGTTGCGTGCGTGCGTGCGGGCTTGCGCCGGTGATCCGTTGCCTACGGCCGGCCTTCGAGGGAGGGGCGGCAGTTCACGGCGGTCGGGTGGCACAGTGGAACGATCGCTGTTCGATCGGACCGAATTCGGAGGATGGAACGTGTTGTGCTGATGAGCGGAATCTTTCATCAGTTCTCGCCTCTGTCGTCGCCTATCGATGTCCCGACAACGCTCGCATCCGTGCCCGTTCTCGACACCTGCGTCGCGGTGGGTCGTCCGCCGGATTACTGGGTTGCTCTGATCAGCGGGTTCATCGAAAAACGAAGACCTTGCCCATCACGATGGGTAAGGTCGTTCCATCAAAACCGTTCTCGTTCTCCGGCTCTGGAGGGTGCGCGCTGTGGGAGTTTCCTCGATGCCGACACATCGGGTTGCCGGACCGGGTCCAGTACTCAGTCCGCAGGCACGTGGGCGGGTAATGGCGGCTCTTGGTAGAAAACTGTGGTCGGACCTGAGGTCGGTGGCCGGCGCGGCGACTGAGCTGATGTCCAGGTACCCGGATGTGCCCAGCCTGCAGGCATATCGTTACGCTGCGGGTTTGTCCCAGGACCAGGCCGCCGAACGGTACAACGCGGTGACCGGCAATCAGACAAGTCTGGGCGGCACGTCCATCAACGCGTGGGAGACGTGGGCTCGTGGGCGGGGCCGTGGTTCGCCGCCCTCCATGTCGAGCCTGCTCATTCTGTGTACCGCGTACGGTCGCGGCCCTCTCGGTGCGGCCGGGGAACGTATCACGCCGACAGAGTTGGTCGCCGAAGCCTATGAACGTCTGCCGATCGAAGATCAGTTGTCTCTCAGAGAATTCACTGCCATCGCTGGGCCCTTGCCCGCGCTCGAACCACGACGAGCTGTCACGGTATCTCCGGCGATCGCCACGACCAGCGGAGCGCGATCGCAGGTCGGTGCAGAGTTCACCCTGTCGGTGCCCACGATCCAATACGGAAATCCCGAGATAATGGCATTCACTCTGCCGAACCCTCGGACTGGTCGACTGCTCGATCTGACCTGGGAGACCTTCGGCTACGGGATAGAACGGCTTGCGTCTCAGATAAAGAATGCCGGACGGCGATTGGATGCCGACCTCTGTTTCGGCGTGAACGAAGCGGGCCTCGTCATGGCATCTTTTCTGGCCTCGAGCAGTTTCTCGCGGTGCAAGATCGGATATCTGCGCTGCACTAAGGTCCGGGATGGAGTCGATCTGGACGATGCTTCCTTCTTTCCGTCCGCCGACGGCGCCACCAGCATCGTGATCTGCGATTTCGAGGTCAAACATGCCGACGTGATTGGATACCTTACCCGTCGGGTACGTGCCCGCTACCCGAAGGCCGATCTATATTTCGCCGTCTTCGGTGCCATGACCAAGAGCCGTGACCTGCGGGTCGAGAGTTTCGACGAATTAACCGGTAGCGCAATCATGCACGCCGCCGACCTGGCAGCAGTAT
Organism: Nocardia sp. NPDC050799; assembly: GCF_040654015.1. Classification (NCBI taxonomy): domain Bacteria; kingdom Bacillati; phylum Actinomycetota; class Actinomycetes; order Mycobacteriales; family Nocardiaceae; genus Nocardia; species Nocardia sp. NPDC050799. The sequence goes on from NZ_JBFAHF010000002.1 coordinate 270,885, forward strand.
TCATCGCTGCAACAATGAGTCCGCCCGGAATAGAGCCACCATTGGAGTTGCGATGACCAGTCCAGAAGGTGCCAGTACATGAGGGGACGCAGCGCAATCCCGGAGCTGGGAGCGCAATTGCTCGGTCTCGTGCGTCGGATGATGGACGAGATCCGGCCGCAGCTGATCGACGCCGCATTGTCCGGTCATCGGGCGGAGAACGAGAATGTGCGCCACCGTGACAATTTCTTGTCCGATTATGACCTCTGGATGCACCGACGGTACAAAGAACTTCTGGTCGATCATATTTCGTCGTTCGTCTACGCATCCGAAGAAGCCGACCCCGAAATCATCGGCGGCGGGGATCCTGATCTCTGTGTACTCGTCGATCCCCTGGACACCAGCGAACTAGCGGTGCGGGCCTTGCACGGATATACGCATATCCTCGTTTACTCTCGGTCCCTTGCCCGGCCGATCGTTGCAGTAGTCGGGGACATCTTCCATCACGTGCAGGCGTACGTGGCGGCCAGAGATCATGTCGGCGCCGATGTCGCCTTCTTGGTTACTGCCGATGGTGCCGAACACCGCCTGGATCAGCCGTCGCAGGCAAGTCTGCCCGACGCACTGGTCACCAATTATCTGATGCGACCCGTACAGCGGTTCGAGCCGCTCGCTCGGCAGCGCGGCTTCATCGACGCCTTGGGCGGCGACGGGAGAGCGAAAGGCCGCATCGGCGTCGACTTCGGATCGATCGGTCTGTGCCATGTGGCGGCCGGTTTCTCAGACGCCATGATCGAGTTCGCCAAAGGGTTCGCTGTCTGGGACCTTTCTCCGGGCCACTACATATTGCACGCGGCAGGCGGAACCGTGATAGATCTGGCGGGCACGGTGCTCCCACTGGATTACGATCTGGGATCGATAGAGACCATCGATCGGGCTATGGGTCGGCGCCAGAAGTTCATCGCTGCCGGTACCCCGGCTCTAGCTGGTGAGATACGCAGAACCTTGCATTTTTGACGCAGGCCGCGCCGCGCCACCATCGCGTCGGAGACGATGCCGCGATCTCCGGTGGTCTCACCCCTGAACATGGCCGCGAACTACACGTGAACCGGCGTCGCTTGCCCGGCGGTAGGCTCAGCTGGCCCATTCGGTCCCGGTCGACAATCCGATGGCAGCATCCAGGGCCTTGCGCCTACCATCGCGCGATGCGAAAGAACGGGCGCCACCGCGTGCTCATGGTGGGGGAGCAGCAATATTTCTGGAGGACCGCGCACCGGCATGTGCCCGGGTGCGAGAGGAAATCCTCCGGCTCCGGCGGCGCGGGTCGGTGGCAGGCCTGACACTGGTCTTCCGCCCCGGCGGTGAGCGCCATGTGCCCGATGGAGGCGGGTCCGCAGCCGGTGTCATCGTGACCGGTGACCGGTTACTGAACCTGAACAAGCCCGGCGTAGTCCGGGCATTCGTCGACGGAGCCGTGCGGCGCGGCTGGATGACGGACGCGCGCGCAGTCGGCCACCGAGACGGCTGGGATCTCTTCGATGAGGTGTACGCCCGGAATGCCGAGAGCTCGACGATGCCGTGAACACCGCGACCGGGGCCGCGCGAGCGCGCGGAGGTGCCGCGAGCACGTCCGGCCCCGGCGATCCGGCCCGGAGTGCGGGCCTCCGCCGGGATGCGGAACATCCGGCGAGTGCGCGCGGTTGCTCGTTCCGTACCCGGGCGAAAGGGATGACATGGCGAAACCGGCTGACGCCGCCTATCACTGGAACGGCGCAGCACTGGATCTGGACGCGTATCTGGCGCGGATCGGATACACCGGGCCGCGCACTCCGACACTGGCCGTGCTGCGGGAGCTGGTGGCCGCGCACACCACGACGGTGCCGTTCGAGAACCTGGAGGCGGTGCTGGGGCGGCCGGTGCCGCTGGATCTGGACACCTTGCAGGACAAACTGATCCGGCGGCGGCGCGGTGGCTACTGCTACGAGAACGTCACCGTGTTCGCGGCGGCGCTGGAGCGTTTCGGGTTCGGGGTCACCGGCCTGTCCGGCCGCGTCACCATGGGATCGGGTGGGCTGCGCCCGGCCACCCACGCGTTGTTGCGGATCACCGTCTCCGACGACGACCGGGTGTGGCTGGCCGATGTGGGGTTCGGGGCCGGGCCGTCCGAACCCTATCCGCTGGTCGATCATCCGGACGAGTTCACCCTCGGCGGCCGGCGGTTCCGGCTCGAACGCACCCGGGGTGAGCTGGGTGCCGACGAGTGGGTGCTGCATCAGTTCGCGTCGGCCGGCTGGGTGGACCGCTACACCTTCACGCTGGACCCGCAGTACCGGATCGACTACGAGGTCGGCAACCATTTCGTCTCCACGTCGCCGCGCTCGCCGTTCACCCAGCGGCCGTTCGTGCAGCGGTTCCTTCCGGGCGTCCATCACACGCTCGACGGCCGCACGCTGACCACCGAATATCCGGACGGGACAAGTGATTCCAGGGAGCTGGAACTCGCGGAGCTGGCGAAGGTGCTCGGCGAGATGTTCGATATCGATATCTCGGACGGGGATGCCGAGGCGCTGATCGCCGCGTCGTGGGCGACACGCTGACCGGCCCGGGCGGGGCGGCGCGTGGTCCGCGTCGGTGGCCGGTTTGTGGGAGTTGCCAACAATTTCTTGCTAGATTCCGGTGATGAAGATCGCGCACGAGGACGTCCCCGGCAGGCTGCGTTCCCTGCCGACCCGACTGATCAACCAGACCGCGCTGCTCGCCGCTCGCGCCACCGAACAGGCGATGGCCGATACCGGGTCGCGGCGATACCACTACGCCGTGCTCACCACCCTGCGGGAGTCCGGCGCCGCCAGTCAGGCCGAACTCGGGCGTCGCACCGGTATCGACCGCAGCGATATGGTGGCGGTCCTCAACGACCTGGTCGGCCGCGGTTTCGCGGAACGGGACGCCGATCCGGAGGACCGCCGCCGCAATATCGTCACCCTCACCGAGGCGGGCAGCACACACCTGGACGACCTGGACCGCCGGCTGGACCGGGCGCAGGACGAACTGCTCGCCGCCCTCTCGGCGGCCGAGCGACGCACACTCGTCGGTCTGCTCACCCGGATCCTCGACGCGCATACGGAGTCCGCGGCCCGCGACCGGGCGTGACCGGAGCCGGCTCCGATACGGTTCCGGTCACGCCCGGTTCGCCGGTCGCGCGTCAGGGTCCGCTGACAGCCGCGTGCACACCGGGATCCGGCCGGCGGGGCGGCTGCGGTACGGCCGTACCCGCCAGGAGCTGAACCAGGCACAGACCGGCCAGCAGCCAGAGGACCGGCCCCCAGGAACCGCTCCACATGTGCAGGGCGCTCTGCGTCGCGACCCCTGCACCCGCCAGCGCGTAGCCGATTCCGTGGGTCGTCGCCGACAACACCGTCACCGAGCCCTGGTCGGGCGCGCGCAGCGAGATCAGGCTCAGGATGAGCGACAGGGTGCCCAGTCCGATCCCGATCATCGCGGCCCACATCCATGGCGCCGCCTGCGGATACCGATACAGACCGAGTAGGCCCACCGCGGGGGTCACGGTGGCCACGACGAGCGGCAGGGCGCGGCGGGGGCCGGCCGGTGCGCGGCGTACCCACCCGGGGAACAGCGCCGCGGCCGGAAGTCCGGCGGCGGCCGCGATACCGAGCAGCAGTCCCGCGGTGGTGGGGTCGGTGCCCGCCTCGCGGTAGAACGACGGCAGCAGATTCATGACGCCGAACGCGGTGGTCGCCCACGCGGCGAACAACACGATCAGCGACCAGGACAGCCGATCCCGGGGTAGGGGTATCCGCCGGAGCGACGGCGCGGGCGCCGCGGTCGCGGCGGGCGCCGGGGCCCGCCGCAGCGCGCCCAGCCACAGGACCAGGGCGATCGCGCATACCGGCGCCCACAGGGCGAGACCCCACCGCCACGAACCGGCCGCGCTCACCGGGGTGGTCAGGAACGCCCCGGCGGCACTGCCGATACCGATCGCGGGCGCGTACAGAGCCGTCATCCGGGTCGCGCCGGGACCGGAGCGCCCGGCCAGGACCGGCAGCAGAGTCGCGACCACCGCGGTGGCCAGCGCCGTCACCGTCGTCCCGGCGATCAGCAGTCCGGGACCGCCGGCGACGCGCACGACCTGACCGGCCGCCATGATCGCCAGCGCGGCCGCGAAGGCGTGCGCCGGATTCCATGCCGCCGCCAGTCGAGGGGTCAGCAGGCCGCCCACCGCATAGCACCACAGTGGCATGGTGACGATCCAGCCGAGGACCGCCGGGTCGATGCCGGTCGCGGCCGGGACGAATTCGAGTGCCGCGCCGAAAGCGGTGATCGGCGGGCGCAGCGCGAATCCGGCGAGGACCAGCGCGGCGGCGCCGAGCAACCAGGCCCGGCCGGGTGAACCGGAAACGGTATCTTTCCCCAGCGCCGGCGCACCGGTCATCTCGGCACCGGGGCGCCGTTGGGCGCGGCCGGGACCGCCGTGGCCGGAGCCGGCCGAGGCGAGGCCGGCGTCAGCCCGAGCAGTTCGCTGATATTGCGCCAGGCGACCCGTTCCAGCAGGTCGTCGTCGGCAGCGACGCCCAGCTCGTCCACCCGCCACCGTGCCCGCAGCGCGGCCAGCTGCGGACCCATCTCTTCCATCGGGTAGTCCAGCGCCACGGCCACCCGGTCGGCTCCCGCCCCGGATACCGCCGCCCAGAACGCCAACGGGTCGGTCACCCCCGAGGTGGTGACGAACAAGTTGGTGCGCAGGTAGTGCGACGGTGGATGGTCGAGCCGGCGGCCGTGCCGCTGCGCGTTGGCCACCTGCCAGCGGGAGTCCAGCCGAGACGGGGCGGCGAGCAGGCCCTCACCGGCGTGGCCGAGGATCACGGTGAGTTCACGGGTCGCCGGGCGGTCGAAGACGCCGGCGCACAGCAGCCGCAGGAAATGGGCGGCGGTCTCGACACCCCAGCCGAACAGCGGCCCGCGCAACTGTGGATGTCCGGCCGTCCAGGCCGCGGCGTCCGGCGCGTTCGCCGGATGCAGATACAGCGGAACACCGAGCTCGGCGACTGTCTCCAGGAAATCCCGGTACTGCGGTTCGTCCAGGTAGGAGCCGCAGGTGTGGCCGTTGATCAGCACCCCGACCAGGCCCATCTCGCCGATCGCCCGCCGCAATTCGCGCACCGCGGCGGCGGGGTCCTGCAGCGCGACCGTAGCGAAGCCGGCGAACCGGTCCGGTGCCGAGGCCACCACCTCGGCCAGCCAATCGTTGGTGCGGGCCGCGAGGCGGGTGGCCTTCGCCGGGTCCGGCTCGATCTGGATACCGGGCGCGGTCGGCGACAGTACCTGCACGGTCACGCCGTGGGCGTCCATCGCGGCGAGTCGTTCGTGGCCGACGTCGCGCAGCCGGTGTTCGGCCTCGGTCCAGTATGCGGCGTCCAGGTTGTTCCGGGCGCCGTCCAGATATTCGCTCAGGAAACCCGGGAGCACATGCTCCTCGACGGTGACGATCCGCTCGGGACGCCCGATGGGCTGTGGCATGACTTTCCTCTCTCTCGATCCGCGGTCCGCGCGGTCAGCCGACCGCGACATCACCGCGCACCACTGTGGTGCGGTCCACCGCTGCGGCCCTGGCCGCGGACAACAGGGCCCGGCCGAGGAACGCGTCGGTGCCGAAACCGGGTCCGAATCCGGCGCCCAGGAGCGGAGCGCCCCACGCCGGACACAGCGCAGGATCCGCGGCGATCAGCGCGATCGCGTCCAGCACGGCCGACGACATGAGGTTTCCGCGGGTCAGCGACTGCCACGCCGGTGCGACCTGGTGCGCGTCGAGGCCCAGGGCTTGCTGGACATCCCGGATGATGTTGTTGCCGCCCGCGTGCAGGGCACAGACGGCCAGATCCGCACCGGTCCACCCCTGCCGGCTCAGCAGCGCCCGCAGTGCGGGCGCCACGGCCGGGATGGAACGCACCGCGTCGGTGGTGAGCCGGAACCGCGGCCCCTCGTCGGTGACGACCCAGGTGATGGCGTCCGACGTGCCGGGCACCTCGGAGCGGGTGATATCGAGCAGCTCTACGCCCTCCTCGAGCGAGGTGGACACGACAGCGGCCGCCGCGGCATCGGAGAACAGCGCGCTGGAGACGATGCTGCCGACCAGCCCGGCTTCGTCCAGCTCTGTTTCGACATGGAAATGCGGCGACGCGGTATCGGCGGTGACGATCAGGACCGTATCGCCCGGGTGGGCCCGCAGCCAGCTGTGCGCCATCGTGATCGCGTGCGCCCCGCCCCGGCAACCCATCCCCGATACAGGTAGCGCGGCGCAGTCCCGGCGCAGTCCCAAGGCCTGCGTCAGCGCGCTGATCGGAGAGGGCATCGACATGAGCGTGGACGATTCGAAAACGACCAGGTCGATATCGGTGCCGCCGCGGCCCACCGAATCCAGCGCTGCCCGCGCGGCGGGTACCGCGTAGGCGTGGAATGCGTCCCAGGCCGCGGCGTTGCGGGCCGCGAACCCCCGCATCGCCATGATCTCCTCGATGCGCAGGTGCATGGGGTGCACATCGATGGCGAGCCGTCCGGCCATCGTGAGGGCGCGCTCGACCGCGCGGGCCCGCGGGCTGCCGGGCGAGAACACCCGCTCGTTCCGGTCGCGTACCGCGTCGACGAGTTCGGTGTGCGGTATCGCGTGTGGCGGAACGGTCACTACCGGGACCGATACTCGGGGATGCCTGGCGGGCAGGTTCACTGCGTGCGTCCAATCTCTGCTCCGGCGCGTCGCCCCCTGCCACGGATTTCGTGCCGGCGACGCTGCCGGTCCCCAGGATCACCGATAGCGCGAGCCCGCGGACAGTAGGGAGATCCCTACATTCGGGCACCACGATCGAGAATCTCAGCGCGACAGAAGGACTCGGGCTGGCTACCATCCTCGGCCAAGGCCCGGAGAGATCGGCGAACCGGGCCGCTGGGCCCGGAGGTAGTGGATCGGTGATTTCACCGGGACGAGACGGTCTGTCCCTGGTGGGCAGAACCGCGGAACTGCAGGCGATTCAGGCGGCGTTGCTCGCCACCCGGCAGGGCGCCGACGGTGCGATCCTGGTCACCGGTGAACCGGGTATCGGTAAGACCCGGCTGTTACGGGAAGCCGCCGACCGGGCCGCGGCGCTGGGTTTCCAGATAATGCACGGGGGCGGCACCGAACTCGAGCATGCGATCCCCTACGCCGCCGTGATCGACGCCCTCGACGAGCCGCTGAGCGCACTGCGCCGCGCCGATCTCACCGCGCTCGGCCGTGACAGCCTGGCCGAACTCGGCCGGCTGCTGCCCTCGCTGGCCGCATGGGCGACCCCCTTGGCGACCACCCTGCAGGTCGAGCGCCACCGCTGCCATCACGCCATCCGATCGGTACTGCATCGGCTCGCGGTACGGCGGCCGGTGCTGCTGGTGCTCGACGACGTGCAGTGGGCGGACCACGCCTCCGTCGAAGTGGTCGTGCACCTGTTGCGGCACCGGTCGCCCCGGCTGATGCTGCTACTGGCCCATCGCCGCCCGTCGCTTCCCGATATCGCGTCCGCGGCCCTGTACCGCGCCGCCTACAACCGCACCCTCACGGTGCTGGAACTCGAGGCATTGTCGCTGAGTGAGACCGCCGAACTGGTCCACGACGAAGATCTCGACGCCGGCGAACTGACGCAATTGCACGACCAGTGCGGCGGTAATCCCTTCTACCTCCAGGAGCTCGCCCGGGTCTGGCGGCGAACGGCGACCGCGGTGGCCGGCGAGACCGGCGCCGGCCCGGCCGAGATACCCGCCGCCATCCGGGCGGCACTGGCGCAGGAGGTCCGCGCCTTGTCCCCCGACGCCCGTCGGCTGTTACACGCCGCGGCCGTCGCCGGTAGCTCCGTCGAATGGGATCTCGCTATCGACATCAGTGAGCTCACCACAGTGCAGGCTCGTCGCGCGACCAACGACGTGCTGGAAACCGGCATCGTGCACGAGTCGGTGACACCGGGCCGGCTGGTGTTCCGGCATCCGATCGTCCGCCTCGCCGTCTACGAGGCCGCGGGCTACGGATGGCGAACCCGAGCGCATCGCCGCGCGGCGACCGCGCTGGCGCGGCGCGGTGCGAGTCTCTCGATCCGCGCTCACCACTGGGAGCTCTGTGGCACGGTCGGCGATGAACAGGTGATCGGCCTGCTCACCGAGGCGGGCGTGGCGGCGGCTCCCCGGGCACCGGTTGCCGCGGCGCGCTGGTTCCGTGCGGCCCTGCGGCTGCTGAGCGACGACGCACCGGCCGGACATCGGCTCTCGCTGTCCCTGTCACTCGCCGACGCGTTGAACGCGACCGGTCGCCTCGGCGAATGCAGCGAGGTGTTGCGGCACGCGCTGGACCTCATTCCCGCCGAGGCCGTCACCGACCGCGCCGGTGTGCTGACCCGGATCGCGCTGACCGAGCAGGGGCTCGGCAACGCCGCCGAAGGCGGGCGGCTGCTGACCGCGGCATTGGCACTGACCCCACCGGGCGGTCTGGCGGCGGGCGCGCTCCGGCTCGAGTTGGCGAAGAACCATCTGATGATGCGTCACTGGGACGAAGCGGCCCGCGTGGCCCGGGAGGTGCGCCACAGCGCGCAGCACAGCGAGGACCGGCGGTTGTATCTGGCCGCGACCGCTGCCAATGCCTATATGGGCACTCTGCAGTACGGGGACTCGCTCGTGCACGCGTCGGCGCACCTCGACGAGGCCGCCTCGGCACTGGATGCGCTCACCGACACCGAGGTCGCACCCGGCCTGCTGGACGGGCTCACCAATGTGGTGTACGCCGAGGTATCGCTGGAGCGGTTCGCGTCCGCGGCCGCGCACGCGGCGCGCGGTATCCGGCTCTCGCGGGATACCGGGCACGGTAGGCATCTGGTGGAACTGCAGCATCTGCACGCGCTCGCCTTTCTCATGCAGGGCCGGTTGGCGGCCGGGCTCGCGACCGCCGCGAGCGCCGTGGAAAGCGCGCTGCTGCTCGGTAACTCGCCGATGGTGGCATGGACCGAGGCGACACGCTGCTGGCTGCTGATGCTGTTGGGCCGGGCCACCGATTCCCTCGCCTCCGGGGCGCTGGCCACTCGGGTGAACGCGCAGGCGCCGAACGCGCTGTTCGCCTGGCATACTCCGCTGGTGTATGGCGCCGCGCTCATCGAAGCGGGCCGCTACCGCCATGGCCGTCGTGAACTGCTCGCCGTCGCCGGGGGGCACGAGCAGCGGCCGATGTTTCCGACCACGATGCCCTACTTCTACCGTTACCTCGTCGACGGCGAACTCGCACTCGGGCGTGTCGACGCCGCCGAACAGACCACCCGCCAGGTCGAGCGCATCGCCGGTGCGATGCCGATGTTGTCCATGCGCGCCGGTGACGCCAAATACTGCCGGGCCAGGATCCAGCTGACCTGTGGCGACAGCGCTACTGCCCGCGTCACCGCCGAGCAGTCCGTCGCCGCCTACGAGGCCGCCGGGACCCCGGTGGAGGCGGCCCGGGCGAGACTGCTGCTCGGGCACGCCCTGTCCGACTACGATGCCGTCGCCGCCGAGCGGGAGTTCGACAACGCGTTGAGCACCGCCGAGCTCTGCGGGGCCGTCCGGCTGGCCGAACAGGCTCGCCTCGGTTTGCACCGGGTGGGCGGACGCCGGTCGTCGAGGCGCAGCGACCGGCCCCGGGCGACCGCGGACCGGCTCGGCGACCTGACCGAACGACAGACCGAGATCGTGGCCCGCGTGATACTCGGGCGAACCAACCGGCAGATTTCAGAAGAACTCCATGTCAGCGAAAAGACTGTGGAGGCTCATCTCACCCGGCTGTACACCAGGCTCGGAGTCTCTTCCCGGACCGAACTCGCCGCCGTGGCCAGCGATAGCTGGTCTTCCGTCGCCGGCGGCCCACCACCTGTGTGAAGCGTTCGATGCAGCTCGTTTCCTCGGTGGTGTTCAGGCCGTCAGTTCCCGCTCCAAGGGTGTGCGGAAGCGCGGGATCGGGCGCAACTCACCGAACCAGCCGGCGGCACGCTCGGCCTCGGCCGCCACCAGGGCCGTGCCGTCGGCGCCGATATCCTCCAGGAGCCGCGTCACGATCTCGCCGTCCTTGCGCTGAGCCCAGCCACCCACGATCCGGCCGTCATACCAGATGGTCGGCCCGATATTGCCGTTGCGGTCGAACAGCCGGGGCTGATGTTCACCCAGATACCAGGCGCGCGACTGCCAGCCCATCGGAGTGGGATCCAGCGCGGGCAGCAGCGCGGCCCACGGCGGCGGATCGGCCACCGGTTCGAGGTCGTCGGCCAGGAGTACGCCGGTGCCGCCGTCCAAGTCGACTTCCACGGTATCCAGCCCCGCCAACGCCTCGCGTACCTGACCCAGCGTCCACCCGGTCCACCATTTGATATCGCCGATCGGCGCCGGGCCGAACGCGCGCAACCAGGCCCGGATCAAATCGGTACGGGCTTCGTCGATTCCGGGTGCGGCGAGCGGTCCGGACAGCCAGGACTCCGCCGGTGCCCAGGAATACCGGCTGCTCGACCAGGTGCCGTTCGGCCGGGTCCGCACTATCCGGCCCTCGGTGCCGAGCAGCACCAGCACCCAGCTGGTGATACTCGTCGGCCGTGAATACGCCTTCTCCGGTGCCGTATTGATCTGCGTACGCAGATCGGGGACGTCCTTGCTCAGCTGGGCCCCGGTCGCGGTGCCCCGGGCCAGCAGTGCCCGATGTGTGCGATCGGCGACATCGTCGAGCCAGCCCGCCGCGTCGCCCTCGCCGATGCCTGCCTGTTCCAGGTACCGGGCATAGGTCCGGCGCTGTTTGACCGCCAGATCGGTACCGCAGGAGGCATGCAGCACGGGCACCAGGTCGACCGGCGCGACGAACATGGTGCGCCGCATGGCCAGCATGCGCACCAGCGAGCGGTCCTCGTACAGTGCCTGCTCCACCTGCGCGGGGCCGAGGTCGTGACCGCGTGCCGCCACGGACAGGTGCACGGTGGCCGGATCGGTGGCGTGCAGCACCACCAGCGACCGGACGATCTCGGCCGGGCCGGCGCCGCGGTGCGCGCCGGCGAGCCGGTGCCGGACACCGATCCGGGCCCGGCGCTGCGCGGTACTGATCGAATACATGCCCCGGATGCTAGCGGCGAGCTCCGACATCCCGGCAGGTCCCGGCGCGGTTCCTGCGAATGTGTGCCGCGCCGTGGAATATTCGAAGGATGAGCAGACGCGTGATGAGCTTCCTGGCCGGGGTGCTGTTGGCGACGTCGGCCGCGACGCTGCCGGCCGCCGCGCCCGCCGGCGCGACCCAGGCGTGCTCGGTCCAGACCCGGCCGGTCTCGGTACCGGTCGACGGTGAGCAGGCCACCGGCCTGGTCTACCGACCGCACGGCTGTGCGGTCGGGAATGCGCTGATCGTCGCGGCGCACGGGCACAAGGGGTCGTCCGCCCAGTACGCCGAGTACGTCACCGCGATCGCCGCGCGGACCGGGACCCCGGTCCTGTCCATGGATATGAGGGGTAGTGCCCAGTGGCGTACGGGGGAGTGGAACCTGTGGGCCGGATGGCGGGACCTGGTCGCCGCGACCCAGTGGTACAAGGGCGCACATCCCGGCGTCGCACGGACCATCCTGTGGGGCTGGAGCCAGGGTGCGATGACCTCCGGTCTGGCCGCCGCCTACGGCCCGGCCGGGTTGTTCGACTACTGGGTCGATACGTTCGGCCCGTCCGACCTGGCCACGCACTGGGCGGGGCCCGCGTCGGATTACCCCGCGCTGCAGGCGCAGATCCAGCGGGACGCGGGTGGCTGTGTCCCCATAACCTGCCCGCTCGCCTATGCGGAACGGTCGCCGGCGCTACAGGCCGGCCGGATGGGTATCCGGCATGCCTTCCTCATCCACGGCACCGCCGACGAGGTGGTGCCGTTCGCGGCCAGTACCCAGATGCGGGCCGCTCTGATGCTCGCCGGGAAACCCAGCACGCTGTACTCGATCGTGAGCGGGCGCACCCTGAACGGAACGGTCGAACCGGGCCGCCACAATGTCGGCCCGGCCCTGTTCGAGGCGGGTTGTGTGGTGGAGCGGCTCGCGCTGGGGACCGAACCACTCGACGGTAACCGCGACTACGTGGTCGATGTCGCCCGCGGCGTCGTGGCCGCGCCGCCGCCACCACCGAACGCCAAATGCGCTGCGTAGCCCGAGGGCGGAATCACACGATGGAATACCCTCCGTCGATGCTCGCGGCGACCATCGCCGCGCCGGCGGTTCTCGACGACCGGCTCGGCCGTCTGCGCGACAGCCGCGACACCCTGCGGGAGTCGCTGGAGAGGATCGAGACCGGCCGGCCCGGCCGAGCCCGGACCCGGCCGGGCTCAGCCCCGGGTCACAGCGATTTCACCCAGTTGGACAGTAGCTGCGCCCCGGCGTCACCCGACTTCTCCGGGTGGAACTGCGTCGCCGAGAGCGCGCCGTTCTCCACCGCGGCCAGGAACCGGCCGGTGCCGTACTCGCACCAGGTCAGCCCGGGCGCGGCGAGGTGGTCACTGGGCGGCAGCTCCCAGCTGCGGGCGGCGTAGGTGTGCACGAAATAGAAGCGGGTGGTGGGGTCCATACCCGCGAAAAGCACGCTGTCGGCCGGCGCGGTGACGGTGTTCCAGCCCATATGCGGCAGCACCGGTGCGTCCAATTTGTCGACGGTGCCAGGCCATTCCCCGCATCCCTCGGTCTCCACGCCGAACTCGACACCGCGGTCGAACAGGATCTGCATCCCCACACAGATACCCAGTACCGGCCGCCCACCGGCCAGGCGCTGCCCGATGATCCGTTCCCCGCGCACCTCGCGCAGACCGGCCATACAGGCCGCGAAGGCACCGACACCGGGGACCACCAGACCGTCGGCGGCGAGCGCGGCCTCGGGGTCGGCGGTCACCTCCACCCGCGCGCCGGCCCGCACCAGCGCCCGCTCGGCCGAATGCAGATTCCCGGACCCATAATCCAACAAAACCACCGACGTCATAGCACTTCCTTCAGGGGGGGTGCATACGGCCCGCGGAGCCCGGAGCGAAGGCGGAGGGATCGCATCATCAGAGCGCCCCCTTCGTCGAGGGCACACCTCGGACGCGGGGATCGGGTTCCACGGCGGCGCGCAGCGCCCGGGCCACCGCCTTGTACTCGGCCTCGGTCACATGGTGCTGGTCGCGGCCGTAGAGCACCCGGACGTGCAACGCGATCCGGGCATTGAGGGCGATCGATTCGAACACGTGCCGGTTGAGCACCGTGGAATACGGAGCCCCGGGGTCGTTGCGGCCGCGGACCGGTGCGCCGGGGATGACCGCGTGCAGCAGGTGGTCGGGTTCGCCGGTGTGCACACAGTAGGGCCGGCCCGAGACGTCCACGGCGGCGTGCGCCAGGGTCTCGTCCATCGGGATGTAGGCGTCGCCGAACCGGCGGATGCCCTTCTTGTCGCCGAGCGCCTGTCCGAGGGCCTGCCCGAAAACGATCGCGGTGTCCTCGACGGTGTGGTGCGCCTCGATCTCGATATCACCGTCGGCGCGCACGGTCAGATCGAAACTGGCGTGGGTGCCGAGCGCGGTGAGCATATGGTCGTAGAACGGGACCCCGGTGGTGATATCGGTTTTACCGGTGCCGTCCAGGTTCAGTTCCACCACGATGGCGGATTCCTTGGTGGTGCGCTCCACCCGCGCGGTTCGGTTCATACTCACTTCCGTCTCGGTGCTCGGTTGTGCGCTATCGGTTCGGTGGCGGTCAGTTTCGCGCTGACCCGCAAGAATTCGTCGTTCTCCGCGGCCAGCCCGATGGTGGCGCGCAGATAACCGCCGATCCCGACATCGCGGATGAGCACGCCTTCGTCCAGGTAGTGCTGCCAGGCGCGCGCGGCATCCGCGAACTTCCCGAACAGCAGGAAGTTGGCGTCACTGGGGACCACCTCGTACCCCATATCGGTCAGTGCCCGGGCGACCCGGTCACGCTGCGCGGCCAGTTCGGCGACGCTCGCCAGTGTTTCGTCGGCATGGCGCAGCGCGGCCCGCGCCGCGGCCTGGGTGACCACGGACAGGTGATAGGGCAACCGCACCAGCAGCAGCGCGTCGATGACCGCGGGAGCGGCGACCAGATAGCCGAGGCGGCCGCCGGCGAACGCGAACGCCTTGCTCATCGTACGGCTGACCACCAGTTTGGCGGGGTATCGGTCGATCAGGCCGACGGCGCTGGGCGCGGCGGAGAATTCCGCGTAGGCCTCGTCCACGATCACGATTCCGGGAGCGGTGTCGAGGATCCGGGCCAGCTCCGCGGGCGCGATACTGTGCCCGGTGGGATTGTTCGGGCTGGTCACGAAGACCACATCGGGTCGCCGTTCGGCGATGGCGGCGAGGGCGGCGTCGATATCGATCGCGAAATCGGCGCCCCGCTTCGCCTCGACCCATTCGGTATCGATGCCCTCGGAGATGATCGGATGCATGGAATAGGAGGGCACGAAACCCAGGGCCCGCCGGCCGGGTCCGCCGAACGCCTGCAGCAGCTGCTGCAGGATCTCGTTGGACCCGTTGGCCGCCCACACATTGGCCGCGTCCACCGCGACCCCGGTCTGCCGGGTGAGGTAGGCGGCGAGATCGGCGCGCAGGGCCACCGCGTCGCGATCCGGGTAGCGGTGCAGATCGGCGGCCGCGGCCCGGACCGCCTCGGCCACATCGTCGATCAGCGCGCGGCTCGGCGGATGCGGATTCTCGTTGGTGTTGAGCTGCACCGGCACGCTGAGTTGTGGTGCGCCGTAGGGGGATTTGCCGCGCAGGTTCTCCCGCAGCGGGAGCGCGTCGAGACCGATGGCGGATCCGGGAATCGCGGTCGCGGTGGTCGCCGCGGCGTCGGGTGCGGTCACGACAGCGCCTCGAAACGCGCGCGGACGGCCTGCCCGTGGGCGGGCAGGTCCTCGGCATCGGCCAGCGCGACCACATGTCCGGCCACATCTTTCAGGGCCGTCTCGCTGTACTCCACCACGTGGATTCCGCGCAGGAAGGTCTGCACGCTGAGCCCCGACGAATGCCGGGCGCAACCGGCCGTGGGCAGCACGTGATTGGATCCGGCGCAGTAGTCGCCCAGGCTGACCGGGGCGTAGGGGCCGACGAAGATCGCGCCCGCGCTGCGTACCCGGGCGGCCACGGCCGCGGGGTCGGCGGTCTGGATCTCGAGGTGTTCGGCGGCGTAGGCGTTGACCACCCGCAGACCCTGCTCGATATCGTCGACCAGCACGGTGCCCGATTGCGTCCCGGTCAGCGCGGTGGTGACCCGCTCGGCGTGTTTCACCACGGTCAGCTGCGCGGTCAGCGCCGCGTCCACCGCATCGGCCAGTTCGGGGCTGTCGGTGACCAGCACACTGGCGGCGAGCACATCGTGTTCGGCTTGGCTGATCAGGTCGGCGGCCACATGGACCGGATCGGCGGTGGCGTCGGCCAGCACGGCGATCTCGGTGGGACCGGCCTCGGCGTCGATCCCGACCAGGCCCCGGCAGAGCCGTTTGGCGGCGGTCACGTAGATATTGCCGGGACCGGTGATCAGGTCGACCGGCAGCAGCTCGGCGCCGTCGGTATCGGTGCCGCCGTAGGACAGCAGCGCCACCGCCTGCGCCCCGCCGACCGCCCATACTTCCTCGACTCCCAGCAGCCGGGCGGCGGCCAGGATGGTGGGGTGCGGGAGCCCGCCGAACTGCTGTTGCGGCGGCGAGGCCACCACCAGGGACTCCACCCCGGCGGCCTGGGCCGGGACCACGTTCATCACGACGCTGGACGGGTAGACCGCGTTACCGCCGGGTACGTACAGCCCGACCCGCTCCACCGGAACCCAGCGCTCGGTCACCGTCCCGCCCGGCACCACCGCGGTGGTGGTGTCGGTGCGCCGCTGGTCGGCGTGCACCGCGCGGGTGCGGTCGATCGCGACCTCGAGCGCGGCGCGTACCGCAGGATCGAGCTCGTCCAGGGCCGCGGCGAGCCGCTGCGCCGGGACACGGACGGAGTCCGGGGTGACACCGTCGAATTTCGCGCCGAATTCCAGCGCCGCGGCCGCGCCGCGGTCGCGGACGGCCTCCACCACGGGCCGCACCTGATGCAGTACCGAGTCCACATCGACACCACCGCGCGGCAGCGCGGTGCGCAGTTGCGCGGTCGTGGGAGTGCGCCCGCGCAGATCCACGCGGGCGAGCTCGATACGGGATGTCATGGTGGTTTCGGTCCTCGTCTTCGGCCTGGTTACATCAGCACAGGGTGCCGTTCCAGCCTAACGGGCCGCTACCACTGAATATCCGCGTGGTCGGTGATCAAGAGATCCGTGTGTAGATGAAATCGAGCTGGTGCTCCCAGTTACGCGGGTCCAGTTCGGAGTCCGAGCGCTCCCAGGTGGCGCGGAATGTGGTTTCCGTCTCGTCCAGGTTCCCGGTGAACCGCTGGGAATGGCCGGGTGCGTCACGCCACACCCGCCACAGCGGTCCGTCGAAAGAACCCTGGTAGACGCGGTGCTCGCCGAACTGATCGTACTGCAGGATGACGAGGCGCTCCTGGTACAGATCGTCGGCGCCGACGAGCCAGGTCCAGCTGACCCCGGGATCCGGGACCGTGTAGCGGACCGTCAGGAACCGTGCGTCGGGCACCCACGCGATCGATGTATGTCCGATGATATCGGGGTGCAGACTCGTGGTCGTCTTCCACTCACCGACCATCCTGGCCATCGCGGCCAGCGCCGACTCGGTCATCTGCGCGTCTCCCATCGGTGGAGCGAACTCGGATGTTCAGCTGCAGCGGCGACGCAGTTCCGGGACCCCTTCGCCCTCGAGTTCGTCGAGGACCACCGGACGCCCACCATTGCCAACGCTAGCGCCTCGGCCCGCCCCCGTACCGGAGGACCGGACCCCTTGACCCAGTCGAAATCTGTCGCGGCGAACTGCAACCCCTCCGTATACCGCCACGGGCGGGCGAACGGGTCGGGGCGGGCGTACCTCCGCCTTCGCTCCGGCCGTGCGCGTCCACATACCGACCCCTCCGTCCAGACCGCCACCCCTCGCTCACCTCGTCGAGCACGGCGCGCAACCGGTCGGCGGGGATCTCGCGGGCCCGGCCCAGCGGGCGGCGGATGTCCTGCTGGTGGACGAACAGGTCGGCGAGACCGAGCCGGAGCCACCAGCGCGATACCGATCCCGGGGCCGCGGCGAACTCCGCCGGCAGTTGCGCCGGTGTGCGCTGCGCTCCGACCGCGGCCATCGCGTTGTTGACGCCGTCGATGGAGAAGCGATGGCGCACCGTGATCCCGGCGTACTCGGCGAGAGAGATGCTGTCGTAGCGCAGATGGGCCACCAGCTCCCGCACCCGCCGGCCGGTGCACAGGGTCGGCGCATCCCACTCCGCCTCGGACAGGTCCCGCAGCAGGGCGGTCATCTCGGCGCGTTCGTCGGCGAGCATCCCCCGGATATCCATGGCGCAGACCATAGCCCGGCCGGCCTCCGGTGCCCCCGGAGCCGACCGGCGGTCAGCGGGTATCGCTGTCGATCAGCAAACTGCCGCCGGAGCTGATGATCCGCAGGGTCGGCGTACGGGTCTGACCGCCGTAACTGAGGTTGTTCACCCGCATATCCACCGAACCGTCGGGGTTGTTGCCCTTGTACGCCTCGATCCGGCTGAAATTCTGCACGGTCCGGGTCGACCAGTACTGCTGGAACTCCTGCTGGCTGCCGTACACCTGCTGGGCGGCGGGGGTCAGCAGCGACCAGGACCCGGCGGGATCCAGATAGAACTGCTCGATCAACTGTCCGGCCTGCACCCATTCGACCGAACCGGTGCTGGCCGTGGAACCGACCGTGGGACTGCTGGCGGCCGGGGTATCGGGCGAGTTCGAGACGGTGGCGCTGGTCGTGGTGTCCGCCTGTGCCGAACCGCTGTCACCCGAATCGGAGGAGTTGAAGAACAGCACCCCGCCGACGACCGCGGCCCCGGCGATACCGCCGATGACCACCGCGCGTTTGACCCCGCCGTTACCGCCCGATTTCCGCGCGACCGGCTGGGTGCTCGTGGGGGGATGGTTCGCCGGCCGGCGCGGCGGCCGCGCCTCCTCCCCGTTGCGTCCCGCCGACCGCGATTCCGGCCGGCGCCGCGGCCGGGGCTCCTCGGCCGGGGCGCCGTAGCGGCCGGGCGCCGGCGATTCCATCGTGCTGACGGCGGCGCCGCCGTGGCCGTTGCCGCCGTGGCCGTTGCGGTCGAAGGCTTCGCGCGCCGGTACGAAACCGCCGTGCTCGGCCGCCGCGTTCTCGAATCCGGCGAACCGGGACAGTGCTTCCCGGGCCTCGCGCATGGTCGGCCGGTCCTGTGGATCCGAACTGAGCAGATCCAGCACGAAATCGGTGGCGGGACCCGCGTTCTGCGGTTCGCTCACCTGGCCGTTGGCCGCCGCGTAGAGCACTTTGAGCGGATTACCGGACCCGAACGGCGGTTCACCCTCCAGCGCGTGGAAGAGCGTGGCGCCGAGTGCGAAGACGTCCGCGGCCGGGGTCGGATCGGCGCCGCGCGCCACCTCCGGCGCGAGATACGCGGCGGTTCCGCAGATCAGGCCGGTTTCGGTGAGCGTGACATCGCCGGTGGCCCGGGAGATACCGAAATCGGTGATCTTCACGGTGCCGTGATCGTCGAGCAGCACATTGCCCGGTTTCACATCACGGTGCACGAGGCCGGCCTGGTGCGCCGCGATGAGCGCCGAGGCCACCTGTTCGCCGATCCGGGCGACCTGCGGTAGCGGTAGCGGTCCCTGTGCCGACAGCACCTGTGCCAGGCTGCGGGATTTCATGTACTCCATCACCAGGCACGGATCGCCGCCGTGCTCGGTGATGTCGAAGACCACGATGGCATTCGGATGCTGGAACCGGGCCGCGTTGCGGGCCTCCCGGGTCGCTCGCTGCCGGAGCACATCGCGCTCCGCGGGCGGCAGACTGGGTTTGATGTGGATCTGCTTGATCGCCACCGACCGTTGCAGACGCTCGTCGACGGCACGCCAGACCACGCCTGTGCCGCCGCTACCAATCTGCTCGACCAGGCGGTAGTGATCCGCGATCAACTGACCGGTATCGATGGCGCCTACTCCGAACCTTCTCGAAATCGTGACATGCCGCGTCCTTGACCACTCACGCGTTCGGGACGAGTGTAGCGGGCACCTCGACCGCCCCAGTGGGTGATGTCACCTTAGCGGGCGGCCGCCGGGTGCTGCGCGCGGGCCGGAGGGTGTGCCGGGGCGACCGGCGAACACCGCGCTAACCGGACGCCGACAGTTCCGGCCCGGCTGTGCGCGGACTGCGGATGGGTCGTGCCGGGCGCCACCTACTAGGCTGTTCCGAGTGAGTCTTGTGCTGCTGCCCGCTGTCGATGTCGCCAATGGAGAGGCCGTCCGCCTGGTACAGGGCGCGGCGGGCAGCGAAACCAGTTACGGTTCGCCCCGCGACGCGGCTCTGGCGTGGCAGGAGGACGGCGCCGAATGGGTCCATCTGGTCGATCTGGACGCCGCGTTCGGTCGTGGCTCCAATCGTGAACTGCTCGCCCGGGTGGTCGGCGAACTCGATGTCGCCGTCGAACTGTCCGGCGGGATCCGGGACGACGAATCGCTGAAGGCCGCGATGGCCACCGGTTGCGCCCGGGTCAACCTCGGCACCGCCGCCCTCGAGGACCCGCAGTGGTGTGCACGGGCGATCGCGGAGTACGGCGAGCGGGTCGCGGTCGGACTGGATGTGCAGAAGGTCGACGGGGAGTACCGGTTGCGCGGGCGCGGCTGGGTCAGCGACGGCGGCGACCTGTGGGAGGTACTCGAACGTCTGGAACGCGACGGCTGCTCCCGGTACGTCGTCACCGATGTCACCAAGGACGGCACCCTCACCGGACCGAACCTGGACCTGCTGCGCGAGGTGTGCATGGCCACCGACGCGCCGGTGATCGCCTCCGGCGGGGTGTCCGCCCTGGCCGACCTCACCGCGATTGCCGACCTGGTGCCCGACGGTGTGGAGGGAGCGATCGTGGGCAAGGCCTTGTACGCTGGCCGGTTCACCCTCCCCGAGGCGCTGGCCGCCGTCCGTTGAACCGCGACGACCGGGGGCCGAGACGATGACCGGAACAGACAGCGAACTGGCCACTCTGCTGGCCACCGCCGCCGAAATTCTCGACGGGGTGAGCGGCCGTTTCCTCGAGGGCCGGGGCGCGCCCAGTGCGGTGGCCAAGGGGTCGCGGGATTTCGCGACCGAACTGGATCTGGAACTCGAACGCACCATTTCCGCCCGGCTCGTCGACCGGACCGGGATCGAGGTGCACGGCGAGGAGTTCGGTGGGCCCGCGCTCACCAGCGGTACCGCGTGGGTGCTGGATCCCATCGACGGCACCTTCAACTATTCGAACGGCCACCCACTCACCGGCACCCTGCTGGCGCTGGTCCGCGACGGGGAGCCGGTACTGGGCCTGGCGTGGTTCCCGCCGCTGGGCCGCCGGTACGCGGCGGTCGCGGGCGGCCCGCTGCTGCTCGACGGTAAGCCGCAGCCGCCGCTGGCCCCCGCCGTGCTCGACGAGGCGATGATCGGGTTCGGGGCCTTCAATATCGAATCCTCCGGGCGGGTACCGGGGCTGTTCCGGCATCGGGTCCTCGGCACGTTGAGTGCGCTGTCCTCGCGGGTGCGGATGCACGGATCCACCGGTATCGACCTGGCCTTCACGGCCGAGGGCACGCTGGGCGGGGCGATCGTCTTCGGGCACCACCCGTGGGACAACGCGGCCGGTGCGCTCATGGTGCGGTGCGCGGGTGGCGTGGTCACCGACCTCGAGGGCGTGGACTGGACCATCGAATCCGGTTCGGTGCTGGCGGCCGCGCCGGGCGTGCACGCCGAACTGCTGGATATGATCGCCGCGACCCGGGGCAGCGGGTACACCCCCGTCTCCGACCGGGTGGATACGGCCGATCCGCGCGGCGAGGAGGAGAATCCATGATGCGATACTGCGATACCTTCGCCTTCGCTGCGGCCCCCGCGGATCGCATGTACCGACTTCGATGAGGAACCCATGCTTGCTACTCGGGTGATTCCTTGCCTGGACGTCGATTCCGGGCGGGTGGTCAAGGGTGTGAACTTCCAGAACCTGCGGGATGCCGGTGACCCGGTGGAACTGGCGGCGGCCTACGACGCCCAGGGCGCCGACGAACTCACCTTCCTCGACGTCACCGCCTCCAGTGGCGACCGCGGCACCATGCTCGACGTGGTGACCCGCACCGCCGAGCAGATCTTCATCCCGCTCACCGTCGGCGGCGGGGTCCGCACCGTCGAGGATGTGGACCGGCTGCTGCGCGCGGGAGCCGACAAGGTCTCGGTGAACACCGCCGCCATCGCGCGACCCGAGGTGCTGCACGAGATGTCGCAGCGATTCGGGTCGCAGTGCATCGTGCTGTCGGTGGACGCCCGGACCGTGCCCGACGGGGAGCCGGCCACCCCATCGGGATGGGAGGTCACCACGCACGGCGGGCGGCGCGGCACCGGAATCGACGCGGTCGAATGGGCGATCCGCGGCGCCGAACTCGGGGTGGGGGAGATCCTGCTCAATTCGATGGACGCCGACGGCACCAAGGCCGGTTTCGATCTGCGGATGATCGGCGCGGTGCGGGCGGCGGTCTCGATCCCGGTCATCGCCTCGGGTGGCGCGGGTGCGGTGGAGCATTTCGCCCCGGCCGTGCAGGCCGGCGCGGACGCCGTGCTCGCCGCGAGCGTGTTCCATTTCGGCGATCTGACCATCCCGCAGGTGAAGGACGCCATGCGTGCGGCGGACCTGGTGGTGCGGTGATGGATCGGATCCTCGATCCGGCGATCGCCGCCCGGCTCAAGCGCAACGAGGCCGGGCTGGTGGCCGCCGTCGCGCAGGAACGCGGTACCGGCGACGTGCTGATGATGGCCTGGATGGACGACCAGGCGCTGGCGCGCACCCTGGCCACCCGCCGTGCCACCTACTATTCACGGTCCCGGCAGCAGTACTGGGTGAAGGGCGAGACCTCCGGGCACACCCAGTACGTGCACGAGGTGCGGCTGGACTGTGACGGTGACACCGTGCTGCTGATCGTCGACCAGGAGGGCGCGGCCTGCCATACCGGTACCCATACGTGCTTCGACACCGATGTACTGCTGGCCGAAGAGTAGGCCGCCGGGTCAGCGCCGCGAATCCGAGGCGGTGGACTGACCGGACCGCCCCAGTACCGCCCCCAGATGGGTGGTGAGGGTTTCGCCCACATCGGCCAGGGCCGCGGTCTGGTCGGCGTCCAGGCCCTCGAACACCAACCGGCGCACGACGTCCATATAACCGGGCGCTGCCTCCACGACCTTCTGCTGGCCCTCGTCGGTGAGCAGGGCCAGCACACCGCGCCGCCCGGTGGCCGCCGTGCGGGTCGCCCACCCCATGCGCTCGAGCTTGGACACCACATGCGACAACCTGGATAGCGATGAGTTAGCTCTTTGCGCGAGTTCGCTCATCTGCAGCCGCCGGTCCGGCGCCTCCGAGAGCAGGGTGAGCACCCAGAACTCGAAATGAGTGACACCGGATTCTCGCTGCAGATCGGTGTCCAGAGCCCCCGGCAAACGGTTCAACAGTGCGACCACCGCGCGCCAGGCGCGTCCTTCGACCGGGTTCAGCCAATCCGTCACTTGTCCGCCTTCTTTCCACCCCGGCGACGATTGCGGCAGTGGTCGCTCGGCTATGGAGAGTTTGCCACGACTTCGCTCGGTCGTGTGGCATCTCGGAAACGAAGGTGAGTTCATTCACAGGGCCCGGGTGGGCCCCGCGGCGGATCAGGCGACGGTGCGGCCGCGGAGGAACTCCAGCGCCTTGTCGGCGTGCACATTCGCGCGCAGTTCACTGCTGATCACGGTCAGGATCCGGCGGTCGGTACCGATCACGAAGGTATTGCGCTTCACCGGCATCAGCTTGCCCAGCAGGCCGCGTTTCACTCCGTATTCCGCGGCGACCATGCCGTCGGCGTCGGAGAGCAGTGGATATTCCAGCCGCTGCGATCCCGCGAAACCGGCCTGCACGTCCACCGCGTCGGCACTGATCCCGGCGCAACCGGCGCCGAGCGCGGCGAATTCGGCGGTGAGATCGCGGAAGTGGCAGGCCTCGGCGGTGCACACCGGGGTGTTCGCGGCCGGGTAGAAGAACAGGACGAGTGGCCCGTCGGCCAGCAGGGAGTCCAGGGAGCGGGGCGTGCCGCTCTGATCCGGGAGTTCGAACGAGGGCGCGAGCGAGCCGATCTTCATACCGGGACAGTACCTGTGACGGCGGGTCGCACGGGGTGCGTCGTGACGGCTCGGAACAGAACTGGAATGATAGGGCAAATGCACGGCGTGCCCACTCCCGCGACTACTTCCCGCGAACGATTCCTCGAACTCGCCGCCGAACACCGGGTCGTTCCCGTGACCCGGAAGGTGCTTGCGGATTCGGAGACTCCGCTGTCGGCCTACCGCAAACTGGCCGGTGACCGCGCGGGCACTTTCCTGTTCGAATCCGCGGAGAACGGCCGATCGTGGTCGCGCTGGTCGTTCATCGGCGCGGGCAGCCCGTCCGCGCTCACCGTCGTGGACGGCGCCGCCACCTGGCTCGGCGCCACTCCGGCGGGGGCGCCCTCGGGCGGCGATCCGCTCGCGGCGCTGCACGAGACCCTGGAACTCCTGCGCACCGAACGGCTGCCCGGTTTGCCGCCGCTCACCGGCGGCATGGTCGGTTACCTCGGCTACGACGCGGTGCGCCGGATGGAACGGCTGCCCGAGCACGCGCTCGACGATCTGCGGCTGCCGGAGATGGTGCTGTTGCTGGCCACGGACCTGGCCGCGTTCGATCATCACGAGGGCGCGATCACCCTGATCGCCAATGCGGTGAACTGGAACGGCACCTCCGAGAACGTCGACGCGGCCTACGACGACGCGGTCGCCCGGCTGGACCGGATGACCGCCGCCCTCGGCGCGCCCGCACCTTCCACGGTCTCGGTGTTCGATCAGCCCGAACCGCAGTTCCGGCGGGCCCGTACCCCGAACGAGTTCGGTGCCGGCGTGCGCCGCCTGGTCTCCGAGATCGAAGCCGGTGAGGCGTTCCAGGTGGTGCTGTCGCAGCGCTTCGAGATGGACTACGGCGGCGCGCCGATCGATCTGTACCGGATGCTGCGCGCGGCCAACCCGAGCCCCTACATGTTCCTGCTGCATATTCCGGACGGGGACGGCAACACCGCGTTCTCCATCGTCGGGTCCAGCCCGGAGGCGCTGGTGGCGGTGCAGGACGGGGTCGCGACCACGCATCCGATCGCGGGGACCCGGTGGCGCGGCGCCACGGAAGAGGACGATCTGCTGCTCGAGAAGGGCCTGCTGGCCGACGAGAAGGAGAACGCCGAACATCTCATGCTGGTCGACCTCGGCCGTAACGATCTCGGCCGGGTGTGCGTCCCCGGGACGGTGCGCGTCACCGAATACCGGCACGTCGAGCGGTACAGCCATGTGATGCACCTGGTCTCCACGGTCACCGGACGGCTCGCCCCGGGCAAGATCGCCCTGGACGCGGTGCGCGCGTGTTTCCCGGCGGGCACGCTCTCCGGGGCACCCAAGGTCCGCGCCATGCAGTTGATCGAAGAGCTCGAGCCCACCCGGCGCGGCGTGTACGGCGGGGTGGTCGGCTACCTCGATTTCGCCGGCGACGCCGATACCGCGATCGCCATCCGTACCGCGCTGCTCAAGGACGGTATCGCCTACGTGCAGGCCGGCGCCGGTGTGGTGGCCGACTCCGAGGCCGAATACGAGGACACCGAATCCCGTAACAAGGCGATGGCCGTACTGCGCGCGGTGGCCGCTGCCGAAACGGTGCGTGCCTTCGATGAGGGCACCGACGCCGACCCGCGCCGGGACGGGGATCGCGCATCCGCCGCCGCGGTGCCCGGCGGCGGCGTATGACGGCGCCCGGCGATCCGGCCGCCGACTCCGGGTCCGGGTCCGACGACACCCGTGGTGCGGCCCCGGGCGGTGCCGATTCCGGCGCGACCCGGCCGGGGCCCCTCGACTGGGGCGACGAGGAACTGCCCGCCGCCGAGCCGGCCGGACCCGCCCCGGGCAGCCGGTACCCGGTGCCTGCGATCGGATTGCTCGCCGTGGCCGCGGCCGCGCTGTGGGGGTCCTCGCGGTTGACCTGGGTCACCGTCACCTCGGCGGACGGGCTCACCGAGCCGCGTACCGACGAACTGAACGGTGGCGTCTGGTTCGGCGCGCTGACACCGCTGGCGCTGGTGCTGCTGGCCGCGATCGCGGCGGTCCTGGCGACCCGCGGGTGGGTGCGCCGGCTGGTGGGGGTCCTGGTGGCGTTGATCGCCGCAGTGACCGCCGTTCCGGCGCTGGCGCTGCTCACCGGGTCCGGGGCCACCGAGCAGCGGGCGGCGGCGCTGGCCGAACTGCCCGGCCGGGCGCAGGTACAGGAGCTGGTGACAGCACCGGGCGCCGCCGTGCTCGCGCTGGCCGGGGCGGTGGCGGCGTTGGGCGCCGGACTGCTGCTGGCCCGGATGCCGGCCGGTGCGAAACAGCTCTCCGGCAAATACGACGCCCCCGCCACCCGCAAGGCCGCGGCGACGCGCGCGGTCCAGGAAAGTACGGCGGGCGGCCCGCTGCCGGAACGGGTGCTGTGGGATGCCCTCGACGCCGGTGCCGACCCGACCGATCCCGCGGCCACGGAGGCGGCGGCGCCGGGCGACACACCGGACACGCGCGATACCCATTCCGAGGAACCGGAAAACAATCCCGGCGCACCCGGAGACGGCAAGAACCGGCCGGGTACGGCCGGAAAAGCGGATTCGAAGGAATCCGGCGACGCCCCTTAGCAGGTCGGCCGGGGCGGTGTGATCCGCCCCCGGCGTCACGGTGCCGCGCGCTTCCATTTACTCTTGTTCAGCATCGGTGAGACATCGCCTGGGGGAATCCCGCAGGCAATAACTCGCGTCTCCCCAGAAAGGATTCGAGCCAGATGACGGTACTCGACTCGATTCTCGACGGGGTCCGCTCGGATGTAGCCGCTCGGGAAGCGGTGCTGGACTTCCCGGCAGTGAAGGCAGCGGCCGCCGCCGCGGCCCCGCCGCTCGATGCGAAGGCCGCGCTTCTCGAAGACGGTATCGGCGTGATCGCCGAAGTGAAGCGGGCCAGTCCCTCCAAGGGGGCACTCGCCGAGATCATCGATCCGGCCAGTCTCGCCAAGGCCTACGAGGACGGTGGGGCGCGCGTGATCAGCGTGCTCACCGAGGGCCGCCGGTTCCACGGATCGCTCGACGATCTGGACGCGGTCCGGGCCAGCGTGAACATTCCGGTGCTGCGCAAGGATTTCGTTGTCGGTCCCTACCAGATCCACGAGGCCCGGGCGCACGGCGCCGATGTGATCCTGCTGATCGTCGCGGCGCTGGAGCAGGACACCCTGGCCTCGCTCATCGACCGCACCGAATCGCTGGGGATGACCGCGCTGGTCGAGGTGCACACCGAGGAGGAGGCCGATCGGGCGCTCACCGCGGGCGCCACGGTCATCGGTGTCAACGCCCGGAACCTCAAAACTCTCGAGGTCGATCGGGACTGCTTCTCCCGGATCGCCCCGGGCCTGCCCACCGAGGTCATCCGGATCGCCGAATCCGGGGTCCGCGGCACCGCCGATCTGCTCGCCTACGCCGGTGCCGGCGCGGACGCGGTACTGGTCGGTGAGGGGCTGGTCACCAGTGGCGACCCGCGCGCGGCGGTATCCGAACTGGTTACCGCGGGCACGCATCCGTCCTGCCCCAAACCGGCCCGGCGGGGGCGATGATGTCCGCGGGCGGCCCTTCGTCCACCAGTGTTCCGCTGCCGGCCGCCAGCCGGGGAGTGGCCCAGCGCAGCGAGCACGAACCCGATGAGGGCGGCCACTTCGGCGTCTACGGCGGCCGGCATGTGCCCGAGGCGCTGATGGCGGTGATCGAGGAGGTCACCGCCGAATACGACAAGTCGCGGCTGGACCCGGACTTCCTCGCCGAACTGGACCGGCTGCAGCGCGACTACACCGGCCGTCCGTCGCCGGTCTTCGAATGTGTGAACCTGGCCGAGCACGCCGGGGGCGCGCGGATCCTGCTCAAACGGGAGGACCTGAACCACACCGGGTCGCACAAGATCAACAATGTGCTGGGCCAGGCGCTGCTCGCGAAGCGGATGGGTAAGACCCGGATCATCGCCGAAACGGGCGCCGGACAGCACGGTGTCGCCACCGCCACCGCGTGCGCGCTGCTGGGCATGAAATGCATCGTCTACATGGGGGCCGTGGATACCGCGCGGCAGGCGCTCAACGTGGCCCGGATGCGGTTGCTCGGCGCCGAGGTCGTCTCGGTGACCCTGGGCTCGCAGACGCTCAAGGACGCCATCAACGAGGCGCTGCGCGACTGGGTCACCAATGCCGACGACACCTACTACTGCTTCGGCACCGCCGCCGGACCCCACCCCTTCCCGGTGATGGTCCGCGATTTCCAGCGGGTCGTCGGACTGGAGGCCCGCGCCCAGGTGCAGTCCCTGACCGGGCGCCTGCCCGACGCGGTGGCCGCCTGCGTGGGCGGCGGCTCCAACGCCATCGGGATCTTCCACGCCTTCATCGACGACCCGGGCGTCCGGCTGATCGGGTACGAGGCGGCCGGTGACGGTGTGGAGACCGGACGGCACGCCGCCACGTTCGCCGGCGGTTCGCCGGGTGCCTTCCAGGGCGCCTACTCGTACCTGCTGCAGGACGAGGACGGCCAGACCATCGACTCGCATTCCATCTCCGCCGGGCTGGACTATCCCGGGGTCGGCCCGGAGCACGCCTTCCTGAAGGATATCGGCCGCGCCGAGTATCTCCCGGTCACCGATACCGCCGCGATGGACGCCCTGCTGCTGCTGAGCCGCGCCGAGGGCATCATCCCGGCCATCGAATCGGCGCACGCGGTCGCCGGGGCGATCGAACTCGGCCGGGAACTCGGCGAGGGCGCGATCATCCTGGTGAACCTGTCCGGTCGTGGTGACAAGGATATGGATACCGCCGCCCGCTGGTTCGGGCTCTTCGACGATCCGGACACGGGCAAGGAGAACGGTCAGTGAGTTCCGATTCCCGACTCGGCCCCACCTTCGCCGCCTGCCGGGCCGAAAACCGGGCCGCGCTCATCGGATATCTGCCCGCCGGATACCCGGACCTCGACGGATCGCGCCAGGTCGTGCGCGCGATGGTCGAATCCGGCTGCGATATCGTCGAAGTGGGCGTCGCCTACTCCGATCCGGTGATGGACGGGCCCACCATTCAGGCCGCCGCCGATCAGGCGCTGCGCGGCGGGGTCCGGGTGCGCGATGTGTTCTCCGTGGTCGAGGCCGTGACGAGCGCGGGTGCGCAGGCCGTGGTGATGACCTACTGGAACCCGGTGCTCAAGTACGGTGTGGACCGTTTCGCCCGCGACCTGGCCGCGGCCGGCGGTGCCGGGCTGATCACCCCGAACCTGATCCCGGAGGAGGCCGGCGACTGGTTCGCCGCCTCCGACGCCCATCACCTCGACCGGATCTTCCTGGTCGCCCCGTCGTCCACCGAGGAACGTCTGGCGTCCACCCTCGAGGCCAGTTCCGGTTTCGTCTACGCCGCGTCGACCATGGGCGTCACCGGCGCCCGCGATGCCGTCTCGACCATGGCGCCCGCGCTGTGTGCCCGGATCCGTGAGCACAGCGAGATCCCGATCGGTGTGGGCCTGGGCGTGCGCTCCGGCGCGCAGGCCGCCGAGATCGCCGCCTACGCCGACGGGGTGATCGTCGGGTCCGCCCTCGTCTCGGCGGCCGCGCAGGGCCTGGACGCGGTCCGCGCCCTGACCGGCGAGCTGGCCGGCGGGGTTCGCGCGGCGGCTGTCGCGTCCTGATCGGCGTGCTGCCCGTGACACACGGGTGGAGCCCGTACTTGTCTGGATAACCGGCTCGACTACGGTTGCCCCGTGACCGTTATCGCCGCACCGGATACCGTCGCGACCGCCGGAACCCCCGGCGGCGCCGTCCCGCACGCCGCCGATCTACTGGCCTACCTCCCCAGTCCGCCGCAGGGCGTCTGGGAAATCGGGCCGTTCCCGCTGCGGGCGTACGCGATCTGCATCATCATCGGGATCATCGTCGCCATCTGGTGGGGCGAGAAACGCTGGCAGGCCCGCGGTGGCGAAGCCGGCACCGTGCTGGATGTCGCGGTCTTCGCCGTCCCGTTCGGGCTCATCGGCGGACGCCTCTACCATGTCGCCACCGACTGGCAGAAGTACTTCGGCGCCGACGGCAACCCGGTGGACGCGCTGAAGATCTACCAGGGCGGGCTCGGTATCTGGGGCGCGGTCTTCTTCGGCGCCATCGGTGCCTGGATCGCCTGCCGCATCTACAAGATCCCGCTGCCCGCGCTCGGCGACGCCGTCGCCCCGGCGATTCTGCTGGCGCAGGCCATCGGACGACTCGGCAACTACTTCAACCAGGAGCTCTACGGCCGGGAAACCGATCTGCCGTGGGGTCTGGAGATCTATCTCCGGTTCGACGATTCCGGCCGGCTCGACATGATGAACGGTGTCTCCTCCGGCGAGGTGCATTCGATCGTGCATCCCACGTTTCTCTACGAGCTGATCTGGAACGTGCTGGTGGTGGTCGCGCTGGTGCTGATCGACCGGCGTTTCCGGATCGGCCACGGCCGGCTGTTCGCCCTCTACGTGGCCGGTTACTGCTTCGGCCGGTTCTTCGTCGAGCTCATGCGTGACGACGAGGCCACGCAGATCGCGGGTATCCGGATCAACTCGTTCACCTCCGGTCTGGTGTTCCTCGCCGCGGTCGCCTACGTCCTGTTCGCGACCAAGGGTCGCGAAACCCCCGAGCAGCTGAGCCCGGACGCGGCTCCCCGGCCATGGCCGTGGCAGCTGGGCGCATTGCGTGCGGTGGGGGCCGCCGGCGCGGCGGGTTCGGTGGCGACGGCAGCGGGCACCACCGACGAGGCGGCCGAGGACACCGGAAAGGACGAGGTCGAGGACACCGGAATCGATTCCGCCGCATCGTCTTCCGTGCCTGCGCCAGGAAAGGAAGCGGCCGGCGAAGCCGGGGGAACCGATTCGGGCACCGCGGACTCCGATGCGGCGGAGGCGAAGTCGGATTCCGGTTCGGCCGAGGCGGAGTCGGCGGCGACCGTGACCGAGTCATCCGATGATTCCGTGCCGGACAAGGACGGCGAAGCCGCCGAATCCGCTGCCCCGCGAAGCAAATAGGGCTCCGTTCGGCGGTCGGTGCGGGCGTCTGGCAGCATCGTGTCGGAGGGGAGGCGACACCAGGTTGTCTTCCGCTGCCGGGGGTACCGACCAAGGAGGAACGATGACCGATCCGTACCAGCAGGGCGGGCCGCAGTACGGCCCACCCGGAACCGGGCCGGACCTGAGCAAATCGCCCGGTGCGCCGGGCTACCCGTCGCAGCCGCAACCGCAGCCCTACCAGTCCTATCCGTCCCAGCCGCAGCCGTACCCGCCGCAGGGCCAGTACGGGGCACCTCCCGGCTACGGCCAGCCGCCGGCCGGCTACGGGCCCCCGATGGGCCCCGGCGGATACAACCCGATGGACCCCGAGGCGCCCTACGGCCGGGATATGAACGGCGTGCCGTACTCGGACAAGCAGAAACTGACCGCCGGTCTGCTGCAGATCTTCCTGGGCGCGTTCGGTGCGGGACGGTTCTACATCGGCGATACCGGTATCGCGATCGCCCAGATCGCGGTCACCTGGCTCACCTGCGGTTTCGGTGGAATCTGGCCGCTCATCGACGGCATCATGATGCTCACCGGCAGTGTGCAGGACCCGCAGGGACGGCCCCTGCGCGAGAACTGACCCGCCACACACTTTCCGCAGACCCCCGGCGCCGCCGGGGGTCTGTTCCGTTTCCCGGGCGGTCTGCGCGTCGCTGCGCGGTGGGTGCCGGCGGCGCCCGGTTGTGGTCCGCGGACATGCCGATTTCGTATGCCGTAGCGTGGAGTTCACCATTGTGTAGCTATGCAGTGAATTTCGTATGGCAGAGTTAGCTTCGCAGGTCTACCCGTGATTCGCCAGATGCTCTGGTCCGGCGGATCGCCCGGGGGCGGACGGAACGGGACAACTCGGCAGGATTAGGCTCGACACGTGATGCGACGGACGAAGATTGTGTGCACCCTCGGCCCGGCCACTGCCACCGAGGAACGTATTCGAGAGCTCGTCGAGAGTGGTATGGATGTCGCCCGGCTCAATTTCAGCCACGGCGAGCACTCCGACCACGCCGAAAACTACAAGAAGGTGCGGCAGGCCTGCGACGATCTCGGCCGCGCCGTCGGCATACTCGCCGATCTGCAAGGCCCCAAGATCCGACTGGGTCGCTTCGCCGAGGACCGGACGGTCTGGGCGACCGGTGAGACCGTGCGTATCACCGTCGACGATATCGTCGGCAGCCACGACCGCGTCTCCACCACCTACAAACAACTCGCCGCCGACGCCAAATCCGGCGACCGGCTGCTGGTCGACGACGGCAAGGTCGGGCTCGAAGTGATCCGCGTCGAGGGCAACGACGTGGTCTGCGAAGTGACCGAGGGCGGCCCGGTCAGCAACAACAAAGGTGTTTCGCTGCCGGGTATGGACGTGTCGGTGCCCGCGCTCTCCGTCAAGGACATCGAGGATCTGGAATTCGCGCTGAATCTGGGCGTGGACTTCATCGCGCTGTCGTTCGTGCGCTCCCCTTCCGATATCGAACTCGTCCACGATGTGATGGACCGGGTCGGCCGCCGGGTGCCGGTGATCGGCAAATTGGAGAAGCCCGAGGCCATCGACAACCTCGAGGCCGTGGTCCTGGCGTTCGACGCGGTCATGGTGGCCCGCGGCGATCTCGGCGTGGAACTGCCGCTCGAGCAGGTGCCGATCGTGCAGAAGCGAGCGATCCAGATGGCGCGGGAGAACGCCAAGCCGGTCATCGTGGCCACCCAGATGCTCGAATCGATGATCGAGAACTCCCGGCCCACCCGCGCGGAGGCCTCGGATGTGGCGAACGCGGTGCTCGACGGCGCGGACGCGGTCATGCTGTCCGGGGAGACCTCGGTCGGTAAGTACCCGATCGAGACCGTGCGCACCATGGCCCGCATCGTGCACGCGGTGGAGACCGAATCCACCAACGTCCCGCCGCTCACCCACACCCCGCGGACCAAGCGCGGTGTGATCTCCTACGCGGCCCGCGATATCGGGGAACGTCTCAACGCCAAGGCCCTGGTGGCCTTCACCCAGTCCGGTGACACGGTCCGCCGGCTGGCCCGGCTGCACACGCCGCTGCCGCTGCTGGCGTTCACCCCCCTTCCGGAAGTGCGCAGTCAGCTGGCACTGACCTGGGGTACCGAAACCTTCATCGTGCCCACCGTGGACAGCACCGATGCCATGATCAAACAGGTCGATCAGGCGCTGTTGAGCATGAACCGTTACCGCAAGGGCGACCTCGTGGTCATCGTCGCGGGCTCCCCTCCCGGTACCGTCGGTTCCACCAACCTGATCCATGTGCACCGCATCGGCGAGGAGGACCACTGATGACCGAGGATCGCGGAGCCGCCCGGTGAGCGCGCCGGTCGACGAAACGGAGACGGACAACCACACCGATCTCGACACCCTGCTGGAACTGCTGGACCTCGACGAGGTATCCGAGGACGTCTTCCTCGGACACCATCCGGAGAAGGTGTCCAGCCGGACCTTCGGCGGCCAACTCGTCTCCCAGGCGGTGATCGCGGCGGGCCGGACCGCCGGACATCGTCCGATCCACGTGCTGAACGCTCATTTCGTGCGCGGCGGCGATGTGAAGAAGCCGATCGAGTACCACGTGGAGCGGCATCGTGACGGCCGGGCATTCGCCAACCGCACCGTTACCGCCACCCAGGACGGCCAGGAACTGTTCGTCATGCTGGCCTCGTTCCAGGAGTGGGGTAAGGGCCTCGAGCACGCGCACGAGCGGCCCGAGGTGCCGGACCCGGAGACCCTGCCGCGGATCCAGGAGAGTTTCGCCGGGTTCGAGGACAAACTCGAGATGTTCGTGAACGCCCCGCATCCGATCGATATGCGGTACACGAACGATCCGGCCTGGATTCTCAAGGGGACCGGAGAGAAGCTCAATCACAACCGGGTGTGGATGCGCGCCGACGGCACCCTGCCCGACGATCCGCTGATCCATGTCGCGGCGCTGAGCTATTCCTCCGACACCACCGTGCTCGATTCGATCATCACCACGCACGGCCTGTCGTGGGGTCTGGACCGGATCGTGGCCGCCACGGTGAACCATTCCATCTGGTTCCACCGGCCGTTCCGTTTCGACGACTGGGCGCTGTACTCCACCGAGTCCCCGGTCGCCGCGGGATCGCGTGGTCTGGCCACGGGACGGTTCTACTCGCGCGCGGGCGACCTGCTGGCCACGACCGTGCAGGAAGGCGTGATCCGGCACTTCCCGGCCCGCCGCTGAGCAGACGCGACTTGCCGGATCAGAGTCGCTCCGGCAACAGCGGTTCCCAGCCGAGATCGGTGCGCTGTTCGGCACTGAAGGTGAACGGTGCGCCGGGGCCGTGTGTGTCCAATCCCCGGAGCAGTCGGTGTTCGAGGTCGGCGAGATAGCCGTCGGTGAGTTCGGCCGGATCGCCGGCCAGGCTCAGCGCGATCTCGAATGTCGCGTGTCCCTGCGGCTGCGCCCCCGGATTCGCGGTGCGCCAGCGATTGTCGAACTCGCGGTGCCGGGAATCGTCTTCGGCGACGGGCAGGGTGAAACGCCACGCGCAGATATCACCGTCGCCCAGATGCTCGTCCAGTTCCGCGCGGACGGTGTCGACGAGATCGTTCAGGATTTCCGGGGTCACATAAACATGAAGCGAAACATCCGAAATGCGTTTCGGCATGCCTGATTCCTGTCGTGTGTCGAACCTGCAACGGGATCGGATTCTTCGGATCGATGGTCCGGATGGCGAGTGTAGTGCCCAGAACGTGGAAAGTCAGGTTGCACGCCGGTATTCGCGGTCGTCCGGGGCGCCGCCGGGCCGGGACGCGGGTCTGCGGGACCCGGCCTGCCGCTGCGCGGCGGGAAATCGGCGGGTCGTCTCCCGCGGTGGACCGCGCGCCGGTCAGACCGGTGTTCGGGCTCGAGTCCTCATGCGTACCAGCCGGTGTGCTGGGCCGCGACCAGTGGTGAGAGCCGGGGCGTGGCGGCATTCTGCCGCACCACCAGCGGCGGCCGGCCCCAATGCTGATCCCCGGGCGTGGCGATGGGGGCCAGGGCCACCAGCAGCGGCACCAGCGCATCGGCGATCCGGTCACCGACCTCGCAGTACGCCTTGGCCGACAGGCCCACCGGGTCGGCGATGTTCTCCCGCCCGACCCGGGACAGATTGTGCCGGTGGCAATGCAGATCGGCCACGGTCCGGGCACCGGTGACGCGGGCGATACGGTAGGCCTCCAACAGCGTGAAGGTCCGTGAGTTCGAGCCGGCGGCCGTGTCGGCCACCTCGTCGCGAATGTTCTCGGTCATGGTGAGTACGAGATCCGCGCGATCGATATGCTCGGTCCCGAGTTTGCGAGCACGGAAACCACCGGGGTCCCCACCGAGCCCGATGATGGCCTCGGCCGCCCGTGGTTCCACCGGAAACCCCACGAGGGCCCGGGTGCCGGCACTTTCGGCGGTGATACCGGTGAGCCGGTATTCGACCGCGATGGAACGGGTGAGCCGTTCGGCGATCACCGAGCGGCACACGTTTCCATTGCAGACGAACAGGATGTGCATAGCGGCCACGGTAATTTGCGCTGCCTGCGCCGAACACCGGTCTCTGTGCGATTTCACAATGCTCCGGGTGTCAATTCATCTGTGTGTAGCGTGCCGTACACGAATCCGGCCCGATTTTTCCCGGTGGTACGAAAAATGTTTCCGTGAAGACCGCGCCGTTCTCTCCGGTGGGGCCGTGCGGTCCGCGTATGGGGTTCGAATTCCGCTGTGATCCGTCCCGGATGCCCGGATGCCCGGATGCCCGGATGCCCGGATGCCCGGATGCCCGGATGCCCGGATGCCCGGATGCCCGGATGCCCGGATGCCCGGATGCCCGGCAGGTTTCTCCGGTCGGTTCACCCGGTCCGGGTGAGCCGGGGAGCGCGATCTGCGGCGTACGGTTGCCGAAGTATGCCCGGAGGACCCGTCGAGCGAGGGGAAGGTGGCTGCTCATGGCCGGTTCTGTGGGTTTCGCGGGACAGACGGTGACCCCGGAATACGCGCGGACGGTGGCGCGGACGGCGTATCTGTGGGGCTGGCCGCTGGTGAACATGCACAACCGCCGCGTCGCGATGAATCAGCTCGCCGAGCCCGGGCTGCTGGCCGGGGCCGTGCCCGCCGGTCCGCCCGGCACGTTGAGCATGCTGGGCGATTATCTCCGGCCCGAGGAACGTCTCGTCGCGTGCCCGGATCAGGACGTGGTCCACGGGTTCGGGGTATTGGACGGGCGGCTGGAGCCCTCGGTGGTGCAGGTGCCCGAATTCGGTGACCGGTTCTGGGCGTATCAGGCGATGGATCAGCGCACCGATTCGTTCGCCCGGCTCGGTGCCGTGCACCGGACCGCGCCCGGATTCTATCTGCTCGCGCACGAATTGTGGACGGGTACGGTGCCCGCCGGGATCACCGGGGTCTTCCGCTACGACACCCGCTGCGGGGTGGTGATCCCCCGGGTCTTCCTCGACGACACCGCGCGCGACCGTGCGATGATCGCACCGCTGGTGGACCGGATCACCATGTATCCGCTGTCGGAGTTCGACGGCAGTGTGCGGATCGCCGACCGGTCGTCGGTGCCCTCCTTCGGCGCGGGTTCCGCGCCCCGCGGCCGGCACGAGCGGCAGTGGGTGGATCCGGAACAATTCTTCTGCGTACTCGGTGAGGTGCTCGACGAAGTGCCGCCGCGGCCGGGTGAGCAGGCCCTGTACACGCGGTTGCGCGCAGTGCTTGCCGCGGCCGCCCACGACCGCGAGATCGCGGAGGTGCTGCGGCACGCGGCGGTCGACACCGACGTGGCGGTGGGGGAGTTGTTCGAATTCCGCAATATCGGAATCCCGGTGGCCCGGCACTGGACCACCGGGCACAACGGCGCCGCGTTCGGGACCGATTACCTTTCCCGGACCGCGATGGCGAAAGCGAACATCTTCGCCGGCGTCCCGGACGAAACCGCCTGCTATTACCAGGATCTCGACGACACCGGCGACCGCCTGCACGGTGCCCGCACCTACACGGTGCACTTTCCCGCCGGGCAGTTGCCGCCGGTCCGGGGGTTCTGGTCGCTGACGGTCTACAACAGCCGGCACCTCTTCCACTCCAACGAACTGGACCGGTATTCACTGGGGACCAGGAATCAGGACCTCACCTACGGTGACGACGGATCACTCACCCTCACCGTCGGTGGTGCCGGTCCCAGCGATCCGAAACAGCTCGCCAATTGGCTGCCCGCGCCCGATGACGATTTCTCGCTCGTCCTGCGCGCCTACTGGCCCGAATCCGGCATTCTCGACGGCAGCTGGGCGCCGCCCGCGGTCGGGCCACGGGTCTGACCGCGCTTCCCCGATATCGCGCCCGGCGGACGCGGGTGCCGGCCGAACGCCTCACCGCCGAGGGGCTCGCCGCGCGGGATCACGATGCCCGGCGCGCGATCGACGAGGCCCGTACGTGCGACGACGAGAGGGTGTTCGTCGAGCTCGGAGCGACCACCCTGATAGCGCAGCGCGTGGGTGATACGCGGCGGCAGGAGCCGTGCTCGCAGGCAGGAGCCGTACTCGCCATCGGAACGGCTGCGGGGCGTCGTGCGGCGGGCGAGTCGTCCCCGCGGCGGCGCCGGTACATCCGGGAGTTGCGGTTCCGGATGACCGCACGGATCGGCCCGCCGGTGTCGTTCATCGGCGAAGTCGCGGGAGAACGGACGCCCGGCGACCTGCTTCCGGAGGATCCGGACGCGGTGCGGGAAAGGATGCGCCTCGGAATGCGGGCAGCCGCGGACGGCATGAGACGAAGGAGAATCGGCCGGATTCGGAAATGCCGTCCGACCTTGGTGCCGAGTGTGGGACTCGAACCCACACGTCCTTTCGGACAACGGTTTTTGAGATTGGCTCACTGAATAGTTGCAGGTCACGGGATCGTTGGTGATTGTGGGCGAATCGCTGTGACCTGGGCAGACACCTCGCTGACAGTGTTGGCGGGGTTTGTCGCGTGCGTACCTACTGCGGACCGACTGCGGACTGGTCGAAACGACGGAATGGTGTCTGACGCTGGCGGTACTCTTCCCCGCATGAGTCTCATCCCGCAGTTCCTCACTCAGGGGACCTTCTATGCGGCCTTTCTTCCTGGTGCCGCGTGTGGCGCGTTAGTCACGGCGGGTAGCACGTACTTCAACAACCGCAGCAGCGACAACCGGAAAGCCCGACAAGAGCACGAGAAGCTGGATCGCGTGGAGGCTCGGGAAGACAAGCGGGAGAGCGATGAGCGGCTACGGAAGGCATGCGCCGAGTACGCCAGTGTCTGTGAGCAGGTATTGATAGGTGCGATCGATACGAAGGCGATCTTCAACGCGCTTCGCGATGCAATTCTGCAACCAGACCAGGCCGACCCGAAGGCGATGACCAAGGTCGCGTTCGCTGAGACTCAGATCGATGAGATGAAGCGTGTCAGCAAGGCCTATAGCGACCTCAAGCTGGAGGCCCCGCCGCAGATTATGTCGGCAGCCACACGGTCGTATCAGGCCCTGCAGATGCTTACCCGAGCGACGACCGAGCCCTTCGCGAAGGCTGCCTTGGTGAAGACTGCCGCAGACGAGCTGAACAAGTTCGTTGAGGTGTTCCGGGATCATTTCGGGATAGGTCGGTACGGCTACGAGGATGCCGAGCGCGATACCGAGACATTCGTCGACACGCTCAAAGGGCAAATCCGTGACTTTGTTGAGGAGGCGAAGCGCGATCTGCGGGAGGCTGGGTTTCGCTCGACACCATGGGATTGAGTGAGCCCAGAGGTGTCGAGCCAGGGCGTTGCATCCCGAGGTGGGCGGCTGGTGGCCCTGCTGGCTGGTGGTCTGCGCATTACAGGGGCTGGCTTCCCCGCCTGCCCCATAGGGCCTGCCTTTCTCGCGTAGAGGCTCCGCGGTCAAGGGTGGCGTAGCCATCAGCGGAGCTGACGCCGTAGGCGCCCTTGAGGGTGGAGGGGCGCGGGAACACAATGCAGGCCACCAGTCAGCAGGGCCACGCGGCCGGAGGTCGCGGAGTTGTTACTACGCCACGCCGATGTCGATTGGCCCGTGGCTTTTCTCCCACCAGGCAACCAAGATCGAGTGATTGTCCTTGACAAGCTGGCGCATGTATTTCACCTTCTTGCCCCAGCCTTCCGGTGTCGGGCCCATAAACTCGCCGGTGACCAGGTTCATTTTGAGCTTGATGGACGGCTCGGCGCTGATCTCGATATGGACGTGTGGCGGCGGGTGGTCGCGAGTGCAAACCCGGAGGACGACCCCACGTTCACAACGCAGACCATCTGCGACGAGGGCACAAATAAAGCCTTCCTCGTCGTAGCCGGCGGCTCCTTGGATGCCGAACTCGCGGATTGCGATCGCGTGGAGCCGGTGGAGGATATGTTCTGCGGTGACGTGCCCTGCTTCTTTGGCTTCCTGCCACTGTTCGGGCGTATCAATCACGATTGGTATGTCTCGCTCCTGAGACCAGAGCGGATTGCCGGGGTATCGGCTCATCCGTGACCTCCCGTTCTGTCGGACGGCGCAGCTTACCAGCGCGGTTTCGGCAGATGCATCGGGCTTTCCGGTCGATCTGACGCGGCCACAGCCAGTCGGCCGACTCTTAGCGGACGGTCCGTGAGTGGCTGCGGGAGGTAAGCCGGGTACGGCTGTCGTCGTGCCCACACTTCTCGGTTATCGAAAATCAACCATCTCGGGTCGGTAGCGGCTGGTGCAGGTGTGCCGCCGACGCACCGGTGCGCCGGTCCCGCCGAGCGTGCGAGGTGGGGGCGGTGTGCCGTAGTGCGGCGGCGGCGCGCATGCGCCGCCGCTCTTGAACCTATATGGCGAAATTCGGCAACAACTGTGAACGTGAAGCAAGATCCGTGGTCACCCGCTATGCGCTGTGCAGATGAGTCGACGACTGCAAGGCTGCGCTTACGTCGGACGACTGGATGAGTTGCCCGGAGCCGATGAGGCGGGACATCAACATGAGGGCGGATCGGTGGACTTCGGTGGCTGAATGCCTGGTGGCGTTCGATGCACATGCGTCTTCGATGACCCAGGGCGTGTAATCGCCGTCAAAGGCATCCAGGGCGGTTTTGAAGACGCATCCGTCAGTGGCGATACCGCAGAGGTACAGGTCGGTGTACCCGGCCAGTAGTTCGCGGCCTTCGTCGGTCAAGGCGGTGTAGGTCCGCTTGTCGAGGATCTTGGCCGTGGGAGCCTCGGCAATGGGTTGCAGTTCGGGCGCCAGGTCTGTCTGGGGCGCGTTCCGCAATTCGTTCCAGCCGATGAGCCGCTGGTAGGGCGAGCCCTCGTAGTTGTGGTACCGGGTGAACAGGGCAGCGTGACCGGCCCTGGTCCACTGTCGGGCAAGATCTCGGATGACCGGGACGACATGGCGCGAATGCTCGTTGACGAACCCGTTCTGTACGTCGATGACGACCAGTGCCGACTGTGAGTTCATTTCACTCCAATGTCCTTCAGGGTGTCGATGGCGTTCGAGAGGTGCAACGGAAGACCGCTGGTCTGGACGATGGCATCACGCATCGAGCGGTGCGCGTCGGATTCTTGAGGCCGCGGCGTCAACAGACGAGAGCGGGAGGCTCGGATAAATCCTGCTCCGTAACCGGGATGAATCTCTGGTTCCTCTCCTCGCTCGATCGAATCGGCAATGTGGGCGCAGTAGCTCCAAATCGACTGAACATCCAGCTCGGCCGCGACTATCTGATCTTCGGTGAGAGCGCGATCATCGAAGGCGTGGTACACGACTCCGGACCAGGAGGCGTAGCCGACTGATACGCCCTGCACACCGAACGGCCTCATCTCTGCGTGCTCGAAACCTTCAGCAAGAAGCTCGCGTTCGGCCCCAGCCGCGTCACGATCGGATTCGAGCAGGACGCGCGGTGAGCAAATGATCTTGAGCGCCGTGTCAAGGATTCGGCCGGACCAGATGGGCGAGTGGACCCAATAGAGACTCAGGACATAGGACCCTATGGCCGACTTGCCGGTCAACTCGCTGACCTGCTCGGCGGCCCACTCGAGGTTTTCGGGATATGTCTCGTACCGCCAGAACGCCAGGCTGGTGACGTCGGGGAACTCTAAGTCTTCCACCAGGTGGAGGATCACCGACCCGAAGGGCCAGGCATACAGGGTGCACTGGTCATTGATGGGCAGGCTCGTCCGGTCTCCGTCACCCGTGCACAGTTCCGCGACAGCTTCCTGGTCGGCCTGTACTGAGATGAACTTGTGCGAACGTACGCCGAGTCGGACCGTGGAATTCGGCGAAACCGATGAAGCGGCGACCACGATGTCGCCCGGTGGTGTTACCGAGGTCTCCCACGATGAGACCAGACCGGCCGTGATCTCCCGGCCCACGAGCGAGGTCAACACGCGAGCAAACTCCCGCTCCGTCAACCCCATTGAGACCCGTGCAGCCGCGACCCGATTACGAGCAAGGGTCCCGAAGTCCGGACGGTACCGAGTCCGCGTCCGAAGATCGGTGACGTTGGAATCCATGCGTCACCCTGCCTGTCGGCTGTTGCCTGCGGACTGGCCAGTGGGCGGAGCCATGCCGAGGTTCGCATAGACATCTTGCATCTGTGCTTCGAGACGAGCGACGCGCGCGGGCAAGTCTTCGTCCTCTTCATCCTCCTGGCCACTCGCCCGTACGAAGGTCCCGACGCCGTGGAACGTCTCGGTGAGTCCTTCGTCCCGGAGAACGTCCAAGGCCCGATCCAGGGTGCCGGGAGCGACTGAATAGAGCTCCACGAGTACGGCTTTCGTGGGGAGTTGTGTTCCTGCGGCGTACGTTCCCGAGGCAATCTTTGTGCGGAGATCATCGGCTATGACCTGGTATTTCGGTCGCGCCCGTTCCTTGTCTTCCATGCCTCAAGCATAGATCTACTGGGTGACTCATGTAGAGGTCCCTAGATCACCTCTTGTGTTATCTAGATATCCATGGTCATATAGATGACATACACCACTTCGCACCTGAGGAGATTGAGATGGCATTGAAGGACATGTGGATCCCGACCGACTTCCGTTCCGTGTTCCCGAAGGGCGTGCTGCTGCTCGGTGATGTCGAGGCGCAGACCGAGTTCAGTGAGGACCGCAACGCGCCGAAGCGTCAGGCGCAGGACTACGACCGGGAGGGCAACGGCTCGGGTAAGCGCCTGTGGAAGGCGACGATCATGGACCGGGCGGGCGGCAAGGCGAACCAGGCCAGTTACGACATCACGTTCGTTGCCGACCAGATGCCGGTTCCTTCGGAGCCGGAAGTCCTGGAGGGCCTGCGTCCGATCGAATTGGAGGGGCTGTTGCTCAAGCCTCGCGTGGTCGGTAACGGCCAGTTCAAGTCGATCGGCTTCATGATCCGTGCGACGGGGATCAAGGGCGATACCTCGGGCGCGAAGCAGGCTCCGGCTGATCCGGGTGCGGCTCGTCCGTCCGGTAAGGCGGCGTGATGCGGGCGGCGGATCAGTCGGCGGGGATGATGCGCCTGGCGCGC
Source organism: Nocardia sp. NPDC050799 (assembly GCF_040654015.1). Lineage (NCBI taxonomy): Bacteria > Bacillati > Actinomycetota > Actinomycetes > Mycobacteriales > Nocardiaceae > Nocardia > Nocardia sp. NPDC050799. Next base: position 312,693 of record NZ_JBFAHF010000002.1, read on the forward strand.
TGGTCCGCCGCACTCATCATCGTCGGTGTGGGGGCGGCAGCGTTTCGGCTGTCGTTCTCCACCCTGCAAGATCTCGCCCGGATCTCGGGCATGCCCGCCGCCGATGCGTGGCTGTTCCCGCTGATCGTGGACGGCACCATCCTGCTCGCAACGTTCGGGGTGCTGGTGTGCGCCAACCACAAGTCCGAACGCCGCTTCTTCCTCGGCGTGCTGATCGTCGGCTCCCTGGTCTCGGTCGCCGGTAACTCCGTGCATGCGGTCGTGGCCACCGATTCACCCTTGGGTCTGTTCGCGGCGTTGGTGGCGGCGGTCGCCCCGATATCGCTGCTGGTCGATACCCACGGCCTCGCGCTGCTGTTCCGCGTCTCCACCACGCAGCCCGAACCCGAACCCGAATCCGAGCCTGCTCCGGTTGCTTTGCCGGCCGAATCTTCTCCCGATCCGGTGACCGATTCGGTTCCCGAACCCGAGCCCGAACCGGTCGCGCCCCCTGCTCCTGCTCCTGTTCCCGACCCGGCCCCGGTCCTGGCTCCACCGGCCCCGGTCGCTCAGATTCCTGTTCGTTCCTCGCGTCCGGTGCAAACGATGCTGCCGCTCGCTGTCCCTGTTGGGAGTGCCTGATGTTCTCGAAACCTATTGTCCTGGCTGTCGCGGTCCTCGCACCGTTGCTGGTCACTGTCCCTGCCGCTGATGCGGTCGTGGCTCCTGCTCCGTGCGCGATGTTCTGTGAGGATCGTCCGCTCTCGGCCAAGGACTGCACCATGTTCTGCGCCGAGCCTCCGGTTCCGCCCGCCGACGCTCGGGGCTGCCGCCTGATGTGCGACCTGGGCAAGCCGCAGGGTCCGGGGGTGGCGTGATGATCTCGCCTGACCTTCTGATCGTCGGTGGCTCGGCTGCGGTGACCGCGTTCACCATGTGGCGCTGGCGTCGCCTCGACGGTGTCACCGATCCCGCCTCGGCCGACCAGGGCTCCGGTGTTCCGGTGGAGCTCGGCCCGGCAGCTTCGATCGTCACTGATTCCGCGCAGTTGGCCTTGATGTGGCCTGCTCTCAAGCTGGGCTCCTGGGAGACCGGGTACCCGAACATCACCACGGCCACGTTGACCGATGCCGGGATGCTGGTCGAGGTCCAGATGTTGGGTGGTCAGTCGTTGCAGCATTGGGCCAACGACGCTACCCGCGAAGCCCTGGCCGCCTATTTCGGAGTTCCCGAGGTTCGTGTGACCAGCCCGCACCCGGGTTTCGTGCACCTGGAACTGCGCACCGTGGACACCCTCGCCGACGCGGCACCGGTTACCGGCCTGTTGTCCTACGGGGTGGATCTGGAAGCCGTCCCGGTCGGGGTGACCGAAGAGCATGACGTGTGGCGGCTGCGAGTCATGTACTCCCACCTCCTGATCGCCGGTGCGATGGGCTCGGGTAAGGGCTCGGTGTTGTGGTCGATCGTGAACGGCCTCGGCCCCGCGATCAAAGCCGGACTCGTCGACATCCTGCTCGGTGACCCCAAGGGCGGCATGGAATTCGGGCGCGGTGAGGGCCGGTTGTGGACCGACTTCCAGTGGACCGCCGACGGCATCATCGCCATGTTGAAGACCGCTGAGGCGGAGATGCAGGAACGTGCGGCCCGGTTCAAAGCCGCTGGTATCCGCAAGTTCACGCCGAGTACCGACGAACCGCTGAAGGTCATCATCATCGACGAATACGCCGCGCTGTCGGCGTTCGCCACCCGCGAGCAGGTCAACGAGGGTTTGCGGCTGCTCGGTCTGATCCTGACCCAGGGTCGCGCGGTCGGCTACAGCGTGATCGTCGCGTTGCAGGACCCGTCCAAGGAGAACATGCCCAACCGGCAACTGTTCTCGGTCCGTATCGGCCTGCGCTTCGACGAACCGACACAGACGACCATGGTCCACGGCCAGAGCGCCAAGGATCGCGGTGCGCGCTGCCACGAGATCCCCTCCACCACCCCCGGTGTCGCCTATGTCGGTCAGGACGGCTCGAACGAGTTCCGGCGGGTCCGTGCCTTCTGGGTCTCCGACGACGACATCGACCGAATCGTCGACGACTACTCACCGACACAGCCGGACCTGTCCCCGAAAGCCGACTACTCCGGGTTTGACCCTGACGACCTCGGCGACGAATCCGGCCCGCTCGCGGCATGACCCGCGACCAGTCCACCACCGTGAACGGAGAAAAACCCATGGCCCGCAACACGATCCCCGCCGATGTGATCGACCTGTCCGCCCGCCGCCGCTGCGCTCTCGAACGTGCCGGACATGACCCCGTCTCGGTCGCGGTGGGCATGTTCGCCGATACCGGACAGCTGCCTGGCTGGGACTTCACCACCTACTACGACGACGACGGTTCCGGGTGGGCGGCATGAGCGAGCCGGTCCGAAGCTACTGGAAACCCGCCCAAGGCATGGACTTCAGGCGGGTCACTGTCTCGGCCGACCGTGGCCGCGCCCGTGACACCGGAGAGGTCTTCGCCAGCCTCCAGTACAGCCCAGCCGGTCAGGACCTGGTCCAGGTCACCGTGCACAAAGAGGCGCAGTTCGCGGCCATCCTTCAGCTGACCATGACCATTGACGACGCCCTCGCAGTAGTCGGCGTCTTGCAGGGCGCCATCCACGATGCCCTCACCCAGTCCGGCCAGTCACCCCGCCCGGCCACACCGGTACGGATCGACGGATCGGAGCGGGCGGCATGACCAGCACACCGGCCACCGACCAGCCCAGCGAGCGTCCCCGCCTCGTCGTGCAGGCCACCGACCACACACCCCGCACACGCTCCCGCCGGGCCCGCAAGAACCTGCACGAACCGTGCCCCGGCCAACTCGATCTCTTCGACCCGGAGAACCAGTCATGAACACCACCACCCTGACCACCGGCACCACCACAGCCACGGTCACCACCGGCCCACAGCGTCGGCGTGACCCGTTCGACCTGCTCGGCCTCGCGGTCCTCAATACCGGCTGGTACCTGGTAGTTGGTGCCGGGGTCGCGGTCCACTGGGCGATCCTGTTTCCCCCGATCTCCCTGCCTCTGGCCCTCGCGGTTACTGCCAGCGTGTTCGTCGGCTGGCCCTCCGGCATAGCTCTGGCGGTGGCGTTCACGGCTGTGCTGCTGCTGTGGCGCAAGGCCCGTCCGGAGATGTTCGACCGGTGGATCACCGACCGGGCCCGGACCCGGTTTTTGACCTGGTGGCGCTACCGCCGGAACTGGGCCCGGCTGATGAAGGCATGCCGCCTCGTCGTCACGACTGAAGCCCGCACCGTCACACCGAAACTGCTGGCGGTCGGTATCGGTCACGGCACCGATCGGGTGCAGCTGCGGATGCTGGAAGGTCAGTCGCCGGCCGATTTCGAGATGCGCGCCGACACCATCGCCCACGCCTTCAAAGCCGAGCAGTGCCGCGCCTCGATCGTCGGCCCCGCCACCGTCGAATTGCGGTTCCGCTTCGGTGACGCCCTCGCCGACGCGGTGGTGCTGCCCCGGGTGGATCACTGGACCAAGCAGGAAGGACACAGCGCCTGATGAACACCATCACGGCCTCGACCGATACCGGGGTCGTCCCGGAGGTCCGGCAGACAGCGGCCCAGCGTCGTAGTCTGCCGGACTTCCGGGATGTCGCCGAAGAACTCGCCGCCCAGGAACACATCTGTGTGCGCCCGATTCCGATGCTGGCCTACGACCCGAAGACACTGACCGAGGAATACGTGGCGGCGCCGTGCAAGTCCACCGTCGCCTCGGTGTGCCCGGCCTGCGCGGAGAAAGCCCGGTTTCTGCGGATCACTCAATGCCGGGAGGGTTGGCACCTCGACCACGAACCCGAGAACGACAAGACCGACCCCACCGAGCACCAAACCGCGCTGCTGGCGGCCCGGGCCGACTTGTTCGACACCTACCAGCAGGCCAAAGCCGACGGTGATCAGGACATGATGTCCGGGATTCGGGAAGTCGTCGCCGACCTCGATGCGGAGATGAAAGACTCCGGGTTCCGGGGACGGTTGCCCGCTCTGGATCGAGATCAGAAGCCGCGGCGTGCCCGCTCCACCCGCCGCCGCCAGGACGTACCGAATCTGCCCCGGCTCAAGGTCGGGAAAAACACGGTCGGACGCACCTACGCCGGTGGGCATCAACCCTCGATGTTCATCACCCTGACCATGCCCTCCTACGGCAAGATCAACCGGGACGGCGCGGTCAACGACAAAGGCGAAACAGTCGGCGACGGTTCCCCGGTCAATCCCGACAACTACGACTACTCGCGTGCCGCCCGTGACATCATCCACTTCTCGCGGCTGTCCAACCGGTGGATACAGAACCTGCGCCGGGCGGTCGGCTGGAACATCCAGTACTTCGCCACCGTCGAACCCCAGAAACGCGGCGCACCCCACCTGCACATCCTGATCCGGGGCACCGTGTCCCGCGACATCCTCCGCCAGGTCACCGCCGCCACATATCACAACGTGTGGTGGCCCCCGCACGACCGCGACAACGAGGTCTATCCCGGCGATATCGTCCCGATCTGGGACCCGACCCGGCTGACCTTCGTCGACCCGGACACCGGCTCACCCCTGCTGGGCTTCGACGACGTGCAAGACCTCCTCGACGACGTCGACGACCTCGAACCCGCGCATGTGGTCCGGTTCGGTGACCAGATGGACCGCTCCGATATCCGGGGCTACGTCCCTGGCCGCAAAGCCGACCGTGCCATCGGGTACGTGACCAAGTACCTGACCAAGTCCATCGCCGAAGTGCTGGACACCGACTCGGACCGCACCCGCCGCCACTACAACCGGCTGAATGCCGAGTTGCAGCACACCCCGTGCTCGAAACGGTGCCCGGTGTGGCTGCGCTACGGCATCGTCCCCCAGGGTGCGACCGAGAAGACCATCCCGGGCCGCTGCAAGGGCAAAGCGCATCGGCGGGACACCCTCGGTCTGCCCGGTCTCCGGGTCCTGGTCTCTCGGCAGTGGTCGAACAAGACCCTCCCGGACCACAAGGCCGACCGCGCCGAGTTCGTTCGGCAACTCCTCGCCTCGGTCGGGATCGTCAAGCCCGACACCTCACACCTGAAGCTCTCCATCGTCCGGCCCGGTGACCGCTCGGTCCCGCCACGCGATCACCTGATCCTCTCGGCCATTGCCAAACGCAAGATCTGGCGCGCCGAGTACACCCGCGCACTGCTCGCAGCGGGCCCACCAGCACAGCAAGACACTTCGGCAATTTCGGTAGCGGCATAAGAAGGGAAAGACGATGAGCGAGGAAGAGGCGTACCTGCGGGCGAAGGACTGCGAGGCACTGACCGGGATTCCGGCGGCTACCTGGCGGTGGTGGGCACATGTCGGACAGGGCCCGGCGAGTTTCAAGCTCGGTCCCCGCCGCCGGGTGTGGCGCAAGTCCGTGGTCCTGGCCTGGATCGCTGAGCAGGAGAAGCTGACCGGCACCGGTGAGGCTGCCTGATGCCTACTCGGCGTAACCCGCGCTCGGGGGTGGAAGATCGCTGGTACCCGACCGTGGTGGTCGTGGATCCTGTGACCGGCGAGAAGACCAAGAAGAAGGTCAAGTCCGAGCGCTGCGGCAAGGGCAAGCGGTGGCGGGCTCGCTACGTCGATCCCAACGGTGTTGAGCGGTCCCGGTCGTTCGACACGAAAGCAGCGGCTCAAAAGTACCTCGATGGTGACGTGACCACGAAGGTAGTCACCGGGACATGGGTCGATCCGGACCGTAGCGGCGTGCTGTTTGAGGTCGTGGCGGAGAAATGGTTCTCGACGAAGAAGTTCCGCAAGCCGAAAACGGTGGCTGGCTATCGGTCGCTGTTGGACACGATCATCCTGCCGCGCTGGGGCTCGGTTCCGCTCCGAGATATCGAGTTCGAGGACGTGCAAGAGTGGGTGGTCACCCTCTCCGAGTCCGGTAGTGCTCGCTTCCAAGGCCGTGGATTGTCGGCGTCTCGGGTGATCCAGTCGTACCAGGTGCTCAGCCAGATTCTGCGGTTCGCGATCAAGGCCAAGCGGCTGGCGCTGAATCCGGCGGAAGATGTCGACCTGCCGTCGATGATGTCGGGGGAGCGGCGTTACCTGACCCACCTGGAGGTCATGAAACTGGCGATGGCGTCGGGGCGGTTCCGGCCACTGGTTCTCACCCTGGCCTATACCGGGCTTCGGTTCGGCGAAGCGATCGCCCTGCGCACCGCTGATGTCGTCCTGGACCAGCGTCGTATCCGCGTCAGTCGTTCGGCAACTGCGGTCACCGGGCAAGGGATCGTAGAAACGGACACGAAGAACCACACGAGTCGTGTTGTCCCCATCCCGGGACTGTTGGCGAAGGATTTGGAAAACCTGCTGGCCGGGCGCCGGGCCAATGCTCTGGCTTTCCCCAGTCACAAGGGCGGTTACCTGACCTCGACGGAGTTCCGCTGGGTGTTCGACCAGGCGGCCCGGGAAGTCGGTCTCGCTGGCGTCGTCCCTCATGGCCTCCGGCATACAGCGGCCTCGTTGGCTATCAGCGCCGGGGGAAATATCAAGGTCGTTCAGCGGATGCTCGGGCACAAGACGGCCACGTTGACCCTCGATCTGTACGGGCACCTGTTCCCCGATGATCTGGACGCGGTGGCGGACGGAATGGACTCCGGCGCGAGAGCTGCTGCGGACTATCTGCGGACTGCGTGAAGGTGGGGGAGATGGCCTGGAATCGGAAATGCCCTCTGACCTTGGTGCCGAGTGTGGGACTCGAACCCACACGTCCTTTCGGACAACGGTTTTTGAGACCGTCGCGTCTGCCAGTTCCGCCAACTCGGCGCACCGGGTGCACATAGTATCCGCTGCGCGCCCGGAACACCCAATCGCGGGGGCCGCGATAGCGGTGGAACCCGGTTACGCAGGGTATATGCACCGCCGATCACGGTGAAAGGTAGTCTCTACACCACCCGATCGCGTGACGGCGGATCGACGGCCGTACCTCGGCCGAGATCCGTCGTCCGTGCTCTCGGGACGAGGCATCGGAACCAGAGGGGTCGTTTATGAGCACTAGTGCGGACGCCGCGGCGAAACGCGTGGTCGTCGCCGAGGACGAGGCGTTGATCCGGATGGATCTGGTCGAGATGCTGACCGAAGAGGGCTACCAGGTGGTGGGGGAGGCCGGGGACGGTCAGCAGGCGGTGGACCTCGCGGTGGAGCACCGGCCGGATCTGGTGATCATGGATGTGAAGATGCCGCGCCGGGACGGGATCGATGCCGCGGCCGAGATCGCCTCCAAACGTGTTGCGCCCGTGGTGATCCTGACCGCGTTCAGTCAGCGCGACCTGGTGGAGCGGGCGCGCGATGCCGGTGCCATGGCCTATCTGGTGAAGCCGTTCACCAAATCCGATCTGGTTCCGGCGATCGAACTGGCGGCCAGTCGCTTCCACGAGATCACCGCGCTGGAGAGCGAGGTCGCGGGCCTGTCCGAGCGGTTGGAGACACGTAAACTCGTCGAGCGGGCCAAGGGTGTGCTCATGCAGACGCAGGGGCTCAGTGAACCGCAGGCCTTCAAATGGATCCAGCGCACCGCCATGGACCGCCGCACCACGATGAAGGCGGTGGCCGAGGTCGTTCTGGAGAATCTCACCCCGCAGTAGCCCTCGGGTCGGGCGCGTACCGGCCTTAACAGCCCGGAAACACAGGCCGGAAAATAATGTGCGACGACATCATCCCGATGATCCGAATGTGACACGGGATCAACATGCCGGAGCTATGTTTCTCACGAGTCGGAGTTTTCGGCTTCCTCGGCCGGCCGAGGTTGATGAGGGATATAGGGGTAGATCGTGCTTGATTCTACTTGGCTGCCGGGTGTCCCCCGGCGCGGGCGCACGGTACGCACAATACTGAGTATCGGCGCTGCCGCGGCGCTGGTCCTGACCGGTTGCGGCGACAAAACCGCCGGTGAGGCGGATACGGCGGGAGCGGGGGGACTGTCCATCCAGCCGCTGATGCAGATCGACTCGGCGGGTAGGGAAGTACCGGCCGCCGATACCGGCGCCGCGGCCGATCCGGCCGGCAACGGGACGGCGACCTGCCCGCCGACCACCACCATCGCCATGGCCGGCGCGCTGACCGGCCCCGACGCGGCGCTGGGCATCAATATCGTCAACGGTGTGAAACTGGCGCTGGACCAGCACAACAAGGCCAATCCGGGCTGCCGGATCAACCTGAAGGAATACGACACCGAGGGCGATCCGCAGAAGGCCAGCCAGGTGATCCCGCAGATCGTGAACGATCCGTCGGTGCTCGGCGTGGTCGGTCCCGCGTTCTCCGGCGAGACCAAGGCCACCGGTCAGATCCTCAGCGACGCCGGGCTGGTGGCGGTCTCCTCCTCGGCCACCAATGCCACGCTGACGAAGAACGGCTGGAAGACCTTCTTCCGCGGCCTGGCCAATGACGATGTGCAGGGCCCGTCGGTGGCGAAGTACCTGGTGGGCACGGCCGGCTACAAGAAGGTGTGCGTGGTCCAGGACAACACCGACTACGGCGTGGGCCTGGCCCAGAGCATTACCGCCGGTCTGGGCGCGGCCGCCGATCCGGCCTGCGCGGCCAGTATCAAGAAGGGTGACAAGGACTTCTCCGCCACCGTCACCAAGATCTCCGGCGCCCAGCCGGACGCGATCTTCTACTCGGGGTACTACGCCGAGGCGGCACCGCTGGTGCAGCAGTTGCGGTCCGGCGGGGTGGACGCGACCTTCGTCGCCGCCGACGGCACCAACGATCCGCAGTTCGTCACCCAGGCGGGCGGCTCGTCGGAGGGCGCGCTGCTGTCGTGCCCGTGCGGCCCCGGGCCGGACGAGTTCTCCCAGGCCTACGAGGAACTGAACGGCCAGGCGCCGGGCGTGTACTCGGTGGAAGGCTACGACCTCACCACCATCCTCGCGGCGGGTATCGATGCCGGCAAACTCACCCGCCCCGACCTGCTGGAGTTCGTCCGCGGGTACAGCGGGGACGGCCTGGCCCGGCACTACCAGTGGAATGCGGACGGCGAACTGTCCTCCGCGCTGATCTGGGTCTACAAGGTCGGATAACGGTCGGCGGGCGGTACGCGCACCGGCATTCGCCGGGGGCGCGTACCGCGCGCTGCTCGGGTGAGGGTCCGATGATGATGAGGGCGGATTTCGAATGACAGCATCCTTGCCGGCCGCCGCGGCCGTTCTCGCGCAGGGATCGATCGACTTCAACTACCAGGGTGTTATCGATCAATTCTGGCGGCTCACGGTCGACGGTTTGTCCTACGGTGCGATATATGCGCTGGTAGCGGTGGGGTACACCCTGGTCTACGGGGTACTCCGGTTGATCAATTTCGCGCATTCCGAAGTGTTCATGCTCGGGATGTTCGGGCAGTACGTGGGCCTGATGCTGCTGGGGTTCGCGCCCAGCGGCAACGTCTACAGCCAGGGCGTCATCCTCACGGTGACCTATATGGGCCTGGCGATGCTCTTCGGGATGGCCGTGTCGGGTGCGGCCGCGGTGGGATTGGAGCGCGCGGCCTATCGTCCGCTGCGCCGCCGCGGTGCCAAACCGCTGACCTTCCTGATCACCGCGATCGGTATGTCGTTCGTACTCCAGGAGTTCGTGCACTTCGTGCTGCCGAAGCTGTGGCCGGACCTGGGTGGTACCAATGCGCAGCAGCCGATCATGCTGGTCGAACCGACGGTGCAGTTCACCGTCGGCGGCGCCGACGTCACCAATGTGACGCTGGTGATCGTGGTGTCGGCGGTGACATTGGCGGTCCTGGCCGAGGTGCTCATCAACCGCACCCGGTTCGGGCGCGGTATCCGCGCGGTGGCCCAGGACCCCGATACCGCCACGTTGATGGGGGTTTCGCGGGAACGGGTCATCATGTTGACGTTCCTCATCGGCGGTCTGCTGGCCGGCGCCGCCGCGATGCTGTACGCGATGAAGATTCCCAACGCCATCATCTTCTCCGGCGGGTTCGTGCTCGGTATCAAGGCGTTCAGCGCCGCGGTACTCGGCGGTATCGGGAACCTGCGCGGCGCGCTGCTCGGTGGTCTGCTGCTCGGCCTGGTCGAGAACTACGGCCAGATGCTGTTCGGTACCGAATGGCGGGACGTGGTGGCGTTCGTGGTGCTGGTGCTGGTGTTGTTCTTCCGGCCCACCGGCATTCTCGGTGAAAGTCTCGGGAGGGCCCGCACATGAGCACGGTGCAGATCGAGAAGGCCGCCGGACATGGTCTGGGCGATGAGATCCGCGCGTGGTGGGCCGGGCTGAGCCGCCCGGCGCAATGGGCGGTGGGTGTCCCCGCCCTCGCGGTGCTGGCGCTGCTGCCGCTGTTCCCGCCGCCGCTGCTGGATACCCCGGGGACCAGTTTCGGCGGGGTCATGGCGCAGTTCGCCATGTACGCTTTGATCGCCATCGGCCTGAACGTGGTGGTCGGCCAGGCCGGGCTGCTGGATCTCGGGTATGTCGGCTTCTACGCGGTCGGTGCTTATACCGTCGGCCTGCTGACCAGTCCGAACAGTCCCTGGAACCAGACCGACGGTGGCTGGCTGCACTCCGATTGGGCGTGGCTGGCCTGTGTTCCGCTGGCCATCCTGGTGACCGCGGTGTCCGGGCTGATCCTCGGTTCGCCGACGCTGCGGTTGCGCGGGGACTATCTGGCCATCGTGACCCTCGGTTTCGGTGAGATCGTCCGCCTGCTCGCCGACAACCTGGGCGAACTCACCAACGGCAGCCTGGGTCTGTCCGGCATCGCCTATCCGCACATCGGCGAATCGGAGTCCCGGCCCAACGGTGTGTTCTCGGCCGGCAATGTCGGCGACCCGGCCAGTTCCGACCTGATCGACCGCGCCAACTCCGGCACCTGGTGGTACTGGGTCGGCATGCTCGCCGTGGTGGCGGTGCTGCTGCTGGTCGGCAACCTGGAACGCAGCCGCGTCGGCCGGGCGTGGGTGGCCATACGCGAGGACGAGGACGCCGCGGAGATCATGGGTGTGCCCACCTTCAAGTTCAAGCTGTGGGCGTTCATGATCGGCGCCGGGATCGGTGGCCTGTCCGGCGCCCTGTTTGCCGGGCAGGTGCAGTTCATCAACCCGACCGGGTTCAACATCATCAACTCGATGCTGTTCCTGTGCGCGGTGGTGATCGGCGGCCAGGGCAACAAACTCGGGGTGATCGTCGGGGCCTTCCTGGTGGTGTACCTGCCGAACCGGTTGATGTCGGTGGAGATCACCGATGACGAGACCACCGGATACGTCCAGCTCGCGGTCGCGGTCGTGGTGGTCGCGGCGCTGACGGTGGGCTGGCGGCTGCGGGCACGGGAGCTGACCGGCCCGTGGCGCTGGGTGTATCTCGCGGTGACCGTACTGGCGGCGGTGTACGCGGTGCTGCTGCTGAGCAGTGTGCTCATGTTCTATTCCGGCGGTGCGCAGAGTCTCGGCGACCTCAAATATCTGTACTTCGGAATCGCACTGGTGGTGATGATGATCCTGCGACCCCAGGGCCTGTTCCCGGTCCGGCAGAAACTGCTCGCCTACGGCCGGCAGATCGTGCGGGCCGTCCGCCGGCCCGCCACGGAGGTGACCTCGTGACCGGGCCGAACGCGGGTGACGCGTTGTTCGACAACGAGGACCTGGCCGCGGGATACGCGGTCGAGCAGCCGGTCGAATCGGCCGGTGAGGTCGATGTGGCCGCCGTCGATCCGGCGCTGGCCGACGCGGCGACGGTGGCCGAGGTGGTGGCCGCGCACCGGGAGATCCGCACCGAGGTCGGGGCGCCGCTGCTGCGTACCGAGAACCTCACTGTGAAGTTCGGCGGGCTCACCGCTCTCGAAGCGGTGAGTTTCGAGATCCGGCGCGGCGAGATCCTGGGTCTCATCGGGCCCAACGGCGCCGGGAAGACGACCTGTTTCAACGCGATCACCGGGGTGTACCGGCCCGCGGCGGGCGCGGTGTACTTCGACGGGAAACCGCTCACCAAGAGCAAACGTAACGCGATCACCCGGCTCGGGATCGCCCGGACCTTCCAGAATGTGCGACTGTTCGGTGAGATGACCGCGCTGGAGAACGTGGTGGTGGGCACCGACGCCCGGCACCGGACCTCGGTGCCGGGCGCGATCCTGCGGACGCGGCGGCATCGCCGGGAGGAACGTGACGCGATCGAACGCGGGATGGCACTGCTGGAGTTCGTGGGGATCGCGCCGCGCGCGGTGGAGAAGGCCCGCAACCTTTCCTACGGCGATCAGCGGCGGCTCGAGATCGCGCGGGCGCTGGCGACCGAACCGAAGCTGCTGTGCCTGGACGAACCGGCCGCCGGGTTCAACCCGAGCGAGAAATCCGCGCTCATGGACCTGATCCGTAAGATCCGCGACGACGGGTTCACCGTGCTGCTGATCGAGCACGATATGCGGCTGGTGATGGGGGTCACCGACCGGATCGTGGTGCTGGAGTTCGGGCGCAAGATCGCCGACGGCCTACCCGAGCAGATCCGCACCGACCCCGCGGTCATCGCCGCGTACCTGGGCGTACCGGACGAGGAGCTGACCTCGGCGGATCTCGCGGCGTCCACGGCGGCGCTGCACGCGGAAAGGGACGCGGCGGGTGACGCCGGGTACGGATCGGAGGAGCGGGGATGACCACGGCACCGGACCAGTTCGCGAAGGACACCGGCACCGAGCCACTGCTCGAGGTCACCGATATGGTCGTCGGCTACGGCAGGATCCAAGCCCTGCACGGTATTTCGTTGCGGGTCGCCCCGGGGGAACTGGTCACCCTGCTGGGCGCGAACGGCGCGGGGAAGACCACCACCATGCGCGCCCTGTCGGGGCTGCTGCCGTTGACCCGCGGGCAGATCCGGTTCGAGGGCGGCGATATCAGCCGGCTGAAGGCACACCAGCGGGTGATCGCCGGGCTGGTGCAGGCGCCCGAGGGCCGGGGGGTGTTCCCGGGGATGACCGTGCAGGAGAACCTCGATATGGGCTGCTACGCCCGGCCCTTCGCGAAGAAGACCGAGTACGCGGCCGCTCTGGAGCGGGTCTTCGAACTGTTTCCGCGGCTGCTGGAGCGGCGCAAACAGGCCGGCGGCACGCTCTCGGGCGGCGAACAGCAGATGCTTGCCATCGGGCGGGCGCTGATGGCCCGGCCGCGGCTGCTGTTGCTGGACGAACCGTCCATGGGCCTGGCACCGATGGTGATCCAGCAGATCTTCCGGATCATCGCCGAGATCAACGCCACCGGTACCACCGTGCTGCTGGTGGAGCAGAACGCCCGGCAGGCGCTGGCCCGCAGTGATCGCGCCTACATCGTGGAAACCGGGAAGATCACCAAGACCGGGCGCGGTCGCGAGCTGCTCGACGATCCCGCGGTACAGGCCGCCTACCTGGGGGTCGGCTGAGGTCGGCCACCGACCCCGGGCATACCACCTGATCACCGGCACCGGAGGTGCGCGGGGCCGGGTGGTGCCGGCCGGGGTGGCCCGGTGCCGGGATGGTGCCGGCGGAGGTGAGCCGGAACCGAGTGGTGTCGGCGGGCCGGTCCGGTACGGGGACGGTGTCGGCTCGAGTCGACTCGTAGTAGGGCATAGGCGGGGTCGGCCCGGTGGCGGGGCGGCGCGCGCCGGGGACGACCCGGCGAGGAGGGCGTCGGCGAGCCCGTTCGATACGGGATGGCGCCGGCCGGGGCCGACCCGGTACGGGTGTGGGCGGGTGTCGGTGGGGGTCCCTAGACTTCGGGGTGTGACCTCACCGACCACTGCGCAGCCGACGTCCGCCTCCGCCGCCCCGGGTTCCTCGGGAGATCGGCCCACGCTGCTGCTACTGGACGGGCATTCGCTGGCCTACCGGGCCTTCTTCGCGCTGCCCGCGGAGAATTTCCAGACGGTCACCGGGCAGACCACCAATGCGGTGTACGGGTTCACCGCCATGCTCATCAATCTGCTACGTGACGAGAAACCGACCCATGTGGCCGCCGCCTTCGATGTCTCCCGGCAGACCTTCCGGGTGGAGGCCTACCCGGAGTACAAGGCCAACCGGTCGGCGACTCCCGACGAATTCCGCGGGCAGGTCGAGCTCACCAAGGAGGTGCTGGGCGCGCTCGGTATCCCGGTGATGGCGATCGAGGGGTACGAGGCCGATGACGTCATCGCCACGCTCACCACCCAGGCCGTCCCGCAGGGATACCGGGTGCTGGTGGTCACCGGCGACCGTGACTCGATCCAGCTGGTCTGTGACGACGTGACGGTGCTGTATCCCCGGAAAGGGGTCTCCGATCTCACCCGGTTCACTCCGGCGGAGGTCGAGAAGAAGTACGGTCTCACCCCGGCGCAGTACCCGGATTACGCGGCGCTGCGTGGTGACCCCAGTGACAACCTCCCCGGTATCCCGGGCGTGGGGGAGAAGACGGCCGCCAAATGGATCCGGGAGTACGGGGATCTGAACACACTCGTCGACAAGGTGGATGAGGTCCGCGGCAAGGTCGGTGATTCGCTGCGCGCCAATCTGAGCAGTGTGGTGCTCAATCGGCAGCTCACCGAGATGGTCCGCGACGTCCCACTGCCCTACACCCCCGATCAGCTGGCCCAGGGGGCCTGGAACCGGGAGCGGATCCACCAGCTGTTCGACGATCTGGAATTCCGGGTACTGCGCGACCGGCTCTTCGAAACCCTGGCCCCGCCCACCGTGGAGGCCGAATCGGGTTTCGAGATCAGCGGGCGCACGCTCGAGCCCGGCAGTGTCGCGGACTGGCTCGCCGAGCACGCGAAATCCGGTGCCCGGCACGGTATTTCGTTGTCCGGAACCAGCACACCGGCGGCCGGCGACGTGCGCGCGCTCGCCATCGCCGCCGCGGACGGCGAATCCGGCTATATCGATATCACCGCCCTCACCGCCGAGGACGAATCGGCGCTCGGCGCCTGGTTCACCGATACATCGCATAGCAAGGCCCTGCACGAGGCCAAGGGCGCGCTGCACGCGCTGCGCGGTCGCGGCTGGACGTTGGGGGGGCTGAGCAGCGATACCGCGCTGGCCGCCTATCTGGTCCGGCCGGGCCAGCGCAGCTTCAACCTAGACGATCTGTCGCTGCGGTACCTGCATCGGGAACTGCGCACCGAGACCGAGGCCGCGCCGCAGCTGTCCCTGCTGGACGCCGAGGACGCGGTCGACGCCGAACTCGCGCAGAACGAGATGCTACGGGCCCGCGCGATCGCCGATCTGGCCGACGCCCTGGACGACGAGCTCGCCAAGATCGAATCCACGCCGCTGCTCGACGAGATGGAACTGCCGCTGCTCGGGGTGCTCGCCGAACTCGAGGACGCCGGTATCGCCGTCGACACCGATCAGCTCGGCGAATTGCAGCGGCGGTTCGCGGACAAGGTCGCCGAGGCCGCGAACGCCGCCTACGACGTGATCGGCAAGCAGATCAATCTCGGGTCCCCGAAACAGCTGCAGGTGGTGCTGTTCGACGAACTCGATATGCCCAAGACCAAGCGCACCAAGACCGGCTACACCACCGACGCGGACGCGCTGGAATCGCTCTACGAGAAGACCGAGCATCCCTTCCTGCAGCATCTGCTCGCCCACCGCGACGCCACCCGCCTCAAGGTCACCGTGGACGGCCTGCTGAAATCCGTGGCCGACGACGGCCGGATCCATACCACCTTCAACCAGACCATCGCCGCCACCGGGCGGCTGTCGTCCACCGAGCCCAATCTGCAGAACATTCCCATCCGCACCGATACCGGCCGGATGATCCGCGACACCTTCGTGGTCGGCCCGGGCTACGAATCGCTGATGACCGCCGACTACAGCCAGATCGAGATGCGGATCATGGCTCACCTCTCCGGGGACGAGGGCCTGATCGAAGCCTTCAACTCCGGCGAGGATCTGCACAGTTTCGTCGCCTCCAAGGCATTCGACATCCCGATCTCCGAGGTGTCCCCGGAGGTGCGCCGCCGGATCAAGGCCATGTCCTACGGCCTCGCGTACGGCCTCAGCTCCTACGGTCTGTCCGCTCAGCTGAAGATCAGCACCCAGGAGGCGAAGGAGCAGATGGACATCTACTTCGCCCGGTTCGGCGGTATCCGCGACTATCTGCACGCCGTGGTGGAGCAGGCCCGCAAGGTGGGCTACACGCAAACCCTCTTCGGCCGCCGCCGCTACCTGCCCGATCTCGACCACAGCAACCGCCAGCGCCGCGAGGCCGCCGAGCGGATGGCGCTCAACGCTCCGATCCAGGGCACCGCCGCCGATATCATCAAGGTCGCGATGATCAATGTGCACAGCTCGCTGGCCGAGTCCGGGCTGCGGTCGCGGATGCTGCTGCAGATCCACGACGAACTCGTCTTCGAGGTCGCGCCGGGTGAGCGGGAACAGTTGCAGGAGCTGGCCCGGGAGCAGATGGCTTCCGCCATCGAGCTCTCTGTCCCCCTCAGCGTTTCGGTCGGCGTCGGGCGCAGCTGGGACGCGGCGGCACACTGAGCCGCGCGGCGGCAGCGGTCCGTAGCGCCCGCCCGGACGGATGATCGTGGGCGGGCCCGCACCGTGCCCTGTCCGGAGTCGGCAGAAGGCGTGACCTATTTCTGCCGGAGGTGCCGTCCTCCGTGCCGATCCGGGTTTCCGGAAGTGGGATGGACGGCGATTCCGTTCCGATCGGTGATGTATTCGGCGCGTGGCCTGTGCCCGGGACCGGGCACAGCTGTTTATGATGCTCCGCGAGTACTGCTTACCGATTCATCGGCGAATCTCGGGTGCGGTACGGATATTTGCTTCGGCGGTAATCGCCCCGGAAATCGGGTTCGCCTGCGCGATCCGGATTTCAGACAGTCGGCGGTGTCCGAGTTCGTGTGCATTTTCGATCCGAGCATGAGGACTGGAGCACGATGAACCACAAGTATTCATCCGTTGTGGCCACGCTCGCCGCGGTGATATCGGCCGTCACCGGCGCTGTCTCCACTGTCGATACCCCGGCGTGGGCAGCGCCGGGGGAAATCGATTCCGGTGGACTGCGCGTGGTGGCGTCCGCGAATTCCAGTACGTCCGAGCCGTCCGGTGACACGGCGATGGGGGTGCCCTTCGCACACACGGTCAAGGTATCCGGGGACTTCTCGGTCGCCGCCGACAGCGGCTCACCGCTGCGCGGCGGTGAAATCGTCGCCGGCTATCTGCTCGGCTGTGCCGTCGATATAGCCAACGGTATCTCGGTCGCCATCGCGCCGAGTATCGCTGTCGCCACCGAGGTCGCACCTGAGGTGGGTGTCGATTTCGGGGTCGATCTCGGCCTCGGGGCGGTCGAACCAGTCGAACCACCTATGGGCGATCCAAGCCACGAGGAGGGCGAGCCGCCTATGGTCGATCCCGGCCTCGACGTGCTGGCGCCACCCGAGGTCGGCGTCAGTGCTGGTGTGGGTGCTGCCCTGGCACAGGCCTTCGGTGTCGAGAACGGCCTCGCCGGCGAGCTCGCGGTCAACTTGGCGCCCGGCACGGTGACGACGGCCGTGATCGGCGCGGCGGAACTCGACGAGGAGTCGACCTTCCCGTACACCTTCGCGCACAGCAATACCCCGTTGCAGGTCAACGGCTGTTTGTCCCCGGCCTCGGCCATGCCGTTCGTCACCGTGCGTGCCGATACCACCGGTGGCACTGTGCAGACGACGGGTTACGGCACCTCGTTCATATTCTGAGCGGACCCGGTCACCGCGCCCACCGCCGGTGCCCTCGGGTGCTGCCCGATCTCGAAGCGCGGCCCGGGGTGCGGCGCGTCGAGTGATGAAGGTCACCTGCTGCCTGGCGGCCGTCGATCGCGGCCCGGCCGCGCGCCGCCCGGGCCGCATGCGATGACGGTGTGCGTGCCTGTTGTCCGGCACTGCGAGGGCCGGGTCGCAGGACTGCGGGGCGAACGGGGGATGCGGGGCCGGATCATGAAACGTCCGAATCCGCGTCGACAAGAGCCGGTTTGCGGTCGATGAGGCGCGGTGATGTCCGGCCCGGCGGGGCGGGGTCCCATTCGGCGTGGCTCGCTCGGGCTGCGTCGTCGGCGGCGTGGCGTCCGGTCGGTCACCGGCACCCGGCGGCGATTTTCGGGTTGCCTGCCGGTGACCAGGGAGAACAGTACTCGGCGGTAGGAGAAACGGCGAGCGAATATGGTTGCCATCTTCCCGGGGAGTCTTTATTCTCGACCCCGTGCAAATTTCTGCCGCCGGCCTGTGCGCCGCGCCGATGTTCGCAGATCGCGACGGTGCGGTGCTCCTCTCGCGTACCGCGGAGTCGGCTCGTCGGCTACTTGCCGTAGTAGTAACCCGCCGTAGCGGGGTCTGATTCGGACCGGCCCCCTCGCTGCGGGCCCCCCTTTTTTTCTGCTTTTGCTGGTCCCCCAAACCTGCCGACCATCTCTGGGAAGACCTACGTGCTCATGACCACTCTGACTCTGGAAAACGACGCCCTGACCACGGCCGCCCCGCGCAGCCTGCGTACCGAATGCGCGGAACTGACGGCCGATCAATTCCACGACCGCTACGGCGAATGCGCCGGCCCGATCCGGCTCGCGGGCTGGTCGTCCACCGGTGCGCGCGGCGGTGCCTTCACCGCGACCCTCGAATTCGCGGGCTGGTCCCGTTCGGTCGTGGCGGCGGGCAGCCCCATCGCCGCCATGACCTCGGCACTCTACGAAGCCGGCTACCCCGTCGAGATCTTGCGGTTCCATCAGCGTCGCACGGCGGCGGGCACCGCGACCTTCGTGCAATGTGAATCAGACGGTCGCCGCGGCTGGGGCGCTGCCCTCGCCGCCGACGGCGCGGAATCCTCGGTGCGGGCGATGATCGCCGGCGTGAACCGCCTGGGGGCGCTGCGCTAGCGGGCTACCGGCCGCTCCGTACGACAACGCGACGGCGGGCTCCACACCATCCCCGGAAAGTGTGGAGCCCGCCGTCGTTCGTCGATTCTATTCGGCTGCTTCGCCGTTGGTCGCCTGCTGCTCGGCGAGTTGCTTACGAACGTCGTCCATATCGAGTGCCTTCACCTGGGAGACCAGATCCTCGAGCGCCGCGGGCGGCAGCGCCCCGGGCTGCGCGAAGACGAGTACACCCTCACGGAATGCCATGATGGTCGGGATGGACTGGATATTGGCGGCCGCGGCCAGGCCCTGTTCGGCCTCGGTATCGACCTTGCCGTGCACGACATCGGGATGCTTCTCCGACGACGCATCGTAGGTCGGGGCGAAGCTGCGGCACGGTCCGCACCAGGAAGCCCAGAAATCGACGAGTACAACGTCGTTACCGGTGACTACGTCATCGAAGTTCTGCTGCGTCAGTGTCTGGGTGGCCATGACGTCCTCTCGTGGTCGGTTTCAGGCTGTAACGCCGGCCCCGGCCGCGGTGTTCCACGGCGGTGTCGTACGCCACCGGTCCCCACCCTACGGGGCGGGGTCCACCGTCGCTCCGGCTCTGGTCAGCCGTGTTCGGCGACCGACCAAGCCCGGCGCTGGTCGCCGTCCCAGCGCCGGATACCGACCACGGTCGCGGTGGTGTCCCGGTCGGCCGCGACGGCGGACACCGCGTCACCGATCCGCTGCGGGAGGACCCGCCGCGCCAGCGTGACATGCGGTGTCCACTGGTTGGGGCGCAGATTGGCCGGGACATCAGGGCACGGTTCGACCACCTGGTGGATGCGGCGATGCCAGGCCAGCAGTTGTTCGGACGGGACCACCGCCCGCACCAGGATCGGCCGCCGCGCCCCGAACACCAGCACGCCGCCGAGACGTACCGGGAAAGGCCGGAACGGTAACCGGTCGAGCTCCTGTTCGATCCGCGGCCAGATCTGCCGGGCCACCGCCACGGTGATGTGCGGCCGGTGATTTTCGATGTCTCCGTCGCGCCTGCCCTGTCCCAGCCCGGGCAGCCCCGCTTCGGCGAGCAGCTCCCACTGCCGCCGGATACGTTGTTCGGCCGCCTCGTCGAGCAGTAATTCCACCGACTGCACCATGATCTGCAGACGGTAGCGGGTCGGGCGCCGGCTGACGGGCGGTGGCTGTGCCGGGCGCAGCGCCCGGAGATCAATCTTGGGTTACTCGGGGTGTGCCGCGGGCCGCGGTCGCCTACTGTGCCTGACAAGGTCGACGAGCGGCCGAGGGCCCACGATTCTTCGCGAGCGGCAGGTGGTGGCGGTGGTAAATCGATCCGGTGCCCGGGTGCGACGCATACTCTGCGGGCTGGCCGGTATCGCGCTGCTGGCCGGGTGCGTGACCAATGTGGAGGACACCGGGCCGGTCCCGCCCAAGGTCGCGGTGCGCGCGGTGGACGCGCTGGCCGCGCGGGTGCCGGCCGATATCGCCGCTGCCGGGGAGTTGGTGGTCGGGGTCAATGTGCCGTATCAGCCGAACGAGTATCGCGACCGGCACGGCGCGATCGTCGGTTTCGATGTGGATCTGATGGACGCGGTCACCGCGGTGCTCGGTCTGCGGGCCCGCTATACCGAATCGGCGTTCGAGAAGATCATTCCCGCCGTCCAGGCCGGTACCTACGATGTCGGCATGTCCTCGATCACCGATTCGGTGGAACGGGAGAAGCAGGTCGATTTCGTCACCTATTTCAGCGCGGGGGTGCAGTGGGCGCAGCGCACCGGCCGGCACGTCGATCCCGCGAACGCCTGCGGTAAACGCGTCGCGGTTCAGGCGACAACGGTGGAGCACATCGAAGAGGTCCCGGCCAAGAGCGAAGCCTGTGTCGCGGCGGGCCGGGAGCCGATCATCATCGACGCGTTCGACGAGCAGAGCGCGGTGACCAATGCGCTGGTACTCGGCCAGGTCGACGCCATGTCCGCGGATTCCCCGGTCACCGCGTACGCGATCGAACAGACCGACGGCAAGATCGAAGCGGCCGGTCCGATATTCGACGCGGCGCCCTACGGGTGGGCCGTCGCGAAAGGGTCGCCGCTGGCACCGGTGCTGCGCGACGCGTTGCAGCACCTCATCGACACCGGGCAGTACCGGCAGATCACCGAGAACTGGGGTGTCCAGGAGGGCGCGCTGCGCACCTCCGTGATCAACGGCGCGAGGGAGTCGACGCGATGACCGCCGATCCGAGGGGGGCCGCCGGCGCGGCCGCCGCACCCGAACCCATCGCCGCGGTACCGTTGCGGCGGCCCGGCCGCTGGGTGGCCGCCGCGCTGATCCTGGCGCTCGGCGGGCTGTTCGTCTACGGCGCGGCCACCAATCCGGCGTACCGCTGGGATGTGTACTGGCAGTATCTGCGCGATACCCGGATCGCGGCGGGCGCGGTGGTCACCCTGGAGCTCACCGTGCTGGCGATGGTCATCGCCGTCGTACTCGGTACCACGCTGGCGGTGATGCGGCTGTCGCCGAACCCGGTGCTGCGGGCGAGCGCGTGGGTCTACCTGTGGGTGTTCCGCGGGACCCCGGTGTACGTGCAACTGGTCTTCTGGGGACTGGTCCCGTCGCTGTACCAGAACGTCGCGTTCGGTGTGCCCTTCGGCCCGCGCCTGTTCGAGGTCGATGTGCAGAGTCTGCAGGCGGGGTTCGCGTTCGCCGTGATCGGGCTGGGACTCAACGAGGCGGCGTACATGGCCGAGATCGTCCGGGCCGGTATCAACTCGGTCGGCGAAGGCCAGCGTGAGGCGTCCATCGCGCTTGGTATGTCCTGGTCGCAGACCATGCGGCGGACGGTGCTGCCGCAGGCCATGCGGGTGATCATCCCGCCGACCGGCAACGAACTCATCAGCATGCTGAAGACCACCGCGCTGGTCACCGCCATACCGCTCAGTACCGATCTGTTCGGCCGGGCCCGCGATATCTACGGGGTGAACTTCCTGCCCATCCCGCTGCTGCTGGTCACCGCCACCTGGTATCTGGCGATCACCAGCGTGCTGATGGTCGGCCAGTACTACCTGGAGAAATACTATTCGCGGGGCATATCCCGGCAACTGACCGCGAAACAGCTCCAGGAGCTGGCCGACGCGCGCGGAGAGGTACGGGCGAAATGAGTGCGACGGAACCGATGGTCCGCGCCGACCGGGTCTGCAAGAGTTTCGGGGCGCTACGGGTCCTCGAGGGCATCTCGCTGGACGTGCGGCACGGTCAGGTGCTGTGCCTGATCGGGCCCTCGGGCTCGGGAAAATCCACCTTTCTGCGGTGCATCAACCATCTGGAACAGATCGACGCGGGCCGGTTGTACGTGGACGGGGAACTGGTCGGCTACCGCGAAAAAGCCGGCAAGCTCTACGAGCTGCATCCGCGCGACGCGGCCCGTCAGCGGCGGGAGATCGGCATGGTCTTCCAGCATTTCAACCTGTTCCCGCATCGCACGGTGCTCGCCAACATCGTCGAGGCACCCATCCAGGTCAAGAAGACCCGCCGGGCCGACGCGGTGTCGCGGGCGAAGGAGCTGCTGGACCGGGTCGGGCTGGCCGACAAGGCGAACGCCTATCCGGCACAGCTGTCCGGCGGCCAGCAGCAACGGGTGGCGATCGCCCGGGCGCTGGCGATGGACCCGAAACTCATGTTGTTCGACGAGCCCACCTCCGCGCTGGACCCGGAGCTGGTCGGTGAAGTTCTCACGGTCATGCGCGAGCTCGCGGCCTCGGGTATGACGATGATCGTGGTGACCCACGAGATGGGTTTCGCGCGCGAGGTGGCCGACCAGTTGGTGTTCATGGACGGGGGAGTCGTGGTCGAGGCGGGGCCGCCCGGCGATCTGCTGACGAATCCGGCGCACGATCGCACCAAGGCGTTCCTGTCCCGGCTGCTGTAGTCGCCGTCCGCGCCGAGTGGCGGCCGCGCCTACCGGAAGTGGACCCGTGCGGTGACCTGTTCGGTGAATTCGCCGGTCGACGCCTGACCACCCAGATCGGCCGTGGCGATACCGGCGGCGAAGGTCGCCGCGACCGCGTGCTCGATCCGCTCCGCGGCCCCGGCGAGGACCGGCCGGCCGTGCCGATCGGCCAGCCAGCGCAGCAGCATGGCGGCGGACAGATGCAGGGCCACCGGATCGGCGCGGTTGTGTCCGGCCAGCTCGGGGGCGGCGCCGTGGACGGCCTGCGCCATCGCCCGGTCGGCCGAACAGTTCAGGGAGGCGGCCGTACCCAGCGATCCGCCGAGCTGTGCGGCCAGATCGGACAGGATGTCACCGAACAGGTTTTCGGTGACCAGGACATCGAAATCACCGGGGGCGCGGACCAGATGCGCGGCGGCCGCGTCGACGTGTTCGTCCGTCACCGTCACATCCGGGTACTCGCGTGCCACGGCATAGCAGGTGTCGCGGAACAACCCCATGGTCAGCGGCAGCACATTCGCTTTGTGCACGATGGTCACCCGCCCACGCCGGGTGGCGGCCAGCCGGAAGGCCTCGTGCGCGATCCGTTCGGACGCTGCCCGGGTCACCAGGCCGACCGACAGGGCGATATCCGGGGTGGGACAGAACTCCCCGGACCCGACCGCCATGTTCCGGTCGGCGTAGAGACCCTCGCTGTTCTCGCGGACGACCACCAGGTCGATATCCGGTGCGACCGCCACGACACCGGGAAACGCTCTGACGGGCCGGATGTTGGCGTGCAGACCGAAATGGCGCCGGATCGCACCGCCCGGCGCGATGCGGTGCTCCGGGGGATAGGAGGCATTGTCGTGCGGGCCGAGGATCCAGCCGTCGGTGTCGCGGAGGCCGGTCAGGGTGGCTTCCGGGAGTGCGGTGCCGAATTCGTCGATGGCCCGGCGGCCCATCGGCAACGGGACCCAGTCGACCGTGGCCGCGCCGGCGGCGGACAGTGCCTCGTCCACCACCCGCCGCGCCGAGCCCACCACCTCGGGCCCGATCCCGTCGCCCTCGATCACGCCGAGGCGTAGCCGCTCACCCTGTGCTGTCCGTTCCATTCGCACATGGTCGCAGGCAGTCGGCGATATCCGGCCGCGGGGCCGGGCGGCTCCTGATTCGTATCGTGCGCAACCGGTGCGTGAGCATCATGCTATCTTGGTGATATCACTTTGATAGAGGGAGGATGTCATGACATTCCGGAACGCCGCGCGGGTCAACGGGTTCGTCGTGCTCTTGATCTGGCTGGTACTCACCATTGCGCTGGCGGCGGTGGCGATAGCGGGATTCGCGGCATTCGCGCAGCATCAGAACGCTGCGGGACTGGCGGGGGCGATCGTCGCGTGCGTGCTGGGGGTGATCCTGCTGCTCGGCATCACCGGCCTGGCGGTGGTGAACCCCAACGAGGCCAAGGTCGTCCAGTTCTTCGGCCGCTATATCGGCTCGGTGAGCGAACCCGGATTCTTCTCGGTCCTGCCGCTGACCGATCGCCGCAGTATCTCGTTGCGGGTCCGGAACTTCGAGACCCAGAAACTGAAGGTCAACGACGCCGACGGTAATCCGGTGGAAATCGCGGCGGTGGTCGTCTACAAGGTGGTCGACAGTTTCAAGGCCGCCTTCGCCGTGGACGACTACGAGGAATACGTGGAAACCCAGTCCGAGGCCGCGGTCCGGCACCTGGCCACCACCCACCCCTACGACGCCCACGACGCCGACCGCACCAGCCTGCGCGACGGCGCCGAGGTCGCCGAGGAACTCACGGTGGAACTGCGCGACCGCACCGAGACCGCCGGCATCGAGGTGATCGAGGCACGGATCACCCACCTCGCGTACGCGCCGGAGATCGCGCAGGCGATGCTGGTCCGTCAGCAGGCGGCGCAGGTGGTGGCCGCTCGCACGCAGATCGTCGAGGGCGCGGTGGGCATGGTCGGACTGGCGCTGAACCGGCTCGCCGCCGAGGGCATGGTCGAACTGGACGAGGAACGCAAGGCCACCATGGTCTCCAACCTGCTGGTGGTGCTGTGCGGTGACCGGCCGACGCAGCCCGTGGTCAATGCGGGATCGCTGTACAACTGATGGCCGAACGCAAGAAGGTCCTGCTCCGGCTCGACCCCGCGGTCCACGACGCGATCGCCAAATGGGCGGCCGACGATCTGCGCAGCGTCAACGCGCAGATCGAGTTCGCCCTCCGGCGCGCGCTGGAGCAGGCCGGGCGTTCTCCGCGTCCGTCGCGCGGCGACGAATCCTGATCGGACCGGACTCCCGGCTCGCCCGTCCCACGGGCGAGCCGGGAGATTCTTGTGTCCGTCGCCACCGATGTATCCCGCGGCCGGGCCGCACTCTCGGCGCGCTCCACTCTGCGGTGGGAGGAGCGCTCGCCGGCGGGCCTTACGGCCGGTCGGGCTTATGACTCACGAATATCGCTGTCCCCGGGAACAATTGCCCGCGCAGCGGGCTCCATTGGCCCCATTCCCGGTCCAGCCATTCCGGCCACTCCGGTTCGACGATATCGTCGAGCACCAATCCGGCCCCGACTATTTCCCGGACCCGGTCACCGATGGTGCGATGGTGTTCGGCATAGGTGCACCGGCCCTCGCTGTCGATCTCGGTGTACGGGGTGCGGTCGAAATAGGGGATCACCGCTTCGAGGCCGTCCGGGCCGGGATCGTCGCGGAAGATCCACCGCATCGGATGGTTCACCGCGAATACCCAGCGCCCGCCCGGCCGCAGCACCCGGGCGACCTCCCGCATCACCAGGGCGGAGTCGGCGACGAAGGGGACCGCGCCGAAGGCCGAACAGGCCAGGTCGAAGGATTCGTCCGCGAACGGCAGGGCCTCGGCGCCCGCCTGCACCAGCGGCACCCGCGGTCCGCCCCGTGTCATGGCAGCAAGCCCCCGTGACAGCATTCCCCGCGAGATATCGAGTCCGACCGGGTGGGCGCCCTGGCCGGCCAGCCAGCGGGCGCACGGCGCCGACCCGCAGCCGACCTCGAGGATCCGTTGGCCGGTGATCTCGCCGAGGAACCGCATATCGCCTTCGTGCAGGCCTTCCGGGCACCAGACGAATTCGCCGCCGACACTGTCGGCACCGAGGAAATCCCCGTGCGTATCGTGGTACTGGCCGGCGTCGGCGTCCCACCAGCGCCGGTTCGCGCGTTCGCTTTCGGCCGAGCCGATCCGCAGGCGTGCCGCACCCGCGGTGCCCAGCAGTTCGGTGGCCTGAGCGTGGCGATCTTGAACGAGGTCGTCGGACACGATTCGAAGCCTATAGATTCGCTCCGGGGGGTCGTTTGCCCGCCCGGTTCCGGGTCGCGTACGCTGAACGCGCAAGTGATCACACCTGGAGCCGCTGGGTGTATCGCAGCGTACCGAAAGTCTCAATGTCCGCAACCGATCACAATCCGTCCGGAGCAAACCGCCACATGCCCACCACCGTCACCTCGCCGCAGGTAGCCGTTAACGACATCGGCTCCGCCGAGGATTTCCTCGCCGCCATCGACGCCACGATCAAGTACTTCAACGACGGCGATATCGTCGAAGGAACCATCGTCAAAGTCGACCGCGACGAGGTCCTGCTCGACATCGGTTACAAGACCGAAGGCGTCATTCCGTCTCGCGAGCTCTCCATCAAACACGATGTCGACCCGAACGAGGTCGTTTCCGTGGGCGATGAGGTGGAGGCTCTTGTCCTCACCAAGGAGGACAAAGAGGGTCGCCTGATCCTGTCCAAGAAGCGGGCTCAGTACGAGCGCGCCTGGGGCACGATCGAGGAGCTCAAGGAGAAGGACGAGGCCGTCCGCGGCACCGTGATCGAGGTCGTCAAGGGCGGTCTGATCCTGGATATCGGTCTGCGCGGCTTCCTGCCCGCCTCGCTGGTCGAGATGCGCCGGGTCCGTGATCTGCAGCCGTACGTCGGCAAGGAGATCGAGGCCAAGATCATCGAGCTGGACAAGAACCGCAACAACGTGGTCCTGTCCCGCCGCGCCTGGCTGGAGCAGACCCAGTCCGAGGTGCGCAGCGAATTCCTGCACCAGCTGCAGAAGGGCCAGGTCCGCAAGGGTGTGGTCTCCTCCATCGTCAACTTCGGCGCCTTCGTCGATCTCGGTGGTGTCGACGGTCTGGTGCACGTCTCCGAGCTCTCCTGGAAGCACATCGATCACCCGTCCGAGGTGGTCGAGGTGGGCAACGAGGTCACCGTCGAGGTGCTCGACGTCGACCTGGACCGCGAGCGCGTCTCGCTGTCGCTGAAGGCCACCCAGGAAGATCCGTGGCGGCAGTTCGCTCGCACCCACGCCATCGGCCAGATCGTGCCCGGCAAGGTCACCAAGCTGGTGCCGTTCGGTGCGTTCGTGCGCGTCGAAGAGGGCATCGAGGGCCTGGTGCACATCTCCGAGTTGGCCGAGCGCCACGTCGAGGTCCCGGACCAGGTCGTGGTCGTGGGCGACGACGCCATGGTCAAGGTCATCGATATCGATCTGGAGCGTCGCCGGATCTCGCTGAGCCTCAAGCAGGCCAACGAGGACTACAACGCCGAGTTCGATCCGTCGAAGTACGGCATGGCCGACAGCTACGACGAGCAGGGCAACTACATCTTCCCCGAGGGCTTCGATCCCGAGACCAACGAATGGCTCGAGGGCTTCGACAAGCAGCGCGAAGAGTGGGAAGGCCGCTACGCCGAGGCGGAGCGCCGGCACAAGATGCACACCGCGCAGATGGAGAAGATGGCGGCCGACGCCGCGGCCGAGGCCGCGGGCGGCGGCGGTTCGTCGAACTACTCCTCCGAGAGCGGCGCGCAGTCCAGCACCAGCCAGCCGGAGTCGGGCGGCGGTTCGCTCGCCAGCGACGCCCAGCTCGCGGCACTGCGGGAGAAGCTGTCCGGTAACGCCTGAGGCGACTACCGCTAGCGGATAGCCGAACGTAGAAAGACCCCGGCCCCAACAAGGGGACCGGGTCTTTCGCGTGATAGAGACAGTGGGGGTGGCGCCGATATCAGCGGACACCCCGGACGTCCCATGCGACCGCAGCTTCCGCAGCCGCCGCTCCACGCCGACCGGCGACATCATGTGCCCGCCCGCATCCGCATAGCGCACCCGGGACCGGCTCGACGACGCCACTTCTCCCCTCACGTACGGTGCCGCCACCGGAACACAGACGGCGCACCCCGGCGCCGAGTCTTCAGAGGCCCACAACGGGTCGAGGCCCGTCCCGCCGTTCAGCCCTCGAAGTGCATGCGGCGCCGCGGCCACGGCCTGGCTCATGAAGAACATGGATTCGAGATTCTGGTGGAACAGCGCCC